>JBHELK010000034.1:0-59170 GCA_046263085.1 Actinomycetota bacterium
GCCGTGCAGGAGGTAGCCGAGGCAGTTCGGGTGGTTGTCGGGGAGGAGCCCGCGCGCCGCCGATGTCGTGGTCACGGGGAGACCGGTGCGCTCGGTGAGCTCGCGCAACGCGTCGCCCGCTCTCGACCAGTGGGCGCCGGACCCGGCGAGGATCGTGGCGCGCTCCGTCCCCGTCAGGACCTCGATCGCTCGCTCGACGTCGGCGGGATCGGGAGCGCTGCGGCTCACCGGCGCGTCCCACGGCTCCTGCTCCACGGCGTCTCCCATCGACACGTCCATCGGGACCTGCAGGACCGCCGCGCCCGGCCGTCCGCTGCGCGCCACGTGGATGGCCTCCTTCAGCGAGGCCGCCAGGCGCTTCGGGTCGCGGACGGTGCGCGTCCACTTGGCGACGCGCCCGTAGAGGTGGTCGATCTCGATCTGCTGCACGGCCTCTCGATGGTCGAGCTCGGTGGCGGTGTCGCCGCAGATCACGACGACGGGCGATCCGGCCTGCTGCGCGTTGACGATGCCGGTCGCGGCGTTCGTGAGCCCGGGCCCGGCCGTCACGGCGGCGATCCCGACCTCGCCGGTCGACAGCGCCCATCCTTCCGCCATGTGCACGCCGGCCTGCTCGTGCCGGGTGTCGACCACGGTGACGCCCTCGGTCAGGCATCCGTCGAAGAAGGCCATGACGTGCCCGCCCGCCAGGCCGAACACGCGGTCGATGCCGATCTCCTTCAGCGTGCGGGCCATGGCCCAGCCACCGTGGTGCTTGCCCTCGTCCATCGGACCTCCTCCGGCCGGGGACGAGCCCCGGCCTACCGAGCTGTGAGCTGCTTCGCGTAGACGCCGAACGTCCGGCACAGCTTGCCGCCGAATCGCGCCACGGTCGACTTGGACGCGTCGTTCGACTCGGCCACGAGGGCGTACTCGACCCGCTCGAAGCCGAGCCGGGCGGCCTCCTCGCACGCCCGGGCCACGAGTGCGGTCCCGATCCCTCGGCCCTGCCAGGCCGGATCGAGCCCCACGGCGAGCAGGCCGGCGCTGCGCACCTTCCGCCGCCGCGCGGCCATCTTCCAGACCCCGCTCGGCGAGGTGAGCGTCCGCCGCTGGGGAGCCAGGACCTCGTTCACGTCCGGCATGCACAGGACCATGCCGACCTCGCGGCCATCCGCGACGGCGAACTGGAACAGCGAGGGCGGGATCGCGAGCCTCGCCCGTCCCATGAGCTCCAGCGCCTCCTCGCGGGAGAACTCCGACTCGCCCCACACCTCCTGGAAGGCGGCGTTGTGCAGGTCCATGAACGTGGCCACCTCCTCACGGAAGCGCCGCCGCACGGCCGTGCGGAAGCTCACGCCCGCCGGCGGCCGGGACGACGGGCCTCGCCAGGCGTTGCCGGTCAGATCGATCTCGTAGTTGCGGTATCCGGCGACGCGCCGGAACCCCGCCACCTCGAGCCACGAGCACAAGGAGCTCGGCTGGTGTGCGCATCCGACGAAGGGGGGCTCGCCGAACCGGTCCTCACGCAGACCGACGCCGAAGAACGTGTTGCCGTTGAACGGCGTCCACGCCTCCTGCACCCCGTGTGATCGCAGCCAGTCGCAGGCCGCGTCGAGCACCCCGCCGGCTGCGTCTTGGGACGTCGCCTCCAGGAACCCGATCGAGCCGATGGGCCGCCCGGTTCGGTGCTGGAGGCGCGGATCGACGAAGGCCACGGCGAACGCGTCGCCCCGCAGGGCGAAGGCCCTGGCCGTTCCGTGCCGCAGATACGCCGCCCGCCCGGAGAGCACCCGGCGCAGGAACCCGACGTCGGGGTGCACGAAGGCGGGATCGGCCCCGTACACGGCCCGCAGGACGGCCTCATGGTCGACGGGGCGAGGATCCACGATCGGGGTGCCGGCAGCCACGGGAGCACCAGCCTAGGCTCCTGGCGGTGGGGCGGGGAACTGGCCCTTCCGGGCCGGGTCTGGTGGGATACTGGCTCTTCGGGGACGAGCCGCCGGGCGGGCGGCCGGCCTCGGTCCCGCGTGCCCTACAGCGGAGGCCGGCGGAGGCCGACATGGAACCTGGACATGGGCAGATCACCTCGACAGACCCGCCCGGTGCCGACACGATGATGGCTCCCGGGCTCGACGCCGCGCACGCCCAGAAGAAGATCAAGACGCTCTTCGGGTGGCTGCTGTTCCGACGCGTCTCGCTTCCGCTCTCACTCCTCGTCGCGCGCACCCCCGTGCGCCCCTGGCAGATCACTGCGCTCGGCCTGGGGCTCGGGCTCGGGGCGGGCGCGCTGCTCGGCTACGCCACCTACCCGGCGCTCGTGGTGGGGGGCGTGCTGGCCCTGATCGCGAAGCTCCTCGACGCCATGGACGGCGAGGTGGCCCGGGCCAAGCACCTCGAGACGAGCGGGGGCTACGTGGCCGACGGACTCTGCGACCGCCTGCGCGACACCGGATTGATCATCGGCATGGGGATCGGCGCCTACCGCACGGACGCCCCGACGGGCCTGTGGTGGACGATCGTGGCGGTCGCCATGTACCTCGGGTTCTTCTACGTGAGCGCGGCGTTCCCGTCGCACTGGCGCGAGCACCGTTCCGAGGCCGAGATCGACCAGAAGCACATGCTCCGGGTGACCGGGCGCATCCGCCTCGGCGCGGGAGACACGCTCGCCGTGGCGACGTTCGTCGGCGCGGTGGCGAGCGCGCCCCTGTGGCCCGTCGTTGGCATCGCCGTCCTCGGGCCCGTCGCCATCGTCATGAAGCTGCGCCGGCTGTTCACGACGCGGCCGTGGGAAGCCGACGACCGCCAACCGCAACCGATCCGGTGAGCTCGCCCGCCACCGAGACGGGCGGGGACCGAGCGACCACCGACCCCGAGCTGCACCTGCGGCTCCTCGTGTGCACACCGAAGTACGCGCCGCAGGTCGGCGGAGCCGAGACCTGGCTGCGAGCCCTCCTGGAAGCGATGTCCGCTCGGGGCCACGACGTCTCCGTGATCGCTCGCGCGGCGGCCGAGGCCGATGAGGATCACGTCGCCGGAGGGATCCCGGTGCATCGCGTGCGCGGTGGACGGGTCGCGTTCGCGCGGGCCATCGGCGCGGGCATCAGAAGGGCCCGCCCGGACGCCGTGCTCGCGCAGTACTCGGCGCTCGCGCCGGCGACGTGGGCGGCGCACCGAGCGGGCGTGCCGACCGTGGGCATCGTCCACGACGTGTACGGCTGGCGTGAGAGCTGGCGGATCAAGGGCCCCCTGACGGGGACCGCGCGCCACGTCGGGCTGGAACGTTCGCTTCGATGGCTGCGCCCCGACGCCTTCCTCGTCAACAGCCGGGCGACCGCTCGGCGGCTCGGTCCGCTGGCCGGCGACCGCCCGGTGACGGTGGTTCCCGCCGGCGCGGATCACCTTCCCGCCCGTCACGGCGGCGCTTCCGCACAGGATAGCGACCGCGTCGTGTTCGTCGGCAGGCTCGTGAAGCAGAAGGGCGCGGCGGACCTCCTCGACGCCGTGGCGATGTTGCACTCCGAGGGTGTCGCCGTCAGGGCCGTGGTGATCGGGAGCGGGCCGCAGGAACCGGCGCTCCGCGAGCTGGCGGGACCCCTGGGCGCTTCGATCACGTTCGCCGGCCGCGTGAGCGACGCCGAGCTGGACGAGGCCATCCGGGGCGCGGCCGTGCTCGTGCTCCCGTCGACGCGGGAGGGCTGGGGGCTGGCGATCACCGAGGCCGCCGCCCGCGGCGTCCCGTACGTGGCGTACGACATCCCGGCGGTGGGCGAGCAGCACGACGCCCTTCAAGGGGGCGTCCTGGTCGAGCCGAGCCCGCGCGCCCTGGCCGGGGCGATGCGGCGGCTGCTCGACGACCCCGGCGAACGCCGGCGCCTCGGTGAGACCGGCGCGGCGAACGCCGCGAACCTTCGCTGGTCGAACGCCGCCGAGGTGGCCGGCTCGGCCATCGCCCGGGTCGTGCATGCGTCGCCGTCCCGGAGGCCGCGCTGATGCCTCGTGTGTCCGTGGTCATGCCCGTGTACGACGTGGAGCGCTACGTCGGCGAGGCGGTGGGCAGCGTGCTCGGCCAGACCTTCCGGGACATCGAGCTGATCGTCGTCGACGACGGCTCCCACGACGGCACCGCGGACGCGGTCGAGGCGACGAACGACCCTCGCGTGCGGCTGGTCCGCGCCGAGCACGAGGGCTACGTGGCCGCGACGAATCGCGGCATGGCCCTCGCCACCGGCGAGCTCATCGCGCGCGCCGACGGGGACGACGTGTACGACCCCCGGCTCTTCGAGCGACAGATCGAGGTCCTCGACGCCAACCCCCGCACGTCTGCGGTCGGGGCGTGGGCCCGTCAGTTCGGCGGCGAGCAGCAGTGGTGGCGCACGCCGACCGACCCCGAGGGCATCCGCCGGTTCCTGCGACGGGGTTGCGCGCTGGTGCAGCCCGTGATGATGCGCGCGTCGGTGTTCCGCGAGGTCGGCGGATTGCGCCGCGTGGACTGGGAGGACTGGGATCTCTGGATCCGGATGGCGAAGCGCTCCGACCTCCGCAACATCCCCGAGGTGCTGGTGTCGATCCGCTACCGCGCCGACTCGGTGTTCCGTTCGCCGCGACGGCTGGCCCGGCGCCGGGCGAACCTCCGGGCCCGGTTGACGGCCGCGAGGATGCTCGGCGTGGGCGTGCACTCCGGGTTGATCCTGGCCCGCAACCTCGCCTCGGTCCCCGTGTACGCCGTGCTCGACCGCGTGGCGCCGCCGAGGCCGCGGCGGGCGGTTCCGCCGCCCCCCGATCCCGTGGTCGCCGTCGTGGAGCGGGGCACGGAGGCCCAGCGGGTCCTCGAGGGCGAGGCGGCCGCCGATGTGGTGGCCTACCTCCCGGCTGCCGTGACGGCGACCTCGGAATGGCTGGCGGAGATCCACCGCGCGTTCCTCGACCCCACGGTGGGCGTGCTCGGCGGTCCCGCGCCGGGCGCCGAAGTCTCCGCCGCGCCGACCGTCACGCGGGGGGGACGGCCGGTCCCGATCGAGCCCATGCACTACGGCGACGTCGACACGCTCCCCGCGGCCAGCGTCGTGGCGGTTCGCCGCGAGCTCCTGACCGGCGAGGCCGATCCCTCCGCCGCCGCCCGCGGCGCCGGCCTGCGCCTGCTGTACTCGCCGTGGGCATCCCTCGCGCGAACCCCTTCCGTGGCGGCGCCGTGACCGACCGCATCCCCGCCAGCGTGTTGATCCCGACGATCGGGCGCCCGGCGCTGTTGCGGGCGCTGCTCGAGTCGATCCGGGCCGGCGACACCTGGCCCGCCGAGGTCGTCGTCGTCGACCAGAGCGAGGACGGGGAGACCAAGGCCGTGGTCGCAAACTTCGCCGACCTGAACGCGCGGGTCGTCGACGCGGAGCGCCGCGGCGTTGCCCACGCCCGGAACGTCTCGCTGCGGGCGGCCGGCAACGACTGGATCCTGGGTGTCGACGACGACTGCACCGTGGCCCCCGACTGGGTCCGGCAGTGCTGGGATCACCTGCAGCGTGATCCCACGGCCATCCTCACCGGACGCGTGCCGCAGGCGGGAGCGGAGGGCGAGAAGATCTGGAGCCGCGACGACCCGAGCCCGCGCGACTACACGGGAACGCTGAACTGCGCCGCGCTGTACCCGGCCAACATGGCCGCCGACCGCCGGGCGATCCTCGAGCTCGGTGGGTTCGACGAGCGACTGCCCGCGGCGGAGGACAACGACCTCACGTACCGGTGGCTGCGTGCGGGCCGCCGCCTCGTGTACCAGCCCGACCTCCTCGTCTGGCACCACGCGTGGCGCTCCTCGGAGGAGCTGAACCGCATCTACGTGGGGTACGGGCGGGCTCAGGGGGCGTTCTACGCGAAGCATCTCCGACGCGGCGATCTGCGGATGCTGCGCTTCATCCTGAGCGACCTGCTGCACGCCGTCGGCGGCCTGGTCGCGGGGGCCATCCGAGGCGGACCCTTGTGGACGTACTGGCGCCGGGGGATCATCTTCGGGTTGCCCGGCGGGTTCGTGGAGGGCTGGCGCACCTTTCGTCCGTAGGGGACGGAAGATCCGAGATCAGAGCACATGAAAGTACTTCTAACATCCGTTTATGGCTCCTTCTCCCACTGGTTCCGTGACCTCTAACAAGTCGTGCAACGTGCGGCCGTCCCCCCCTTCGAATTGTTCTGCCAGTTCAGATGGTCGAATGACTCAGCTGGTCAAGTGGACGATGGAGGGATGACCGTGAGGCCCCGTGGTTCAATATTGGATTCAAATCCGGGAACGACACGTGGGGCAAGTCGAACCGAGTCGAGCAATGTTCCAGAATCAATAGAGAAGACAGCGACGCCCGGCAAGCCGAGGCAGGTTGCGATGGCCGACCTGCCTATGAGGACAACCTCCCGAGGTCGGGGGCAGGCCTTACCAGCCGAAATTCTTCTGATCACACTGTGAGTCCTGAAGTCAATAACCATCAGACCTCCAGGCGACGTCGCCGACCCTGCTACAGCCACCACTCCCTCGCCCTTCGAATTGATGGATATTCCCCAAGGAGCCGGGCCAATGTCTGGTATGAAACCCGTAACCTTCCCTGTCGCGCTGAGAATGGCGACGCGGTTCTGCCCTAGGAGTGTAACGTACATTTTGCCAGAAGGGCCTAGCGCAATCTCTTCAGGTCCCCCGTGAAGTGGCTTGGTCTGGACTTGCATGTCCGAAGTGTCAACGATGGAAACGGTGGACCCTAGCTCTTGACCTATGGTCCACAGTCGATTCCCTTGGTCGAAGGCCGTTCCCCCTTGGCCTGGTCCCACTCGAACCTTAGCCAATGGGCGAAATGTTTCTGGGTCGATTCTGTACACGAACCCCGAATGTCGGGGGATCCAATCCACGGTTGCGTACAGAAATCCGTCGGGGGCTCTGACTACCTCCCAGGCGGCTGCAGGACTCTCCGTATAGCCGGAGTTGGTTCGCTCAGATTCTGACGTTCCTTGAGGGACAAGGTCGAGTTGCCTGATCATACGATTGGTATGGATGTCTACGAGAGCGATCCTTCCGGTGGTTCCAGCAACAGCAATTCGGCCGGCGCTAACAGCAGCGAGCCCCGCGGGGCCTTTGACGTCGATGGGAACGAGCTTTACTGCGGATTTTCCAGATTCGTTCGCCGGGTCAACCAGAGCGAGGTAGTGAGCCAAGCCCGAACGCTGTGGGACAACGAATGTTAGTCCGACCCACGAATGTCGCGGGTTGAGATCGTCCGACCGCGGTCCCTGAGTAGCGCCAGCGGCGACGTGCGAAGACTGGCACGCTACGAGCAGGAGGAGGGGCAGCGCAACTGCCCCTCCCAACCTGCGCAGATGAGAAGGTTCACGCATCGATGACCATGCCGCACGTTAGCTGGAACGTTACCCTTGGAAGGGTTTTGGGGATCCCCCAAGCTGTTGCTCCGAAGCCGTCCCGGCTTAGGGTTATGCCATCGAAGGAATACCAGCCCGTGGAGTACCTTGTGCCCTGGCTGTTTGTCGGGCTACCACCAGCGAAGTCTGGATAATCAGTCCGCGACGTAGAAAGTCCCAGCCCGTAAACATTGACCCCGATCGTATAGGTCCGTGGCGCCCCCGTTTGCTCGTACGATCCAGGATCCCACTGCACGAGGGTATTGGGCACGTGGGGGAGCGCTACACCCTGTGTGAGGGCATGGATCTCGTGTCCCGAAGGTGTCCCAGTGATCTGTTGCCCCCAGGCTCTATACCAAAGCGATCCACTGGGGGGATTCGTTGGTCGGTACATCGTGCTCGACCCGTAAAAGAAGCCCGTTGAGGTCGTTCCCTTCGAGCAGATCCAGGGATCTCCGATCTGTCGAGCGCCTGCATCGGCTGAGAATCCCGAGTTCCCGCCTCTCATGTTTGATCCGTTGTTCAAGAGAGGTGCATTCTGATAGTGGCTCCCTCCACCTTGGTCTGTCACACCCACTCCCTCACTCCCTGCTCCAGCCTCGTCTAGAGGGTC
Source organism: Actinomycetota bacterium (assembly GCA_046263085.1). GTDB lineage: Bacteria > Actinomycetota > UBA4738 > UBA4738 > JACQTL01 > JBHELK01. The sequence continues at coordinate 7,976 of JBHELK010000034.1, forward strand.
GAATGGAAATTTAGCATCCGCTGGGACAGAGACCATTACATCGTCGATGAGTGCAATCGCATCGCTGGCAATGCCCATCGACCCGTACGTCGCTACTACTCGTTGGCAGAGCGGCTGGAAGACGGCTTGGGCGCAGATAGCCGCGGTAGATCCTGCGACGCCCATCTGGATCGATGAGGCGATGTCGTTCCACCCGATGCTGGTGAAATCTGGCTGATTAGAAGTAAAGATAGACTCGGTACCCGAGTAGGCTGGATCCGCGTACAACCTGACGATACATCCTGGAGACAACTTGATAGAGGATGCACGATCGTCCCAACCGATTGATCCGAGGGTCTCTACATCGCCGAGCAGAATGCGACTAGCCCCGCCGTAGCTGACGTCTTCGTATAGGGTCACGGCGCAACCGCTGCTTACAGAAGCATTTGCATGTGTCGGAAGCAGGCCTAACAAGGCGGAGTACAACGCCACCAAGGCCGCCACGCCCTTGGTGCATCTCCCGTTTGGGCTTTGGCTCGCCCTTGATCCGATCCTTTTGAGGGCAGCCCTTCGAAGATGGAACCGGTGCATATGACTCCTCCTTCCCTTTGGCCCTCGATGGGGCCTCGCGTCTTGAAGACATGCTCAATTCACGTGAGACGGGATACATCGGGCGCTTGTCTCTCCTTCCCAGGGACATGTCCCCTCGAAAGAGGGACATCCGAGTCCCTCTGCGTTGTCCTGAAAAAGAGGACCCTGCCATCGCTTCACGAAATATCGTTTCTGGCGGCCTACTCAAGAACAGAGAGGACTCCCAGATGCCTCTGACGCGGGTGCTCATTGCGCACACAAGCGATCTCGTTCGAGAGGGTTTGCGCGCGATTCTGGAGGCCCATGGCGAAGAGTTACTTGTTTGCGGAGCGGCGGCCACTCCCTCTGTGCTTCTCGATTTGGTGGTAAGCCTCAGGCCAGATGTCGTGCTACTAGACTCATCCGTTGACGACGGAGGCACCGAAATCTACGACTCGCTGACCCGCGTATCGGGGGCGGCTGTTCTCGTTCTTGCGGACTGTCATCGGGAGATGCAGCTCATGGGTTACTTTCATCGAGGGGCTTCCGGCGTTCTTGGTATATCCTCTGCGCCATCGGAAATCGTTAGGGCAATACTTCAGGTCCGGCACGGTGGTATCTCTTTGGGTCAGCAGGCTGCCTCAACGCTAATTGGGTTACTCGAGCGGGTTGGGACCCTCCTGAGGGACCCCAGGCTTGCGCGCCTCACGCCCACCCAGGAACTCATTCTCAAGCTGGTTGCTGAAGGAGAGACTAGTGCGAAGATCGCCAGCCGACTCGGTCTCGCTGAGAAGACGATTCGAAACTATCTTTCAAGGATATATGGGAAGCTCCAGGTGAACGGTCGTGTGTCTGCTGTTGCGTATCTTGAGCGAAACGACAAGTCACACTTCGAGTTGAAAGCAAGGGCTCATACATCTAGGGTAGGATAGAGGGGCGTCCGAGCCCTTGCCTCTGGATTCCGACCATTGAAGCTCGCAAGAGCGCAGCAGATCGTCGGAGTGAACTGACCCCCCGAGGACGCGAGCAGGGGGAGTGCAGTCACTTACCTAGAACGTTAGTCTCGTCCCAACACTCGAGACCGTGGGACTCGCCAGGCGCCGACCGCACGCTCACATCTCGATCGGCATCTCCGCCGGCTCGGGCATGGGGCCCCGGCGCACCAACCCGGAGAAGAGCTCGCGGTCCTTGGGATCGAACGTCCGCAGGAGAAGGAGCGCGAGGACGTACACGGCTCCTCCCGCGAGGATGGGGATGACGACCTCCGCGTTGCGCAGCGGCCACACCGTCGCGGCCATCAGGCAGGTGGCGATCGCGGCCTTCACGAGGGCGGCCGGCGATCCGAGCCGCAATCCGGCGCGCGCGAGCCGCGCGGCGGCGAGCGCGATGAACAGCAGCTCCGCCCCGAGCGTCGCCCCCGCCGCGCCCTTCATCCCGAACAACGGGATCACCACGAGGTTCGCCGCGGCGTTCGCGCCCACCACGACCGGTAGCACGCGAGCCAGCCATCGCTCCAGTCCGAGTGCGTATGCGGCGGTGACGTTGACGTAGCCGGGGAACACCATCACGAGCGTCACCACGAGGATGGCGAGCGCGGGCGCCGCGTCCGCGTACGACCCGCCGAACACCGCCACGATCAGCTGCCGGCTGAGCATGGCCCCGCCGACCGCGAGGGGCAGCGCCAGGAGCAGCAGGTGCGTGACGGCGCGCGCGTACACGCGCTCCATCGCCCGGCGATCCTCCGTGGCGAGCGACGACATCGATCGCGCGATCGACTCCGTGTAGACCGTGGGGAACACCGACAGCGCGAGCAGCATGCGGTACGCGATGCCGTACAGTCCCGTCTCGCGGTCGCCCTTGATGGCCTGGATCATCACGGAGTCGAGGTACGTCAGCAGCACGAACATCGTCGAGGTGACCGCGAACGGCGTCGTGACGCGCAGTGCCGACCAGAACCCGGCCGTTCGCCACCGGATCCGGCCCCGCCACCGCGTGGCCAGCGTGCGCCGTGCCCACGGCGGATAGATCACAGCGACGCCGAACACCGCCCACGACACGGCGACGAAGTCCCGGGTGGCGATGGCCACGACGGTCATGGCCGCGGCCTGGAGCAGCGACTGCAAGGCCTGGACCCGCGCCAGGTCCCCGAGCCGCTCGACGGCCTGCAGCGTCAGGAGATACGTGCCGGCGACGAGCCGCAGGCCCGACGCCGCGGCGAAGATGGCCACGGCGACCACGGTGGATCCGTCGTAGCCGAGCGCGACCCCCAGCGGGACGCTCGCCACCAGCGTGGCCGCGGACAGCGCGACGCGCAGCACGAGGATGCGCCCCACGATGTCCCCGAGCTGCTCCGGTTTCTGCGCGCCCTCGCGGATGACGTAGCGGCCGGTCCCGGCCTCGGTGAGCGCCGCCGCGATCGAAACCAGCGCGATGGCCGCCGTGTAGCGGCCGAACTGCACCAGCCCCAGGAACCGGGCCAGCACGGCCATGGAGGCGAAGCCCGCGATCTTGCCGACCACGGTCGAGGCTCCGAGGGCTCGGATGTTGCGGGCGAGTAGGGGTCCCAGGCCCCGCGTATCGGGCTCGGCCGGCGACCCGTTCCCGCCGGGCGTCTCGTCGGGGCTCGCGCGATCCACGTCTTTCGTACAGTACAGGCCCGTTCGCCGCGAACCTCGGAAGCATGAGACGACCACACAGGGCGCCGCACCAGATCCCACGGTTCTCACCCGTCATGCGGGAGCTCCGGCGACTGCGGGCGGGAGCGGCTGTGCTCGAGGTCGGGTCGGGCAGCGAGGGCATCGGCACGTGGTGGCGCGTGCCGTTCATCGGCGTGGATCTGGTGTTCGAGTTCGGCCGGCCACCGACCCTCATCCCGCTGTACGGCAACGCGATGCGGCTTCCGGTCAAGGAGGGCGCCTTCGATCTCGTGGTCTGCGTGGCCGTGCTGCTGCACTTCGAGGGGGAGCGATCGATCGAGACCGCGTGCGCCGAGCTGGCCCGCGCGGCGCGCGGCCGGGTGATCGTGGTGACGCCCGCCGGGCGCGCGGCGCACGAGTCGGATCTGCGCATGCTCGAGTGGTGCAAGCGCGAGGGCATCGAGCCCAAGCCCTGGCTCCTGCACCAGATCAGCTACGGCGAGCTGCCCGAGGAGCAGGTGATCGACGCGCTCCGGCCGTTCGGGCCGGTGCAGGTCGGCACCACCATGTCGGTGCCGTGGAACGAGCGGTTCTTCCGCGCCGAGCAGCGGATGCGGCAGCTCCGGGGCTCGATGACGGTGGTGCAGCCCGCGCTGCGGGCGTGGGGAAGGAAGCGCCACACCGAGCTCGCCTCCGGGGGGCCGCCCTACGAGCGGGTGTTCGTGCTCGACAGGACGGCCACGGTCTCACCGCCGCGCGACGCCTCGTAGCGGCGCATCCGCGGCACGAACGAGACCCGGCTGATCAGCGGGATCTGGGTGGCGTACTCGAGGCACGCGCGGAGCTTCACCTCGCGATCCTCCGGCGTGACGGGGAGGGGCTGCCAGGGGGGCGGACCGGGCAGCACGCCGCGGAGCTCCTCGGCGAACCCCGGCTCGAGCGGGCGCCGCCACACCGCCCACCACGGACGGATCACGGCGTACGGCTGCTCGACGTAGAGCGCGAGCATCGCGCCGCCCACGCCCCGCTGGAGCGCGGTTCTGGCGAGCCAGGCATGGTCGGGGTGGATGAGCGGGAATCCGGGGGCGAGCACGGTGTCGGCGCCGCGGAGGTGCGGCTCCACCGCCGCCCACACCTCATCGTCCGACGCCCCTCGCTCGTACTGAAGATCGCCGTGGTCGAGCCACACCGGGCGGGCGCCCACCAGGGCGCACGCCCTGCGGTCCTCCTCGCGGCGGGCGCGCGCGGACGCGCCCTCGGTGTCGAAGCCGCCGCGCGTGTCCCAGTAGCCGGCCGGCGTGTCCGACCCCGGGTCGTCGCCGAAGACCGTGAGGACCGTGACATCGGCCGAGCCCGTGCGCTGCGCCTGCGCGATCGACGCCCCGAGCGAGAAGACCCCGTCGTCCAGATGCGGCGACAGCACGACCACCGTTCCTCGGAGCAGCGACGCGGCATCGCTCACGCGGGCTCGCCACCCCGGTACTCGCGGTACATCCGCGCGGCGAGCCGGCGGCCCCGCCACGCCGGGCCGATCCTCCGGACCATGGCCAGGCCCCAGCGGGGACTCCGCGCGAGCTCCGCGGCGGCCCGAACCGGGCCGGGCGTCGTCGAGGAACCGATCAGGTAGGCGTAGACGCGCAGGGCGATGCGGCGGGGGAGCGATACGTGCTTCAGCACCGCGTACGTGTGGTTCGCGGCGGCCACGGTGACGCCCTCGCCCCACACGCGGCTCCCGAGCGAGGGATCCCGGAACGAGGTGGTGTAGTGCTCGACTTCAGACGCCGGCGTGTACAGCACGCGCTTGCCGGCCCGCCACACGCCGAGGCACACGTCGATGTCGTTCGCCATCGCGTGCCCGTTGTGCGTGTGCTTGAGACGGCGATCGAAGTTCGCGAGCTCCCGGCGGATCGTCATGTTCGCGCCGGCCAGGAATCCGACCGGTCCCCGGTAGTCGGTCTCGAGCGTGTGCGCCCAGATGATCCTGCCGTACCAGGTGATGGCACCCACGCGTTCGGTCCGGCCCGTGACGAGCCGGCCGTCGACGTGATCCACGATGCGTCCGCCGATCGCGCCGACGGTGGCGTCGGCGAATCCCTGCTGGACCTCGGCGAGCCAGCCCGGGCGGGGGATCGCGTCGTCGTCCATGTACGCCACGACGTCGCAGCGCGCGGCCTCGGTTCCGGCCAAGAGCGCGGGGACGATCCCCGGGCGCTCCACCCGGACCGCTCGCCGGCGCTCCCGATCCTCCGACGTCCACATGTCGAGGAAGGTCGCGGTGGCCTCGTCCTCGGGCCGATGCACCACGACGACCTCATCGGCCGCGGGATCCTGGGCCACCACGGCCTCGAGGCACCGGGCCAGGAGCTCCGGGCGGCCGTAGGTGGGGACGACGACGGTGACGGAGACGCGTTGCACCGCGACCGACTGTACCGAAGGGAGTTGCCGCCTTCGGGACTTGCGTGCCCTTTCTGCTACGGCGTGAGGTATGGATGCGCCGGCTTGTCGATCCGCTGGACGCGATCGGCGAGCAGCAGGATGTCGTCGCGGACCGGAAAGAGGCGCCCCGAGACCCGCACCCACTGGTTCTCGTGGAGGCCCTGCTCCTGGAGACCGACCACGCGCACCTCCGCGACCAGGGCGTCCGCGACGCAGCACGTGATGACGAACCGCGTGAGCAGGAACTGATCGCTCGGCGTGTCGGGGTCGCGCTTCACGAACCCCACGTAGGAGACGCGCTCACCCGCTTTGCGCCCCAGGGCATGGAGCACGTCCGGTGAGTACCGGGCCGCGGCGACCTCGATGAGCGTCGGCGGCCCAGTGGTCGAGATCGACAATCCCGAGACGTACGCGCCGCCCGCCGCCCCTCGGCTCGACGCTGCGGCGGCCCCCAGCGTGGTGGGGGGAAGGGCCAGGACGACGACGGCCGGCAGGGCGACGAACGCGAGGCCCAGAACGTGGCGCCTCCCAAGGGCGCCGGCTGAGCGGCGGGCACCCGCCGTCGCGAGACGACCCAGCGCGCCGGCGGTCAGGATGACCGCCCCCACCACCAGCACCCACCGCGTCCGTGTCGACAGCAGCAGCGCCCACCGATCGCTGAGCTCCAGGAACCACAGCGCCGCGGCCCACACGGCCAGCACCGCCGCGGTGATGAGCGCGCCGGGATCCCTCGGTCGCATCGTCATCGCACGAACACCTCGATCCACAGCCCGGCGACGAAGACCACGGTCAGGACGACGATCGCGACGGTCCGCAGGAACCGTCGGGAGAACGTCCCCGCGTAGAGCGCGGCGAGCTTGACGTTGAACATCGGTCCGACGAGCAGGAACGCGAGCTGCGGGGCCGCGCCGAACTGCACGAACGACGCCGCGACGAACGCGTCGGACTCCGAGCAGAGCGACAGCAGCGCCGCGAGCGCCATCATGGCCAGGACGTCCACGACCGGAACGCCGCCCACCGAGCGAAGCACCGACTGCGGGACGAGGGATTGCAGCGCAGCGGCCGCCGCCGCCCCCACGATCAGGTACCGGGCCATGAACATCGTGTCGTTGGAGAAGTGCCGGAGGTACTCGGCGGTTCGGTTCGGTGTCGTCGCGCGGGGCTCGTCGGCGCGCGTGGCGCCGACGGGGCCTGCCTCGTGCCCTCCTCCCCGGATCAGCTGCGTTCGACCCTGCGTCCACACGACCCACCCGACCGCGACGGCCGCGATCACGCCCACCGCGAACCGCCCCGCCACCATGAGCCACAGGATGCTTCGCCCTCGGTACGCGATGGCCGTCGACACCAGGACGATCGGGTTGATCACCGGCGCGGCGAGCATGAACGCCACCGCCGCCCCGCCGGACATGCCCTTCGCAGCGAGCCGCCGCGCCACCGGGACCGAGCCGCATTCGCACAACGGGAAGGCCAGCCCGGAGAGCGCCGCCACGGGGAGCTGGGTCCTGGCGGGGAGTCCTGCCAGGCGGGCCAGGAACGAGGGCCGGACGAACACCTCGATGCCGGCCGACACCACCGCGCCGATCAGGACGAACGGCAGGGCCTGGACGAGCAGGGAGGAGAACACGAGGACGAAGGTGTTGAGCCTCGCCACACTCCCGCCCCCGGCGAAGCGAGCGAAGAGGACGCCGGCCACCACCATGGCGGCGACGATCGCCAGGGTGGCGCTCCACCGGCCGGCCCGTCCGGGCGGCCGAGGACCGACCAGCTCCTCCGCGTGCACGTGATCGACGGCCATCAGCAGAACCCCGCCAGCGAGAGCGCGTACGTCGGGAACGCATCCGTGAAGGGCTGCCGTCCGCCCACCCGGAGCCGCACGAGCGCCTCCGCCACCTGTTGGGATGACACACCGGGCCGCAGGAAGAACCCACCGGCGGTCGAGGCGGCGATGGCCGGATGGCCCAGCGCGGAGGCGAGGCGACCGCGCACCACGGCAGCCGACGGCTCCGTCCGAGCCTCCTTCGATCCGGTGGCCGTGACAAGGCCGGTCATCGACCCGCCGGAGGCGTCCTCGGCGGCCCGAGCCAGCGAGCGGGTCGCCGCGTCGAGGGACCGGACGGATCCGTGCAGCACGACGACCAGCACGTCGGTCCCCGGTCCGCGGCCCAGACCGCCGTCCAGTTCGCCGAGCGCGGCGTCGACCTGCGATGCGGCCGAGCCGGGACGGACCAGGATCCGCGGCCTCGCGGACCCCACGTAGAAGTCACCGCCGACGACACCCCCGTCGTGTGCGTCGGGGGTCACCAGGATCGCCGTCGACCCGCTGCGGCCGTATCGCAGCACGTCGTCGGCCAGGGTGGGCAGGGCGCTCGGCGTGGAGCGCGGATCCCATCCCCGGACCAGCTCGTCCGTGTAGGGGCTGCGCAGGACCGCTCCCGTCACGCTGTGTTCCGAAGGCGGGCTGCCGGTCCCCAGCGTGGTCAGCACGGCGACCGGGTCGACCGGCAACGAGCCGGCGGACGCGTGGAGCGTGCCCAGTCCGACGTCGAGCGCGTGACGCAGGAACGGCGGTGTCCGGCCGAGGTCGTCCGACCCCACACCGCGCCACACCACCTCCAGGACGAGGTTCGGGGGATCGCTGCCGCGCGCGCCAGCGAGGGGCCGGCCAGTCCGGGTGGCCGAGGGGAACGGGCCCGCGGTGATGCCGATGATCCGTTCGAGCGTGGGCGTGACGTCGGCGAGTCCCGCGCCTTGGTTCAGCTCACCATGGGGAACACCGTTGCCCCAGAACGCGAGCGGCACCGTCGCCTCGCGTCCGCTCCTCGACGGGCCGGAGGGCGAGAGCGCGACGACGTCCGGGGAGGTGAGGTCGGAGTAGCCAGCCGCGAGCAACTGTCGTGTGGCCCGCGGGACCTCGCAGATGGGGACCCGCAGGCTCACCGGGGCCGAGCCGTGGCACGACCCGCCGACGCAGGTGGCCCGGAGCGCCGCGGCCGGGGCGGCGACGAGCGCCAGGGCCAGCAGCAACGCCCAAAGTCGGCGATCCCCCGAGCGGACGCCGCTGGGAGGGGACGGGGACACCAACGAAGTCTAGGTCGGGATGCCGAAGTGCTCCCAGGTGCCCCGGCTCGCGGGGGGCCCTTGACGGCTCCGATACCCTGGTCCCGTTCTGTCCGACTCATTCCTGGGGGGGATCCGTGCGTCGAGTCCTGGTTCGGTCCTGTGTCGTGCTCGCCCTGCTGCCACTCGCCGCACTCTCCTGGGAGCCGGCCGCCGGTGCGGTGAACGCCCACGCCAACTACCGGGCGGTCTGTGGCCCGGCCTCGGGTGCCCAGGCCAGGTGTGGCGCCCTCGTCGTCACCGACTCCCAGGGGAACCCGTTGGCCACCAGGGGCCCCTCGGGCTACGGCCCGGACCAGTTCCACGGGGCCTACAGCCTGCCGACGGCGGCACCGGCCCCGCAGACCATCGGCATCGTCGACGCGTACGACTGGCCCACCGCCAAGGCCGACCTCGACAAGTACGACGTCCAGTTCGGGCTCCCCGCGTTCCCGAGCTGCAGCTCGACGATCACCACGGCGTGCTTCCAGAAGGTCAACCAGGACGGGCTGGCGTCACCGCTTCCGCCTGCCAACGCGAGCTGGGCCCAGGAGACCGCGATGGACGTCGAGGTGGCGCACGCGATCTGTCAGAACTGCCGGATCCTGCTCGTGGAGGCCAACACGGCCGGCTTCGCGGACCTCGCCGCCGCCGAGAACAGGGCGGTCCTGCTCGGTGCGAACACCGTCTCGAACAGCTACGGGGGCGGTGACTGGGTCATCGACCTCACGCCGTATCAAGCTGCGTACGACCACCAGGGCGTGGCCATCGTGGCCAGCACCGGCGACAACGGCTACATGAGCAGCGGCGCCGTGTTCCCATCGTCGCTCCCGACGGTCGTGGCCGCCGGCGGGACGTCGCTCCTCGTGAACGCCGACAACTCCTACCGCAGTGAGTCCGTGTGGAGCGGCGCCGGCAGCGGCTGCAGCGCCCGCTTCCAGGCCGCGGCATGGCAGACCTCGCTGGGGAACTGGAGCGCCGTCGGGTGCGGCACCGCGCGTGCCACCGCGGACGTCGCCGCCGACGCCGACCCCGCGACGGGAGCCGCCGTCTACGACTCGACGAAGTACAAGAGCTCGGTGGGCTGGCTCACCATGGGGGGCACGAGCCTGTCCTCGCCGATCATCGCCGGGGTGTACGCACTGGCGGCGAACGCCGTGTCGCAGCCCTACCCGGCCTCGCTGGCCTACGCCAACACGTCAGGGCTCCGCGACGTGACGGCAGGCGCCAACTCCACGACGTGCGGAGGTCGCGCGATCTGCCAGGCCGGTGCCGGCTACGACGGCCCCACGGGTCTCGGCACGCCGAACGGGACGAGCAGCTTCTAGGCCGAGCTCACGTCTCGTCCGGCGGGGGCGGGTGCTTGCGGAGGTACGCCACCTCCCACCGCGGGAGCGGATGGCGCCCCATCTCGACCCCGGCGATCGGCGTCTGGGTGTAGTCGAACGCGCCCGAGTAGTCGTACGCATTCGCGTCGTCGCCCGTCAGCGGCGTCAGACCGAAGGTGTGCTCCAGGAACGCGAGGATCGAGCTGTAGGTCGCGATGCTCGTGTCGGTGAAGGCGGGCCGGGCGAACGGGCTGACGATCACCATCGGCACCCGGACCCCGAGACCCGCGGGCGGCGGCATCTGATCGTAGAAGCACCCGCAGTCGTCGTACGTGATGAAGATCGCCGTCGAGCTCCAGTTGGGGCCCTTCTCGATGGCCTCCACCACGTCGCCGATCCAATTGTCGCCCATCCTCATCGACCACCCGTTGTGCTGGGAGTTGCGGCCCTGGGGGATCACGATCGAGAAGGTCGGCAGCTGGCCGGACTGCGCGTCGGCGATGACCTGCGTGTCCTCCACGGCGTCCGCGGCCTGCGGCCCGTACAGGCACTCGGCGAAGGTGGGGCAGATGGCCCAGCCGTACGGGAGCCGGGGGCCTTCGGGGTCGTTCCCGGGCCGGTAGATGCGCCAGCTCAGGCCCGCCTCGTCGAGTCGATCCATGATGGTCGGCACGTACTTGACCGGTGAGGCCCGGTACGGCCCAGATCCGTCCGCCTGCGGGATGCACGACGGCACCCAGACGATCTTGCTCGACGCCGTCGCCTTCCACGGTGCGTCACGGTAGCTGTCGCAGCCCCACCCCGGCCCGTCGGGATGCTCCTTCGTCGGTTCGGGGTTGTCGCCGGTGAAGCCGTCGAGCTGCGCGGCGACGATCTCGATGTGCGAGCCCCAGCTCGAGACCACGTCGGTCTCGAAGGTGTGGTCGGAGATCGTGAACGTGCGTGCCAGCGCGGCGAGGTTCGGGATCTGGAACGCGCGGTACCGCTGGTAGCACGCGTAGTGCCGCGCGGCCGTGCACCCGTGGATCTTCGAGAACCCGTTCATCTGCCCGTTATTGATCGAGATCCGCTGCGCGGCGATCGTGTGCTTCAGGCCGGGCACGATGTCGGGCCCCCGCTGCAGCTCGATGACATCGCCGTTGCGAAGGAGGCCGGTGTCCGTTCCCTTGCACCGTTTCTCCTTGAGGCAGATCCATCCCAGGATCTCGTTGAACGAGTGGTTCTCCTGGTAGATCACCACGACATGCTGGATCTGGCCCGTCGCTGCCTCGGCGGGCGAGCGCGGCTCCTGGAAGAGCGTCACGGTGACGCCGAGCACGGCGAGCAGAGCGAGCAGGCGGACCATCTGAAGCTGATTACCCAAGCCGCCGCAGCATACGCGCCCGGCTCCGGGGGATCAGAGGAACTTGGCCGTGCCCTTGTACATGGAGTTCGGGCACTGGAAGTACACGATCTCGCCCAGGACCCAGGTGGTGATGTTCTCCGTGGCCACCGTGCCGTCGGCGTTGTACGTGCGCGTGCTCTCGACGCTGAACGTCACGTGCTCGGGCCGGTCGAAGGGATCCTGAGGAGAGTTCTGGAGCGACTCCCCGATCTGGTCTCCCTTGGCCCCCGTGGCGTCGCTCGAGTAGACGTGCAGATCGAAGTCGGTGACGCTCGGCGGGTCGAAGCTGTCGATGCGAAAGTCGGCCTGCTTGTCATAGGTCTCCGCGGTCGATCCGGCCGGGAAGGGGAGGTCGTAGCGCACGAGGACGTACTCGCAGTAGGTCTGGGCGTCCTTGCCGCAGGTGGCGTCGTTGCCGTTCGTGAAGCCCGACATGTTGAAGGCGATAGCGCGGGTGCCGTCCCACGCGTACTGGGCGGTCGGCGTGGCGGTGCCCGCCTTGTCGACCCCCGGCGGCGGGGGTGGCCGCCGCTCCAGGTGCGAGGAGTCCCGTCGTGAGCACCAGCAGGGCAGCGATGCGCTTCATCCCCGGCTCCTTCCCGCGTGCCCGGGTCTCGGGCAGGCCGAATCATGCCTGCTCGAGCGATTCGTGTCGAAAGGCGGGAATCCTCCAGAGATGCCTGGATTCTCGGGACGGGCTCGGGTAAGGAGTGGGCTCGGAAAGCCCCGTCGTAAGGATCAATGGGAGAGCCTAGCTGTCGTAGTCCCAACGGGGTTCGAACCCGTGTCTCCACCTTGAGAGGGTGGTGTCCTGGGCCTCTAGACGATGGGACCGCGTCGCCCGGGGGCGCACGTTCAGGCTAGCACAGCCCCCTCAGCACACCCGGTTCAGGTAGGGGTACGGGTCGATCGCGCTGCCGATCACCGTGTAGCCGTACGAGCTGCGATACGGGTTCGCGGGGATCGTGAACGGATGCCACTCGAAGTGGTCGTGGGTCGCGCCGCCCTGGGCGTCGCCGGAGTTCCCCACGTAGCCGATCACCGTCCCGGCCGACACCGATCCCAGCGTCCCGTAGTGGTCGAGGTGCGCGTTGTACACGTAGCCCTCCGCCCCCCGCACGATCACCGCGTTGCCGCCCAGACCGTTCGGGTCGGCCTCCGCGTACCCGTTGAACGGGGCCACGATCGGCGTGTCGCGCGGCGCGAAGATGTCGTTGCCCGCGTGGGGGTGGTAGCCGCCGGCGTACCGCGGCGCGCCGAAGGAGTCCGAGTATGCGTGAGGACCCTGGACCGGACAGGCCCGGAACGGCCCGTCGCCACTCGCCACCGGAACCGTGGCCGTCGCCGTGTCCGCCGCACGCTGGGCCGCCTCCGCTGCGGCTCGCTCCTCGGCGGCCAGCTTCTGCCGGAACCTGGCCACCAGATCGGCGATCCGGGACTTCCGATCCGCCAGGCTCGACAGCAGGGACGACTCTCGGCCCCGCTTGTCGTTCAGGTCGGTCACCAGGCGGCGCTGCTCCCGGTACTTCTCGTTCAACACGCGCTCGCGCTCCCGCAGGTCGCGGAGCTGCGCCTCCTGCTGCACCCGCAGCAGCGCGAGCCGGTGTTGCTGGTCCTCGAGCTCCGAGGAGATCACCTGGGTCTGGATCGCGAGGTCGGCGTCCTGGGCCGCCAGCGCGCCGACGAACTCCACCCGGTCGCTGAGGTCGGCGATCGAGCTCGCCCCGAAGATGAACTCGAGCTCCCCTCCCGGGCCCTGCTCGTAGAGGGATCGCGCTCTGCTGTCGATACGGTCGCGGAGGCGCTCGTACCTGGCCCGCGCCGCCACCAGGGCCGTGTGCGTCTCGTGGATCAGGGCCCGGGTGTGCTCGTACGCGCCCTCGGCGAGTGTCAGCCGTTCGGCGAGCGCGTTGAGGTCGTCCTGCAGCTTGCGGATCGCGGCCTCCGCGACCCGGATCTCCTTCTTGACCGTCGCCAGCTCGCTCTGCGCGGTCTCGATGTTGTGTTCCAGCTGACGCAGTTGTCGCTCCGCCCAGTGGAGCTTCCCCCTGGTGCCTGCGTCCGCGGCCTGTGGAAGGGAGGCGAGCAACAGCACGCCGAGCAGCACGGCGGCGGCGCGGACGAGGGACGGGGAAGGGCGCCCGGGAGGTGATCCCACCTTGGCTTGGTGATACTTGCTCCAGAGGCCAAAGTCAACGCTCCGGCCCTCTCAAGCCACTCGCCGAACGGACCGATGCATACATTCGAGGGGCACCGTGCCCCATCCTGAGACCATGCTGTGTCCTGACTGCCAGCTCACCCCGGCCGCGGCCAACATCATGCGCCGCGCGCTCGAGGACATGCAGCGCACGCGCGCCGACGACCCCTCGTGGCGTCCGCTGATGTGCGGCCGCTGCGGCGACGTCACCGGGATCGCCGACGACCGGGACCGCTGGGTCTTCGGGATGGACCCCCGTCCGGCCGCCGTGGCCTTCTCCGCCTAGCCCGCTCCGCTCGAAATCCTCGGTCCACGAAACAGGTGCTATCCGGACATTCCCGGGCATAGAACTTCGGATCTTTGTGCGCTGCACAGGGGAGATGTGGGGTTGAGCTGGGAATAGTTCCGAGGGATGAACCTCTACGAGCATGCCCGGACCATGTATCGGCGCCGGCACGTCCTCAGGCGGCAGATATCCGTGCACGGGCTCCGGACCTTCTCCTCGATGTGCGATCGCCGCCATCCGCAGCGTCGCGGTGTGTCCACGTCGGAGCGCGCTGCATGGGGGTCGCTCAACCGAAGCAGGCGCTCCCTGAAGGCCCCGCGGTCGTTCTCGAAGCACCGCACCCGTCGCTAGGCGGCGGGCGCGCGTTCCACGTCCCTGCGTTACGCTCGATCACGTCTGCCGTCGGCCTGATCCATTGGAGGTGTGGTGCGCGTGGAACCTCGGATCGAACCGCTGCTCCGGGACGCGATGCATCGGATCGCCGAGACGGAGGCGCTCGACGGTCTCAGCAAGGCGGTCAAGAAAGCGTTCGACGGCGTCGTCAAGGGCGGCGACGTCAAGGATCTCCTCGCCGGGACGTGGCTCGGTCATCCGCTGCACCCCGCCCTGACCGACGTGCCGCTCGGCGTCTGGACCAGCTCCTGGATCCTCGACATCGTCGGCGGCAGGAAGGCGCGGACCGCGTCCGACGCGCTCCTCGGCATCGGCATCCTGTCCGCTGTTCCCACCGCACTGTCGGGGCTCACCGACTGGACCGACACGTGGGGCAAGACCCAGCGGGTGGGCATGGCGCACGCCGTCGGGAACACGGCGGCGCTCACGCTGTTCACGTTGTCTTTCGCGTCCCGCCGCCGGGGCCGCCGGCTGCGCGGGTTCGTGCTCTCCTCGCTGGGCATGGCGGTGTCGACGGCGTCCGCGTACCTCGGCGGTCACCTGGCGTTCGGGCGCGGGGTCGGGGTCGACAACACGGTCTTCGACCGGGAGCCGGAGAAGTGGACCTCGCTGGTCGGTGTCGAGGCGCTGACCGAGGGCATGCCGCTCAAGGCCGGTCCCGACCGTGCGGAGGTCCTCCTGTTCAAGGACGGCGACGCGATCCACGCCATCTCCGACAACTGCTCGCATCGCGGGTGCTCGCTGGCCGACGGCGACGTCGAGGATCTCGTCGTGCAGTGCCCGTGCCACGGGAGCTCGTTCCGTCTGCGCGACGGGTCGGTGGTCAGAGGACCGGCCACGTCGCCGCAGCCGGCGTACGAGACGCGGGTCGTCGAGGGCAGGGTCGAGGTGCGGCTGCGCGAGGAGAAGAACTAGCGGGAGCTCGGGTTCAGGAGCTCTCGAGCGGAGGCGTGTCGACCGCCTCTGCGGCCGCGCGCTCGATGTCCCCGGCGATCAGCAGGTCCTCACCGGCGACGTGCACGTCCCGGTTCGTGAGCCGAAGCCCCTCCGCGATGCTGCCCACCCGCAGGTCGCCCACGGCCTCGACCCCCGCGCCGATCACGGTGGGGGCGATGCCCACCACCAGCCGGTCGACGAGCCCGTCCGCGAGCAGCGACGTGATCACGCCGGCGCCGCCCTCGACGAGGACGGAGCGGATCCCCGCCGCGTGCAGCGCGCGAAGTGTGTCCGCGAGATCGACACCGTGCGGTCCGGACCGAACGACGGCGACGGCCGCTCCGCTCGTGCGGATCGCCATGCGCCGGGCCGGCGTGGAGCGCTCCGTGGTCACGACGATGGTGTGGGCGTCGCCGTCCAGGACGTTCGAGCCGAGCGGCAGTCGCAGGGTCGAGTCGACGATCACGCGGATCGGGGAACGCCCTTCCACCATGCGAACGGTGAGATGCGGATCGTCCGCGGCCACCGTGCCCGCGCCGACCATCACTGCGTCGCATGCGGCGCGCAGGGCGTGGGAGACGCGACGCTCGTCCTCCCCGGAGATCCACTTCGAGTCGCCGGATGCCGTGGCGATGCGCCCATCCAGGGTCTGCGCGAACTTCACGACCACGCGGGGCCGCCACAGCGGCGTCGCCATGTCACCGAGCAGCGAGGTGGCATCGATCACCGGCGCAAGCTCGCCGTTGAGCTTCGGCCCCGTCGGCGGCACGTGCCCGAAGCGGTCGCGCTTCGTGCGCAGGTACCGGAGGTTGCGCGCGTGCGGCGCTGTGGCGAGCGGCACCACCTCGTCGACCACCACGCCCTGCTCGCCGAGGGATCCGACCTTCGCCGGGTTGTTGGTGAGCAATCGAACCGATCGCACCCCGAGCTGCAGGAGCACACCGGCGGCGTCGGCGTAGTCGCGGGCGTCGATGGGCAGCCCCAGATGGGCATTGGCGTCGAGCGTGTCGTCGCCTGCGTCCTGGAGCATGTAGGCGCGGAGCTTGTTGACGAGGCCGATCCCCCGGCCCTCGTGACCGGTTGCGTAGACGACCACGCCGCGGCCCTCCGCGGCGATCGCCCGGAGCGCCGCCTGCAACTGGGGCCCGCAGTCGCAGCGCAGTGAACCCAGTGCGTCGCCGGTCAGGCACTCCGAATGGATGCGGGTGAGCACGCCGGCCCCGTCGCCGATCTCGCCCCTGACCATTGCGAGGTAGACGAACGACGACGTGCATTGGAAGGCGCGCACGTCGAACTCTCCATTTGGCGTCGGGATCGTGACCCGCGCGACTTCGACGGGAGGGGCCTGTCGGAGCACGCAACGACCGTTCCCGCCAGCCCAGGGCTCAAAACCGTTTGCACGCTACGCTTGCGGGTAGACGACCGCGTCCCGAAAGGCCGACGTGCCCGACCTCGCACACGCCTACCTCGAGCAGGCTCGGACGAAGCGAACGGACCACTGGTCCGGGCCGCCCGGGATGGTGGAGCGCATCGCCCGGGCGCTCGAGACGCAGCCGGAGCACCTGGTGATCGATGTGGGGTGCGGGATCGGGGGACCCGCCCGGCGGCTGGCCGAGACGGTCGGTTGCCGCGTGGTGGGCATCGACGTCGTGGGGGACGTCCTGCGGATCGCGGCCAAGCGACGGACCCGCGGCGTCCGCTTCGTTGCCGGCGACGCCGCGGCCGTGCCGATCCGGGACGCCCTGGCGGATCAGGTGTGGTCGCTCGGGTCCGTGGCTCATGTCGACGTGGCGGTGATGGCGTCCGAGGTTCGGCGGATCCTCCGGCCGGGGGGACTGGTCGCGGTGACGGAGGTGTTCTGGGAGGGCCGCGGCACGCCGCGGTTCGCCGAGACCGCGCCGCGTCCGTGGAACGCCGTGACCGTGAGCGGGCTCATGTCCGCCTTCCAGAGTGCGGGCCTCGTCGGGATCCGGGCCCTTCCATGGCCCGGGAGGGGGATGGGGCGTTCCGGCGCGTCCGACGATCCGGAGCTGGCCCGCGATCTGCGCGAGGGGCGCCTCGTCCCGGCCCTCGTCGTGGCGGAGCGTCCGGAGGCATGAGGGCTCGCGCGCTCGAATTCCACGCGCCCGGTGTGGTGCGCGTCGTGGACGTCGGCGTCGCAGATCCGGAGCGAGGTAAGGTCCTCGTGCGGACCGAGTACTCGGGGGTGAGCGGCGGAACGGAGCTGCTCGCGTACCGCGGCGAGATCGACCCCCATCTCGCGCTGGACGAGGCCATCGGATCGCTCGGCGGCACGTTCGCCTTCCCGTTCCGGTACGGGTATTCGTGTGTCGGCGTTGTGGAGCGCTCGCTCGACCCGGCGATCCCCGAAGGCTCTCGCGTGTTCGCGTTCCATCCCCACCAGGATCGCTTCGTCGTGGCGGCGGACGATGTCGTGGAGATCGCCGGCGGGGATCCGCGGACGGCGACGCTCTTCCCGCTCGTGGAGACGGCGCTCCAGGTGGGGCTCGACGCCGGGCCGCGTCTCGGCGAGACCGTGATCGTGACGGGGCTCGGGGTCGTGGGCATCCTCGCCGGCGCCATGTTGTCGCGCGCGGGTGCGCGGGTGATCGGCAGCGATCCGCTGGCGTGGCGGCGCGAGGCGGCCAAGCCGTTCGGAATCGACGCCGTCTCGCCGCCCGAGCTGCGCGCGTCGATCGAGGACGCGACCGGCGGTGCAGGTGTCTCGTTGGTGGTCGAGGCCAGCGGCCGGCCGGAGGTCCTGGACGGCGCGCTGGCGCTGCTGGCGCACGAGGGCGAGGCGCTCGTGTGTTCCTGGTACGGCACGAAGCCCGTCCCGCTCACGCTCGGTGGCGCATTCCACCGGCGGCGGCTGACCATCCGGAGCACGCAGGTGTCCTCGATACCGGCGGCGCAGCGGTCGCGCTGGGACAGGCGGTCGCGGCGAGACGCGGCTCGCCGGTTGCTCTCCGAGCTTCCCCTCGAGGCGCTGGCGACGCACGAGTTCCCCTTCGATCAGGCGGCCCAGGCCTTCGACGCGATCGATCGGGGAGCCGACGGGCTCCTCCACGCCGCGCTGCGGTACCGATGAGGTACGAGGTCGGCACGGCGGTTTCGCTCCATGCCCTGCACCGGATGCCGGTGGAGGGACCAGAGGGCGAGTTGCACGAGCACGAGTACCGGCTGGAGGTCGTCGTCGCGCGCGACGACCTCGATGCGCAGGGCATGGTGGTCGACCTCGAGCGGCTCGACGACGACCTCGAGGCCGTCCGGAGCGAGCTCGAGGGAAACGACCTGGAGGCGATCCGTCCCACGGACGCGGAGGCCGTGACGGTCGAGGTCTTCGCCCGGTGGGTCCACGAGCGGCTCGCGCCGACGATCCGCCACTCCGGCGGGGGAGAGCTGCTCGTGCGGGTGTACGAGTCCCCGGTGGCGTTCGGGGGCTACCGCGCGACGGTGTCCTGAGCGCCGGTGCGCGAAGCACCGCCCTCGAGGACGTCGGCGAAACGACGGGCCGTCTCCTTCCACGTGGGCCAATCGAGCGCACGCCGACGGGCCGCGAGGCTCATCGCCTCCGCGAGACCGGGCGTCTCGAGGAGATCGGCGAGGCAGCCGGCGAGCTCGTCGAGGTCGCCGGGGCGGGCAAGGAGGCCGTCGCGGCCGGGCCGGACGAGCTCGCGCATGCCCGGCACGTCGTAGCCCACCACCGGCATGCCGCTCGCCATGGCCTCGGCCACGGCGATCGGGCGTCCCTCGTACCTGGTCGGTGACAGCAGGACCCGCGCGTTCGCGTAGCGGTCGGCGAGCTGCGCGGGCTCGAGGACGCCGGCGCGCTCGACGGCGCGCGACGAGGCCGCGACGGCCGTGTCGATCCGCTCAGCTTCCTCCGGATCCACCGTGAGATCGCCGATCAGCGTCAGCGTGGCCTCGCCGGGCGCTCGCCGGGAGAAAGCCTCGATCGCGTCCGGCACGCCCTTCCCGGGCACCGCGTTCGCGACGCAGAGCACGGAGGACCCGTCGGGCCGCGCGCCGTCGACGGCCCACGCGCGATCCCGCCCCGGTTCGATCACGTCCACCGCGGCATCGGTGAAACGCGACAGCTCGGCAACGAGCCACGACGCGACGACGATCACCCGATCGGCGAAGCGCAACGTGTCGCGTTCCTGGACCGACGGTTCGGGGAAACCCGCCGCCGCGCTCGGGAGCTGATGGACGAGCGCGATGTACGGCGTCCGGATCTGGGGGCGGCCGAAGCGGAACGCCAGACTGTCGACGACCACGACGTCGAATGAGTCGTCGACGTCCTCGGCCTCGACCACGTCGACGTCCCAGTCGCGGCCCCGGAGCTCGTCGATGACGACCGCGTCATAGACGTTCCCGCCGGTCACGCGCTCCAGGCCGCCGGGCACGACGAAGCACCCTCTCCGCATCCGAAGAACGTTCCCACCTACACTCGATGCATGCCCGAGCTGCCAGAGGTACAGGCGCTCGCGGAGCGACTCGACGAGCTGTTCGCCGGAGGAGAGCTGGCCGGCGCCGCGGCGCTGCAGTTCTCCGCGCTCAAGACCTTCGATCCGCCCGCCGACGCGCTTGCCGGCGAACCGCTCCAACGCGTAACGAGACGCGGCAAGTACCTCGTGTTCGAGTTGATCGAGCTGACGGCCCTCGTGCACCTGTCGCAGGGCGGTCGCATCGACGTGGAGGTCCCGGGCAAGGCCACGAAACCGAGGGGCGGTGTCGTGCGCTTCGACTTCGGCGAGCGCGGGAGCATCCTGGTGAAGGAGTTCGGTACCGAGCGCAAGGCGGGATGGTGGGTCCTGCGCGCCGGCGAGCAGGGCCCGCTCGCGAAGCTCGGCCCGGAGCCGCACTCGCAGGACTTCGAGACGTTCGTCCTCGAGAGCGACGACCGTCGGCGGGTGCACACGATCCTGCGAGACCAGCGCACCGTGGCAGGCGTGGGACGCGGGTACGCTGACGACATCCTGCATCGGGCGAAGCTCTCGCCGTACGAGTCGCTGGCGAAGCTCGGCCCCGCCGGGCGCAGGACGTTGCTGGAAGCGATCCGAGACGTGCTCGACGAGGCGCTCGAGGTGGAGCGACGGCGCACCGGCGGCCTGCCCACGAAGCTCGGCGACCACTTCAGCGTGCACGGCCGCCACGGCGAGCTGTGTCCCCGCTGCGGCGCCGACCTCCGCCGCGTGTCCTACGAGTCCTACGAGGTCACGTACTGCCCGGCGTGCCAGACCGGCGGCCAGATCCTCGCCGACCGCCGGCTCTCTCGCCTCGTGCGTTGAGGCCCGTAGGCTGACCCGCGCCCTGCTCGGGCGCCGGTTTCGGCCGGGACCGGCAGGGTAAGCAAGCACGGCCCGGACTGGACCCTGGGCCCGACCCCATGGATCGATCGCGCCTCATCGCACTCCTCGCTGGTGTTGCGTTCGCCATGTCCGGCGCCGCCCTCCCCGCTCGAGGCGGGTCCCCCTCGTTCCACACCCCGGTCCGCAACGTCTCGAACACCGCGCAACTCGCCGAAGGGGAGGAGACCGTCGCGATCAACCCAACGGACCCCCGCAACATCATCGTGGGGTCCAATCAGTGGCAGGCCCTCGATCAGCGGAACTCGACCAACTTCTCCCTCGGTGCGAGCGGGACCACGATGTGCGCCCGATGGGCGTCCCAGGACGGAGGCCGCACCTGGAGTGGCGGCGCGGTGGAGGAGAGCGGGCTCGGCACCACGGCGAACCCCCTTCCGGACCCGACGGGCACCGTGCCGTCGGAGTTCGTCGATCCCGGGAACCTGATCTCCGGGGACCAGAACACCGTTTTCGACCGCGAGGGGAACGCCTACTACGACTGCATCGACTTCGGTGTGGGGACCGGCGACGCCGTCATCCCCGTGTACCGCTCCTCCGACGGCGGGCGGCACTGGTCGAAGCCCGTGATCGCCTTCAGCGAACGCGACACCGGCATCCAGGTCGACCGGCCGTGGCTCGCGATCGACAACACCGGCGGGCCGCGCGACGGCACGCTGTACCTCACGTGGGAGACGATGTTCTACCAGCCGTACAACCCCGCCGTGTACGGCCGGACGTCCACCGACGGCGGCCGCACGTGGGGGCCGGTCGTGCGCGTCGACGACGCCGCCCACGAGGCGATGTGGGACCCGCGCCAGTTCCCGGTGGTCGGGGCCGACGGCACCCTCTACGTCATGTACGACGCGTCGCCCTTCCACACCCCGTCGTGGGACGAGTGCTGCTCGGGCCGGGACCCCTCGATCGCCCTCGCCATCTCACGCGACGGCGGCGCGACCTTCACCCGGACCATCGTGCAGGACGTAACGCATCCACCTGCCCCGCCGGACGAGGCGGAGCCGTATTTCACGGAGTTCATCCCGGCCATCGCCGCCGACACGCGCCGGGCGGGCCGTGTCGCCGTCGCGTGGCCGGAGGTCGTGAAGGGCGAATCGCGGATCCTCCTGCGCACCAGCAGGGACGGCGGGGAGACGTGGACAAAGCCCATCGACGTGAACGACGACCCGCGCGGGAAGGGCAACCAGCACGATCACGTGACGATGACCTACCTCCCGGACGGGCGGCTCGCGGTGGTGTGGCGGGACCGGCGGGCGAACGGCGGCCAGTGGTCCGCGCCCTGGCAGATCCTCGCCAGGACGGTGGCCGCGGGGCGACGCGGGTCACTCCGCCTGGGGTCCGTCGTCGAGGTGACGGGCGCCGCGCAGCTCCCCACGACCGGGCACCGCGGCTCGATGCCCTCGGAGTACATCGGGGTCACCGCCACGAAGGGCGGTCTGTGGGTGTCCTGGGACCAGATGAACGGGACATATCCGGACAACATGCTCAGATTCGTCCCGGTTTCGGCTCTCTAGATGTGGGGCGCGAGGCAGGAATCGGGCGGGCGACCGCGAACTGAACAGGGCATGAGCGTCCTCTCGTCCGTGCTTCGGCGGGTCGGCATCCTGTTCGCCGTCGCCGCCATCGCCGCCCTCGTCCCGGTCACGAACTCCCAGGCCGTCTCGGACGGCGACTACGACAACACCACCCAGGGCTGTACGGGGAACGCGTTCAACTCCGATCAGCCCGACCGCACGGAGGCGCACTGCTACATCACCGCGGTGCGGATCACCGACGGCACCCACGACTACGTGACCATCGGCATCCCCATGACGAAGGACGGCGAGGGCCCCAGCTCGCTCGAGGTGTGTATCGACCTCGGCAGCGGCACCAGGAACTGCGCCTTGCTCAGCCAGGACGGCGTCACGCAGGAGAAGCCCCAGAAGGGGACTGCGCCCGATCCGGCCTCCGGCATGCACGTGTACTTCGGCATGAACGACAACATCGACAACGGCGAGCACGACTCCTCGGAGCAGGTCAACAACGGCCCGTCCGACGGCGGCGGCGCGCAGCTCAACGTCGATCCGGCGTCGGTGGCCGACTGGCTCGCCTCTCTCCAGAAGGGCGGCGCCGCGTTCCTCCTCACGCATCCCCTCCCGGCCGCGGACGGCGGCGTCGGGTTCTGCGCCGACGGCATCTGCATGAGCGCGCAGACGCAGCAGCGCGTCATCTTCCAGGGTGGCAACCGCAAGAAGCACCGCGACGTCGCGAACTACCAGGGCAAGCGGTGGGACCCGGACACCTGCTCGGGGCCGAGTGACAAGAAGAAGGACTGCGGCGGCCACACCCTCAAGTGGTGGGACAAGCAGGAGGGCACCGTCTACGGCGAGCCGGGGATCCAGATCTACGAGGATCCCGACGCGCAGGGATCGCCCATCGGCCCCTACCCGCTCACCGCGTTCTACGTGGGCACCTGCGGCCTGGTGATCGGCGGCGGCGACCTCAAGGCGCCCGATTCGCCGTTCACGAACAAGGCGCACCAGCTGGTCGTCACGACCGGCTGCTGAGCCCCCGTTCGGTCCGCTCGTCGTGAAGGTTCGCCGGCTTCTGCCGTAGCATCGTGGACATGACCACTCGACGCGTGACCCGGTTCGGCCTTCAGATCCCCAGCTTCTCGTTTCCAGGTGTCCCGGAAGACCGGCTCTTCGGCAAGATCGCCGAGATCGCGGTGACGGCGGAGGAGTCGGGCTTCGACTCCGTCTGGGTGATGGACCACTACTACCAGATCCCCATGGTCGGACGGCCCGACGAGCCGATGTTCGAGGCGTACACGACGCTTGGGGCCATCGCCGCGCGCACGGGAAGCGTTCGCCTCGGCACGATGGTGTCGGGCGTGACGTACCGCAACCCCGCGTTCCTGGCGAAGACGGTGACGACGCTCGATGTCGTGTCTTCGGGACGGGCCATCCTCGGGATCGGCGGTGCGTGGAACGAGCAGGAGCACCGCGGGTACGGCTGGGACTTCCCGCCGACGGGGGAGCGGCTCGATCGTCTGGAGGAGGCCCTGAAGATCTGCCGCGCGATGTTCACGGAGGAGCGGCCCAGCTTCTCGGGACGGCATTACCGCATCGAGGAGGCGCTGAACTCGCCGCGTCCGGTGACGCCGGGCGGTCCGCCGATCCTCATCGGGGGCGGGGGCGAGCGGCGGACGCTTCGGCTCGTGGCGCAGTACGCGGACGCGTGCAACATCTTCGGCGACGTGGAGACGGTGAAGCACAAGCTCGAGGTGCTTCGCCGGCACTGCGAGGAGGTCGGGCGCGACTACGGGGAGATCACGAAGACGCGCCTCGGTGGGTTGTTCGTCGCGGAGGACGAGGCCGCGGTCTCGCGTGGTTTGCAGGACTACGCGCAGCAGCGGGGGATCCCGCCCGACATGGTTCGCGGGTACGTGGCGGCGGGGACGCCCGATCAGGTCGTGGAGCAGGTGGGTGAGCTCTTCGACGCGGGCCTCGACGGCGTCGTGTTCAACATGATCCAGGCGCACGAGATCGAGCCGGTCGCCGTGGCCGGCAAGGCGCTGGTGGGAGCGTTCGGCTCGTAGCTGGGGCGGTAACCGATCGTCATGTTCGCGCGTCGAACTCCTTGACCAGGCGCTTGGGCGCCGTCTTTCGCCATGCCTCGGTCACGAGGTCGCGCATCTCGTCGGGGTCGACGGTCCTGAGGGTCACGCTGACCCAGCCGTAGCGGCCCGTATACGGAGCGACCCGGTAGGTCCTGGGCTCGGCGGCGACGAGCGCTGCCTGGTCGTCGAGGGAGGCCTTCACGCCGGCTCGGCGTTCGTCCGGGGACATGATCGTGAAGATCCGGTCCCGGACCCGGAACGTGGCCTCGCCCCAGGTCTCGCGCTCCTCGGCCTCCGGGAGCGACAGCGCGAACGCGCGGAGCGTCTTCCCCGTGATCACGGGCGGATGCTAGCGTGGCCGAACGCGATGGAGACCTCGACCGCGCGCGACCACGACACCGGCGCGTTCTCCCCCCCGAAGGGGGGCGTCCTGCCCGACCGATGGCTGCGGCGGGCCGTCGACGCCGGCGCGATCGCGTCGCGCTCCGAGCCGATCCCGGACTCGAGCATCCAGCCGGCGAGCATCGACCTGCGGCTGGGCAAGGTCGCGCACCGGCTCCGATGCTCGTTCCTCCCGGGCTCGGACACCGTCGCAAACAAGTTGAAGCGATACGACATGGAGGATCTCAGCCTCGCCGACGGCGCCATCCTCGAGCGCAACCGCCCGTACCTGATCCCGCTGATGGAGGAGCTCGGGCTCCCCGAGGGCGTGTGGGCGCGAGCGAACCCGCGGAGTTCCACGGGGCGGGTCGACGTGTTCACGCGCGTCATCACCGACGGCGGCTCGACGTTCGACGACGTCGCTCCGGGCTACCGGGGGCGCCTGTACCTCGAGGTCGTCTCGCGCTCGTTCACGATCAAGGTCCGCACCGGCCTGTCACTCAACCAGCTGCGCCTGGTGACGGGTGGCTCGCGGCTCGACGACGCCGAGATCCGCGAGACGCACGCGAAGACGCCGCTCCTGTTCCTCGACGATCTGGCGCTCGCGCCGGAGCGCGTCACGGTCTCCGACGGGTTGTTCCTGAGCCTCGATCTGGCCGGTGACCGCGACGGCGTTGTCGGGTACCGCGCGAAGAAGAACAGCCGCCTGCTCGATCTGTCGGCGCCGGGTGCGCACCGGGCGGCCGACTTCTGGGAGCCGGTGGTCAAGGAGGCCGGCGACTCGCTGGTCCTCGAACCGGAGGAGTTCTACCTGCTGCTCTCGCGCGAGGCCGTGCGCATCCCGCCCGGTCTCGCCTCGGAGATGACGGCGTACGACCCCACGAGCGGCGAGCTCCGAACGCACTACGCGGGCTTCTTCGATCCCGGGTTCGGCCACAGCGAGGAAGACGCGCTGTCGGGGTCGCGAGCGGCGCTCGAGGTGCGCGCGCACGACGTGCCGTTCATCGTCGAGCACGGTCAACGCGTGTGCAAGCTCGTGTTCGAGCGCCTGGTCGAGGAGCCGTCGCGCCTGTACGGCTCGGAGGTCGGCTCCTCCTATCAGGGCCAGTGGGGCACGCTCAGCAAGCACTTCGACCGCGGCCAGCAGCCCACCACGGCCGGCCAGCTCCGGTTCCTGCCGAAACGCGAGGCATGAGCCGGTGGTTCCGCCGCCGTAGGGGCGCGCGCGCCCTCTACGGCGGGTCGCCGCTCCGCCGCGCCGAGTGGGGCATGGCCGGCAGGTACCGGCGCCGCGTCCAGAGGGCGGTGGCCGCCGGGATCATCGCCGGCGTGCTCGGCGCGGGAGCAGGTGCATGGTTCCTGTTCATCCGCGACGGCGGAAGCCCGCCATCGATCGGGAAGCCGCATCGTCCCCGCTGCCCGTCTGCCCGGCTGCCCGGACACCTCGGGAGACTCGCGTGGGTCGATGCGGGGAAGCTCCAGTTGCTGGACCTCGACACCTGTCGTCGCACGACGTTGGTTCGCCGAGGCGCGTCGAGGCCGGTGAGGTTCGGCCCGGACGGCAAATGGATCGCGTTCGGCAGCCGCAGCGTCGTCTCCGTGACGGGCAGGCCCCTCATCGGACTCGCGGGCCGGTCGGACTGGGAATGGTCGCCCGTGGAGAAGGAGCTCGCTCGGGCACGAGTGGATGGGCAACTCATCCTGACCGACCTCGACGGCCGCGATCAGCTCCTGACGGATGGAGCCTCCAGCCCCATCGCGTTCTCCCCGGATGGTCAGATGGTGGCGTTCAGCCGCTCGAACCGGCTCCTCGCGTACTCGCTTCGCACCGCCAGGTCCACCACGCTGTTCGTGGGACCGCCCAAGGATCTGGTGGACATCGCGGGCTGGACGCCGGACGGCGATTGGGTTCTGTTCTGGGGGCATCTGCCCGGTCACCACGCTGCGCCGTTGAACGCGGCGCCGATCGGCGGCGGCGGATATCACAACGTGTTCGACCCGGTCATGCCGTATCGGGACTTCCTCTCCTGGTGCGGCGGCACCATGGTCTTCTCGGGCGGCGGAGCCAGCTCGGTGAGCGAAGGCCAGCAGCTGCTCACCTCGGCGCCGCCGGATTGGCACCCACACAACCTTTCCGCGGACTTCCGATCGAGCTGGTTCTGGCCGGCATGCTCACCGGATGGTCGGTGGATCGCCGCCACGGTCACGCCGAACTCTCGCGAGCTGCCGCCCGGCGAGGGTCGGCGGTCGGTCTGGGTCGTCTCCATCGACGGTACGCGCCGCAAGCGGCTGGCCGGAGGACCCGGCGACGCCTACGAGTACCCGGTCTGGTCGTCCGGGGGAAGGTTGGTGATGGTCGTCCATCGGGATCGCGATCCGAAGTCGCCGGGTGAGCTTCAGATCGTGCGGATCGACCCGAAGACGGGAACCGTGCTGGGGACCACCGGCCCCATCGCGGAGCTGCCTCACTCGTACGGCCGAAGGGGGCACCTCATCTGGTCCTCGACGTTCGACTGGTTCCAACACCGGGCCGGGGGCTAGCGTTCACCGGCGGATCACGCGAGCAGAGGAGTCCCACCATGTCGATCGAGGACCTGTTCTCCGTTTCCGGCAAGAGCGCCGTCGTGACCGGGGGGTCGCGGGGGATCGGGCTGATGATCGCCCGTGGCTTCGTCGAAGCAGGAGCGCGCGTCTACATCTCCTCGCGGAAAGCGGACGCGTGTGACCAGGTCGCGGCGGAGCTCGGCAAGGTGGGGGAGTGCGCGTCGATCCCCGCGGACCTCTCGACGCCCGAGGGGCTCCAGCATCTGGCGGGCGAGGTGGCCGCCAGGGAGCCGAAGCTACACATCCTCGTGAACAACGCAGGCGCCGCGTGGGGTGCGCCGATCGAGGAGTACCCGCGCTCGGGGTTCGACAAGGTCCTCACGCTGAACCTCACGGGGATCTTCGAGCTCACCCGGCTGCTGCTGCCGCAGCTGCGAGCGGCGGCCACCCCCGAGGATCCCGCGCGCGTGATCAACATCGGATCGGTGGACGGCATCCGGGTGCCCGTTCTCGAGAACTACGCGTACTCCGCCAGCAAGGCCGGGGTGCACATGCTCACACGCCACCTCGCGCACCATCTGGTCGACGATCACATCACCGTGAACGCCATCGCGCCGGGACCGTTCCCCAGCAAGATGACCGCCTTCATGTTCGAGGTGGGTGAGGAGGTCGTGGCGCAGGGCGTGCCGATGGGGAGGGTGGGCCGGCCCGACGACGTCGCAGGTGCCGCCATCTACCTGGCTTCTCGTGCGGGTTCGTATCTCACCGGGGCGGTCATCCCGGTGGACGGCGGTGTCTCGACCCGCTGACGCCTACGGCTCGCGCAGGACCCGATCGAGCTCGCCGTCGCGCTCCAGGTCCCAGGCCGCCCGCAGCGCGATGGTCAACCTGACGACGAGGTAGACGAGGACCGACAGTCCTCCGATTCCGAGCAATTGATCGATCATCGTGGCCCCCCCGAGCCCAGTCATGTGTCGCTGGGGTCATCGTGCGCAACCGGGGGCCCGGGCGCAATATTCCATTCGGACTATTTTCGCCCGCGGCGTGCGGCGTCGATGCCCCGCGGGCGCTTCGGTGGGCGAGGGGCTACGGTGCCGCGGGTGGGGGTGGCGGGGCCAGGTGGGCGACGACCAGCCGCTTGCTCCGGGGGGCGTCGACGAAGGCGGCCCAGGCGCTGCCGTCCGTGGCCGACTGCACGTCGATGAAGTCGAGGACCGGATCGCACCGGTCGGGCCCGCAGGTTCCCTTCACGAAGGGCCGCGACGCGGAGCTCGTGGCCGCGGAGAAGATCAGCGGCCTGGTGTCGAGGGGTTTCGGGATGACGGCCACGTACCCGAACCACGCCACGTTGGCGTAGTCGCCGGTCCAGGGCGCTCCGGGGGATCCGCTCGTGCCCATGTAGGCGACCGAAACGCGGCCGTCGGGATCGATGCCGAGCGCCGGGCCCCAGGCCTCGTTCACGCCGGGGGCGCCGATCATCAGTGGCGAGCTCCACGTGGCGCCGTGGTCACGCGACACGGCGAGCCACGGGAGCCGGTCGAGGCCCATCCACATGTAGAAGAGGTTGCCCTTGGTGTCGGCCACGACCGCCGCCTCGTGATCGGACTGGCCGCTCCCGGGGGCGACGAGGCCGAAGCCGCCCGTCACCGTGGTGTTCATCCCGTTCGACGCGACCTGCGTCCTGGTCCACGTGGCGCCCTCGTCGTGGCTGACGGCGAGCCACGGCTGGCCGCACCACCCGCGCGGGACGTACAGCGCGCCGTCGCTCCCGACGAAGATGTGGCCGATGTCGCCGTTGCAGTGCCCGGGGACGCCACTGTCGCCCGACCCGGGGCCGAAGCCGTACGGGCTGGGGTCGTGGTACGCGGGCGTGCCGGTCGGGACCCAGGTCCGCCCGCCGTCGATCGACTTGTCACAGATCGATGCCGCCGAGTAGCCGTTGTAGCCGGCCGACTGGGAGCAGTCGTAGACGACGTTCTGGTAGCCCACGGTCTGGCTCGTGGCCGGCGGGCCCGCGGCGATCGTCTGGTGGTCGGACAGGTTGCACGCCGCGGGAAGCCGGGTCCAGGACGTTCCCTCGTCGTCGCTGAACGCCAGGTGCTGGCAGGTCCCGATGAGGTCGGACTTGAACAGGCGGTTCGTGACGGGATCGAGATACAGGTACGGATCGAGCGACGCCGGCACGTTGTTCGACGGCGAGATGTCGCGCCACGTCTTCCCGTGGTCCGTCGAGACGACGGTCTTCGTGAGGTCGTCGGAGTAGAGGGTGCCGTCTCTCCCGACGCCGATGGTGGGCTCACCGGTCCCGGTGAAGGCCGTCCCGAACAGCTCGACGGCCGGGACGGGGATGATCTGATCCTCCGGCGGCAGCACGCCGCCCGGGTAGTGGGCAACGGCCGTGCCCGTGAACTCCGGCTGGGCCGCGGCGGCGCCAGCGGTGGTCGACGGCGCCGTGGCGGATCCGAGGATGGCGATGCCGGCGACGACGATGGCGGCCGGGAGGCGTGAAGCCCTCATGCCCGTCAAGTTCGGGGGGCCCCGGCGCCGCCCCTGTGTGCAGGTGCACAACCCGCCTCGTCCGGGCCTGCCCTTCCCCGAGATCGTGGGGCAGAATCGGGCGATGTTCGCGAAGTCACAGGCCTTCTACGACGCCATCTACTCCTGGAAGGACTATCCGGCCGAGGTCGAGAAGATCGAGCGCGTGATCCGGGCGCGCGTCCCGCACGCCCGAACGCTCCTGGACGTGGCGTGCGGGACGGGCAAGCACCTCGAGCTGCTGCGCGAGCGCTACGAGGTCGAGGGCGTCGACCTCGATCCCGGCCTCCTGGCGGTGGCCCGCGAGCGTCTACCGGACGTCCCGCTGCACGAGGCGGACATGCGTGAGTTCGATCTCGGGCGGACCTTCGACGTCGTCACCTGTCTGTTCAGCGCGATCGGCTACGCCCGGGGGCGCAAGGAGCTCGGCCGCTCGATCGCCGCGATGGCGCGGCACGTGTCGCCGCGGGGGGCGCTGGTCGTGGAGCCGTGGTTGGGGCCCGACGTCTGGCAGGAGGGCCACGTCAACGCCGTCCTGGTGGATCGCCCGGGGCTCAAGATCGCCCGGATGAACCGCGCGGACCGCGATGGCCAGATGTCGGTCATGGAGATGCACTATCTGGTCGGCACCCCGGGGGAGGGCGTGCAGCACTTCACCGAGCACCACGAGATGACGCTGTTCCGCCACGACGAGTACGTGGACGCGTTCCGGGCGGCGGGTCTCAACGTCGACCACGACCCCGAGGGGCTCACCGGACGCGGGCTGTACGTCGCAAGCAGTGCGGTCTGATCGGCGCCGCTCAGCTCGGGGACAGCAGGGCCACGGTGAAGTCGATGCCGGAGCTCGCGGTGTTGCCCGCGAAGGTCTCGATCGCGATGTCCTGCGCGCCGGGGCACGGATTCGAGCTCGCCGGGGCGTTGAACCACAGCGCCCTCTGTGTCGGATCGATCCCCGCGTCGGTCGAGAACGCCGTGGACACGAGCACGCCGTACAGGTGCGGGCCCTCCGGGGCTGCGCGGTCGAGCGACGAGAGCGTCTCCATGCTCGGGGTGAGGCAGTAGACGGCAGGCGACGACGAGGCCCGTGTCACGTCGGCGAACCCCCGTGCGGCCTGCAGCGTCGGCGCGTGCTGCCGGTCGCCGACGACGTAGGCCCACGCGGCGATGTCCGGCGTTCCCGCGGGTCCCATGGGCCCGGCCGGTCCCATGGCGCCCATCGGTCCCTGGGGCCCGATCGCACCGGTTGCTCCGGCGATGCCGGTGGGTCCCCGCACGCCGGCTGGACCTGCGGGCCCGGCCGGGCCGCGCGCTCCGGCGGGGCCGACGGGTCCGGTCACGCCGCGCGGCCCTCGAGCCCCTGCCGGTCCGGAAGGGCCGGCGGCGCCGGCACGGCCGCTCATTCCCTGTGGTCCCTGCTCGCCGCGCACGCTCGCCAGCGACATGCGGCTGGAGACGGGTTGGATCCGCGCGGTCATGGCCCCGGCGGCAGCCTTCTGGCGGCCGACACCCGAGACCACGGCGTACGCGGCCGCGGCCACCATCAGGACCACGACGAACATGCCGATGACACCCCACGTCTTGACGCCGGCTGCGTCATCCACCCCGTCCTCCTCCGTCGCTCGAGCAGACCCGCTGTGCATCTGCACAAAGGCTTCGCGTCTTCCCCGTCCTTCCCTTCTCCGGATCGAAAAAGTTGGGGGAAAGTCGCCTTTCGACGGAGGGACGAACCATGGCGAATCCGGACGAGGAGGACGTGCGCCTCAGCCGGGGGGCGGCAGCCCCTCGCTTCGCACCGGGAGGGAGAAGGTGATCGTGGCGCCGTGGCCGGGTTCGCTGCGGCCTTCGATCCGGCCGCCGTGCGCCCTCCTCTCGATGGTTGCTTCCCGAGACCGATGCTGCCTGCCCCGTGTGAAGAACCCGTGAAGCACCTGCGCAGGATCCGTGGAGGAGTCGATGGCACCTGAGCGGGCATGAATGAACGGAGGACGGGACGCCGGGGGGAGCCGAGGCCGTGCCCGGATCGGCCGGAACGAGCGAGGAGCAGGATGCGCGAGTACGTGAAGAACTGGAGCCCGGCCCTCGGCCGGGACATGGAGCTCCTCGTGTTCGGCGGCGGGGGGCTCCCCGTCCTGATCTTCCCGACCTCCGAGGGCCGCTTCTACCAGTGGGAGGACTTCGGCATGGTCGACGCGTTGCGCGACCGCACCGACGCCGGGTTCATCCAGTTGTGGTGCGTCGACAGCGTGGACTCGGAGTCGTGGTACGACCGTGGCCGGTCGCCACAGCAACGGGTGGAGCGGCACCTCGACTACGAGCGGTACCTCGTGGAGGAGCTGATCCCGCGGATGCCGGAGCGGCCGGTGGCGGCCGGCTCATCGCTCGGGGCGTTCCACGCCATCCTGCTGGCGCTCCGCCGTCCCGAGAGCCTTCGGGGATTCATCGCGCTGTCCGGAGCCGTCGATACCGGCCGGTTCCTGGACGGCGACCTGTCCGGTCCCGCCTATTACGCGAGCCCGCTCGCGTTCCTCCCCGATCTCCACGACGAGGCCGTGCTGGGGCCGCTGCGGGGGATGGAGAAGAAGGTCATCGCGAGCGGCGAGGAGGACACGAACCTCCACGAGGTCGAGCAGGTCGCGAAGCACCTCCTCGACCGGGGCGTCGACGTCGCGTTCGACCGATGGCCCGGTTGGGCGCACGATTGGCCGTACTGGAAGGAGATGATGCGTGCCTACATCTAAGGCGGGACGCGTCGTCGGGCTGTTGGTGGGCAAGGAGAACACCTTCCCCCAGCCGTTCATCGACGCGGTGAACGAGCGGGGTAAGGCGCACGGCGTCCGCGCCGAGATGGCCACGCTCGGGGGGATGCCGGAGATCGAGGAGGAGCCGCGCTACGCGGTGATCGTCGATCGCATCTCCCACGAGGTGCCCTTCTACCGGGCCTACCTCAAGGCGGCCTCCCTGCAGGGAACCGTCGTGATCAACGACCCTTTCTGGTGGAACGCCGACGAGAAGTTCTTCGAGTGCACGCTGGCCCGCAAGATCGGCGTGGCAGTCCCTCGGACCATCGTGCTCCCGAACAAGGCCTACGTCCCGGACATCGACCCGCAGTCCTCGCTCCGGAACATGCAGTACCCCCTGGACTGGGACGCCGTCGTCGCGTACACGGGCCTGCCGGCGGTGCTGAAACCGAACACGGGCGGGGGATGGAAGGACGTCCACGTCATCGGGTCGATCCCGGAGCTGATCCGCGCGTACGACACGAGCGGGCAGCAGACGATGATCCTGCAGGAGTTCATCGACTGGCAGGACTACGTGCGGTGCATCTGCATCGGGCGCCAGCACATCCTGCCGCTCCGGTACGATCCGAAGCGGACGTTCTTCGAGCGCTATCGCATCGACGACCAGCTCCCCACCGACCTCCGGGACCGCGCGATCGAGGAGGCGCGTCTCCTCGTGGACACGCTCGGCTACGACATGGACACCGTGGAGTTCGCGGTGCGCGACGGGGTCCTGTACGCGATCGACTTCCTGAATCCCGCTCCCGACTTCGACAACTTCTCCATCCGGGAGGACGCGTTTCGCTGGGTGCTGGAACGGATGAGCGAGCTCGTCCTGTCCTACGCGCTGGGCGAGGCGGAGCCGCCCTGGCGAGGTGAGCATCGGTGGTGGCGGTACCTCAAGCCGGAACCGTAGACGACGCCGACGTCGTCACGGAGTTCATCGACCTCCTCTCCAGCGGGGACATGGCCGAGGAGTGCGCCGGCGGGCTCCGGGAGGGCCAGCGGGAGCGAGGTCTCGTCTTCGGCGGCCGGCCGCTCTGTGTCGCGCTCAGGCCGCAGCTGATCTCGCGGAGCCGCTACCGCCGGGCCATGACGGCGTGCCGGACGATCCGCGGCGCGCTCGACCGGCTGGAGCGGGCGCTGGTGGCCGACGCCGACCTCCGCTCGGAGCTGGACCTGGATCCGGTCGAGGAGGAGCTGGCCCTGGCTGACACCGGCTCCCGGTTCACCTCGCCGTCCGTTCGCATCGACGGGTTCTTCTCCGACGAGCTCCGCTTCGTGGAGTACAACGCGGAGTCGCCGGCGGGGATCGCGTACTCGGACGCGCTGTCCGGGGCCTTCGGCGCCCTGCCGGCCATGCGGCAGCTCCGGCAGCGGTACCGGCTGACCCCCCTGCCGGTGGCGGCCCGGCAGCTCGCGGCCATGCGCCACGCGTTCCAGGAGTGGGGGAGGGCCGAGCAGCCCGTGCTGGCCATCGTCGACCTGCCGGGCGTCCCGACCATCGCGGAATTCGAGATGTTCCGGGAGCTGTTCGAGCGGGCCGGGATCCGCGCGCTGATCTGCGAGCCGTCGACGCTCGAGTACCGCGGGGGCTCACTGTTCGCGGGCGACGAGCGCGTGAACATCGTGTACCGGCGCGTGCTGACCACGGAGCTCCTCGCGGCCGGTCACGGCGCGCGCGCCCTGCGCGACGCGTACCTGGATGGAGCGGCGTGCGTCGTCAACAGCTTCCGGGCGAAGCTCCTGCACAAGAAGATGAGCCTTTCGCTGCTCTCGGACGAGCGGTACGCATCGCTCTTCACGCCCGGGCAGTGCGAGGCCATCGCGCGCCACATCCCCTGGACCCGAAAGCTCCGGGATGGCCCTGCCACACGATCCGGTGAACCCATCGCCGACCTGGTGGCCCATGTCGTGGAGCACCGCGAGGAGCTGGTGCTGAAGCCGAACGACGAGTACGGGGGGGAGGGCGTGGTCCTGGGATGGACCGTCGACGCCGGCGCGTGGGCGCAGGCGCTCAAGCTGGCCCTCGATCAGTCGTACGTCGTGCAGGAGGCGGTGGAGATCCCCTGGGAGCAGTTCCCGATCTCGTTCGACTCGGGTGTGGAGGTGCTGCGGCTCGCCGTCGACATGAACCCCTACCTGTTCGAGGGCCGGCCCGCGGGATGCCTGAGCCGGCTGTCGTCCTCCGAGCTTCTGAACGTCACGGCCGGCACGGGGAGCGTCGTCCCCACCTACGTCGTGGAGGGGCGGCGCTGACCTGTCTCGAGGGCGCTGGCCGCCCTGTTAGCATGCCTCTCGGTGCGGGATGGGGTAATGGCAGCCCGCCTGGTTCTGGCCCAGGTAGTCTAGGTTCGAGTCCTAGTCCCGCAGCTCACACGATGATCCTGTCCCCGGGGGACTAGTCAATCCCGGCTACGTCATCTCCCACCGCATGGCCCCCGCGGACCATCCGGCGTAGGCGAACCAGGCCATTGACGGGAACAACCCGGCGCCCCACTCTGAGCAGGGATGTTCCGGGTGGGGCCAGGAGAGGCAGGGGTCGCGTTGATCGTCCAAGGTGAGCTCGATCTGGCGACGGCCGGTCGCCTGTTGATGGCCGTGGACGTCTGCGCGCCGGAGGCCGACGATCTGGTCCTCGATTGCCGCGAGCTGACGTTCGTGGACGGAGCCGGGGCACGTGCCCTCCTCGACATCGCGGCCGGCTTGCCGAACGGGAGGCAGCTGGTTCTGCAGGGGCTCTCGGGGCTCGTATTGCGCGTCATCCGCCTGCTCCGCCTCGACTCGCATCCGCGCATCGTGCTGCGGACGTAGCATCGCTTTGACCGGCGCGACGTTCCGGCCATACGGTCGGGACTCGGTCAGGAGGTACGGCGTGAACAAAGCCGGCCTGGTGGGAGAGGTCGCGAAGCGAACCGGCAAGAACAAGGCTGACGTGGCGCGCGTGGTCGACGCCGCCATCGACACCATCCGCCAGACGGTCGCCAAGGGCGATCGTGTCTCGCTCGTCGGGTTCGGGACGTTCGAGAAGCGCAAGCGGGGACAGCGCCTGGCTCGCAACCCCCGGCGTCCGGAGATCGCGATCCAGATCCCGGCCCGCGTGGTCCCGTCGTTCAACCCCGGCCAGGCGTTCAAGGAGGCCGTGGCGGAGAAGAAGCGGCGCCCGGCGAAGAAGTCCGCGGCGAAACGGACCCGCGGCAGGGGGTGAACCTCAACCGCCCTCAAATCGACCGAACCCCTTGATACGGACGCAAGGCGCCGGTAGGGTTTCGGTCGGCCCCGCCACTCTGTAGGGCCATCGAGGGGGGTTCCTTGCACATGAGATCCAGAGCATGCGTTGCCGCGACCATCGTCCTGACCGTCGTGCTCGGCGTGAGTTCAGCGCCCTCCGGCGCCGCGGCGAACGCGGGCCGCCCCGCCGTCGTGCACCACCGCGCGAGCGGCGCGCGCCCCGACGCCCTCAGCCGGGCGCTCGCTGCCGGACGCATCACGCGAGCCCAGTACAGCTTCCAGCGTGCGCTGTCGATCTTCCGCCCCCGGTCCGTCGCCCGGCGCTTCGGCCGGGTCGAGCGGCCCGCCGATGCGAGCCTCGCGCTCACCGACCTCGCCGTGCGGGTGCGCGCGCTGCCCGCCCCGCAGCGCCGGGTGGCCCGCCAGCTGCTGGCCAGGCCGAACGACACCTCCAACGACGGCACTTACGGCATCAAGTACAAGGTCAAGGCCAACCACGTCTGCAACGCGAAGGGCTGCATCTGGTGGGTGCCCACGACGCGTGAGGCGCCGAGCTCGACCGACACCGCCCCCCACAACACGCTCCCGGACTGGATCGACGCCACCCGCCAGACGTTCGACACCATCTGGAGCACGGAGATCGATCAGTATGGATTCCGCGCGCCGCTCTCCGATCTGACCTCGGCGAATCACGGGCCCAACGGACGCATCGACGTCTTCATCGGCGACGTCGGCCGCTTCGGCCTCTACGGCTACTGCACGACCGACGATCCGAAGATCAAGCCCAAGAAGCACCGGCAGGCCTCCGCGTACTGCGTGCTCGACAACAACATGTCGCCGAAGCAGTTCTCCACGGGCGCGAACGGCGTGGCGGCGTTGCAGGTGACGTTCGCGCACGAGTTCTTCCACGCCGTGCAGTTCGGCTATGACGTCTTCGAGGACCGCTGGCTCATGGAGGGAACGGCGGTCTGGATGGAGGACCAGGTCTTCGACGACGTGAACGACAATCTCCAGTACCTCTCGCCGGGGGCGCCGAGCCCGGTCAACTCCATCAACACCGACAGCAACGGGCCATGGCTGCCGCTCGACATCGTGGTGTCGGACTACTCCGACCCGTTGTCGCTGGCGCAGTACGGGTCGTGGATCTTCTACCGCTTCCTCACCGAGTACTTCGCCGAGGGCGCGCCGCCCCCCACCGCGTTGACGCTCTCGCCGGACAACGGCGATCCCACGGTGATCCGGGACATCTGGAACGCCGCGGTGGGCCGCGCAACGTACTCGACGAAGGCCATCGCCAGGGTCATCACGGCGCGGGGCTCGACCTTCGCCACCGTGCTGCAGGCCTTCGCCGTCGCCAACGAGCTCCCGACCCTCTTCTACTCGGAGGGAACCCTCTACAACGCCGCCGGGGTCCAGGACCTGCCGTCCGGGACCACGTCGACGACGTGGCCCATGTACCACATGGCCGACGACTACCTGGGCGTCGTCCCGAACGTCACGCTGCCCTCACCGTCATCGACCTCGACGCTCTCGATCGCGTTCGACCTGCCCGATCTGGTCACGGGGTCGGCGGCGGCGGCCATCGTGATCCCGACGTCGGGCCCGCCCCAGGTCCAGCTCGCCACGCTGGACGAGTTCGGCAACGGCACCCTGGCCGGGCTGCCGTTCTCCGCGAGCACGGTGCAGTCGGTGATCGTGGTCCTGACCAACGCGGGCATCGACTTCACGGACTGCTTCCACCACTACGGGAAGTATCTCGGCCGGGCCTCGGTGTCCTGTGGGGGTCTGCCCCTGGAGGACAGCGCGAGCGGGTACGCGTTCACCCTGTCGGTCGCCGGCTGAGCCGGCCGAGCCTCACTCGAAGGTGATGTGGCGCAGGGCCCGGGCGACCCTCTTGCCGCCCTCGTCGGCGAGGTCGTACTTCACGCGCTGACCGAGGCGCAGGGTGCGCAGGCCGGATCCCTCCATGGAGCCAACGTCGACGTGGACCTCGGTCCGGTCGTCCTGCAGCACGACGCCGGAGCGAGTGGCCGGATCGTAGGTCTTGATCGTCCCCTGGGGCATCGGGTCGGATTCTAGCCAACGCGCCCGCCGAGGATCCGGCCCGGCCGCGGTACGCTTCGCGGTCCTGACGGAGCGCGGACGGTCGCCGGGAGGAGGTGCGCCGCGAACATGGTGAGCGAAGGGATCCCCCGAGCTGAGGACGACGTGATCGACGTCCTGGCGGGTCTCGGGTTGTTCGCCGACCTCTCGCGGCCCCAGCTCGAGGCGGTGGCCCACACCTTCGACGAGGAGATCTTCGCCGAGGGTCAGCGCGCCATCCGGCAGGGCTTCGAGGGCACCGGGTTCTACGTGATCATGGAGGGGACGGCCTCTGTTCGGGTGGACGGCGAGGAGCGGGCCGCCCTGGGCCGCGGAGAGTACTTCGGCGAGGTCTCTGCGTTGCTCGGCGCCGCGCCGATCGCCGACGTGGTCGCGACGACCCCGCTGCGGTGCCTGGTCCTGCCGGGTACCGACGTCGAGGGGTTCCTCGTGGCCTACCCCACGGTCATGTACCGGATGCTCCAGACGCAGGCCCGCCGCCTGCAGAGCGCGACGAGATGGCGGAGCTGACCGAGCGCCCGTTCCCTCCGGGCGAGTACCCGGTCGTCGTGGTCGGGAGCGGCCCGGGGGGACTGCAGACCAGCTATTCGCTGCGAAGCCTGGGCGTGGAGCACGCCGTCATCTCGTCGGACGAGCGGCCGGGCGGCATGTTCCAACGCTTCCCGTTCTTCCAGCGGCTCATCACGTGGACGAAGCCGTTCTCCCCGAGCGAGCGAGGCACGCCGCGGTACGAATGGCACGACTGGAACAGCCTGCTCGGTGACGAGCCCTCCGAGCGCGCCCTGGTGGCGGGGTTCATGGACGGGTCGTCCTACTTCCCGTCCCGCCCGGAGATGGAGCAGGGACTGGAGGCGTTCGTGCGCTGCTCGGGGCTCCGCGTGCGCTACGGATGCAGGTGGGAGGGGACCGAGCGGGCCGAGGACGGCAGCGGGTTCACGATCCGCACGTCCGACGGCGACTACCGGTGCCGGGTGGTCGTGATCGCCGTGGGGATGACGGAGGCGTGGAAGCCCACGAACATCGCCGGGATCGAGGAAGCGCCGCATTACGTGGAAACCCGCGACGCGCGAACGTACGCCGACCGGACCGTCTTCGTGATCGGCAAGCGCAACTCCGGGTTCGAGATCGCGGATGGCCTGCTGCCGTGGGCCAGGCAGGTCGTCCTGGGCTCGCCCCGCCCCGCCAAGATCTCGGTGATCACGCACTCCACGTCCGCGGCAAGGGCTCGCTACCTCCAGCCGTACGAGGACCACGTCCTCGGCGGCGGGACGTTCGTCCTCGACGCCGCGATCGAGCGCATCGAGCGCACCGGCCAGGGGTTCCGCGTGCACGCGAGCGGCACGTCGAGGCCCGGCTCGCTCGTGTTCGAGGTGGACGACGTGATCGCCGCCACGGGTTTCGGAACCCCGCTCGTCGATCTCGAGCGGATCGGGGTGAAGACCTTCTTCCAGGGCAAGCTGCCCGCCCAGACCGCGTACTGGGAGAGCGCCACGGTCCCCGGCGTCTACTTCGCGGGATCGATCACGCAGGGCGCGGTGGGATTGAAGAAGTACGGCATCCCCTCGAGCTCGGCGGCCGTGCACGGGTTCCGCTACAACGCGCGGGTCCTGGCGAGACACATCGCCGGATCGGTGTTCGGCGTCGCGCCCGAGCGGCCCGGGGTTCCGCCCCAGGAGGTGGTCGATCTCCTGCTCGACGCCGCCGCCCGCTCACCGGAGCTGTGGAACCAGCAGTCCTACCTGGCCCGGCAGATCTCGTTCGAGCCGGCCGGCTCCCCGCGCGACGATGGCATCGTCCCGCTGCAGGACTTCGCCGACCGCAGCGGGTCCGACGCGGTCGCGATCTGCGTGGAGACCGACGATCACGGCGAGATCCATCCTGCCGTGTACGTGCGAAGGAACGACCGGGTCGAGGATCACGTGCTCCCAGGGGATCCGCTGCTGCGGTTCGACGGTTCGGAGCACCGGGCCGAGTTGACGTCGCTGTTGAAGGGAGTCCTGCCGTGACGATGGAGAACGAAGACGAGCTGCGCCGGATCTACGACGAAACGAAGACGATCGCGGTGGTCGGCGCGTCCGGCGACCCCACCAAGCCGGGGCACGAGATCCCCCGGTACCTCCGGGGGCAGGGGTACCGCATCATCCCGGTGAGTCCCAAGGGCGGGGAGCTGCTGGGGGAGACGGTCCGCACGTCGCTCGACGAGATCGACGAGCCGGTCGACGCGGTCGACGTCTTCCGCCCGCCGCCGGAGGCGATGGCCATCGCCGAGGGCGCGGCGAAGATCGGGGCGAAGGTGTTGTGGTTCCAGGAGGGAACGGACGCCGAGGAAGCCGTGGAGTACGCGCGCAACGCGGGGCTCACGGTGATCCACGGTCGCTGCATGGGGGCCACGCACGGCCAGCTCGGCCTCGGCCCCGGCCCCTGGCAGGGCATCTGACCGTCAGGCGGACGCGGCGATGCGCGTCGCGGCGTCGAGCTCGATCAAGGTGTCGAGCGTTCTCCCCGGTTTCGCGGCGTCGAGGACGACCCGGAGATCCCGCGGCATGTCGAGGTCGGTTGTGAGTTCGGGCTCGCGGACCACCGAGGTCGGCAGCCCCCGCGCCGCCGCTCCCTCGACGTGCTTGTCGAACGAATCGCGGCCGAACCGCGCCCCGATCACTCTCGGCGGACGCCGCAGCAGGAGGTTGGTCCCGCCGTCCGACGCCGACGGAGCGAGGACCACGGAACCGAGCGTGGTGAGCCCGGCCTCCAGACCGGCCGCGGTGAGCAGCGGGAGGTCCGCGAGCAAGACGGCCAGCGCGTCCGCGCCCTGCTCCACGGCGTCGAGCTCGACCTGACGCACCGCCGCCGACAGGGGCCCCTTCGCTTCCTGAACCGGGCGAACGCCCCGGCGGACCGCGATCTCGAGCGCCGCCTCGTCGGGCGAGACGACCCACGTCTCCCACCCGGGCTGCGCGACGGCCGCGTCCAGCACGTCCTCCAGCATGGCGAGGGTGAGCGCGGCGCGTTCCATCGGCGATAGCACCTTGGCGAGGCGCGTCTTCGCGCGGGACAGCGGCTTCACCGGGACGGCGATGACACGCACGCCAGCGAGGGTATCGGAAACGAGGACTAGCATTGGGTTGCGATGGATCGATCGAACTTCGGGCCCAACGAGTGGCTCCTCGACGAGATGTACCGCCGGTACGTCGACGATCCCGCCTCCGTGTCGGACGCGTGGCGCGAGTTCCTCGAGGACTACACACCCCGAGACGAGGGCCCGGCGCCCGAACGAAAGGGTGGGCCGGGGCTCGTCCCCGGCCGGGAATCCGAGGGCGGGGACAAGCCCCGCCCCACCGAGCTGCTGCGGGGCGCGGCGGCCGTCATCGCCCGGCGGATGGAGGAGTCCCTCGACGTTCCAACGGCCACGTCCGTCCGGAGCATCCCGGCCAAGCTCCTCGAGGTGAACCGCTCCATCGTCAACCGCCACCTGCAACGAAGGCTCGGTCGGGGGAAGGTGAGCTTCACCCATCTCATCGCGTGGGCCGTGGTCCGGGCCGTGGTGCGCATGCCCGGGATGAACGTCACGTTCGACGAGGTCGACGGCAAGCCCGCCGCCGAGCGGCACGAGCACGTCACCCTCGGGGTCGCCGTGGACGTGAAGCGCGGCGACGGCACCCGCACGCTCCTCGTCCCGAACGTCAAGGAGGCCGACACCCTCGCGTTCCGTGAGTTCTGGCAGGGCTACGAGGAGCAGATCAGGAAGGTTCGCGACAACAAGCTCTCGCCCGACGACGTCGCCGGCACGACCATCACGGTCACCAACCCCGGCACGGTGGGCACCGTGCAGTCGGTGCCCCGGCTCATGCCGGGGCAGGCCGCCATCATCGGCGTCGGCGCCGTGCAGTATCCGGCGGGCTACGAGGGCGCCGACCCGGACACGCTCGCGGAGATCGGCGTGGGGAAGGTGGTCACCCTCACCAGCACGTACGACCACCGAGTGATCCAGGGCGCCGAGTCGGGTGAGTTCCTCGGCCTCGTGCACCGACTGCTGCTCGGCGAGGATCGGTTCTACGACGAAATCTTCGAGTCGATGGAGGTCCCCTACGAGCCGGTGCGCTGGCACGTCGACGAGCAGCCGCCGCAGGACTCGGTCGATCGCATCGAGAAGCACGCCCGCGTGCTGCAGCTCATCAACATGTACCGGGTCCGCGGGCATCTCATCGCCGACCTCGACCCGCTGTCCGACGAGCCGCATCCGATCCATCCCGAGCTCGACCCGCACACGCACGGGTTCACGATCTGGGACCTCGACCGCGAGTTCGTCACCGGTGGCCTGGCCGGCGAGGACGTCATGCGTCTCGGCGACGTCCTCGCGCTCCTGCGCGACGCCTACTGCCGGACGCTCGGCGTCGAGTACATGCACATCCAGGAGCCGGAGCAGAAGGCGTGGATCCAGGAGCGCGTCGAGGGCGTGGACACGGCCCTGCCCAAGGAGGACCACGTTCACATCCTCCACAAGCTGAACGAGGCGGAGGCGCTCGAGGGGTTCCTGCACCGCAAGTACGTGGGACACCGGCGGTACTCGCTGGAGGGCGCCGAGTCGCTGATCCCCATGCTCGATGCGCTGCTCGACGACGCCGCCGACTCGGGTATGGACGAGGCCGTGATCGGGATGTCGCACCGCGGCCGGCTCAACGTGCTGGCGAACATCGTCGGCAAGAGCTACGGCCAGCTGTTCCGCGAGTTCGAGGGTGAGCTGCCGCTCGACCTCCCGCAGGGGTCTGGGGACGTGAAGTACCACGTCGGCGCCACCGGGAAGCGCACGTCGCGCACGGGCCACGACATCGGCGTCGAGATGGCCTCGAACCCGTCCCACCTCGAGTCCGTCGATCCCGTCGTGGAGGGCATGGCGCGCGCGAAGCAGGACGCACGGGAGCGCGGCGGCGACTGCGTGCTGCCCGTGCTGCTGCATGGCGACGCCGCCTTCGCCGGTCAGGGCGTCGTCCAGGAGACGCTGAATCTGTCGCAGCTGCGCGGGTACCGCACCGGGGGGACCGTGCACGTTGTCGTCAACAACCAGATCGGGTTCACCACTGGCTCGGAGTACGGGCGGTCCTCGACTTATGCGAGCGATGTGGCGAAGATGGTGCAGGCCCCGATCCTGCATGTGAACGGCGACGACCCCGAGGCGTGCGTCCGCGCCGCGCGCCTCGCGTTCGGCTTCCGCCAGGCATTCCACAAGGACGTCGTGATCGACATGTGGTGCTACCGGCGATGGGGACACCAGGAGGTCGACGATCCGTCCTTCACGCAGCCCCTGATGTACCGGGCCATCGAGAGGCGGCGTTCGGTCCGCAAGCTGTACATGGAGGCCCTCGTCAACCGGGGCGACCTGTCGCTCGAGGAGGCGGAGCGCTCGCTGACCGAGTTCCAGGAGCGCCTCCAGCAGGCCTTCGACGAGACACACGGCGCGGACACGAAGCCCGTGCCCCAGGTCGAGCTCCAGCACCCGGAGCCCGCTCCCGTTCGTCCATTCGTGGAGACCGCCGTGCCGAGAGAGCGGCTCGACGAGGTGGTCACCGCCATCACCACCGTCCCCGACGACTTCCATCTCCACCCCAAGATCGAGAAGGGACTGGAGCAGCGGCGCCGGGCGCTCGCCGGCGACGCGGTGGACTGGGCGCTCGGTGAAGCGCTCGCCTTCGGCACGCTGCTGCGAGACGGCGTGGCGGTCCGG
This sequence comes from Actinomycetota bacterium, assembly GCA_046263085.1. GTDB lineage: Bacteria > Actinomycetota > UBA4738 > UBA4738 > JACQTL01 > JBHELK01. Next base: position 51,474 of record JBHELK010000034.1, read on the forward strand.
CTCGCGGGGCAGGACTCGCGGCGGGGGACCTTCAGCCAGCGCCACTCGGTACTCGTCGACCAGGAGACCTCGGAGGAGTACACACCGCTCGCGCAGCTCGGGCGGTTCTTCGTCTACGACTCGCTGCTCTCGGAGAACGCCGCGCTCGGGTTCGAGTACGGCTACTCGGTGGCGAATCCGGACGCGCTCGTGCTGTGGGAGGCGCAGTTCGGGGACTTCGTCAACGGCGCTCAGGTGGTGATCGACGGGTTCGTCTCCGCGGGCGAGGACAAGTGGGGCCAGCACTCAGGCCTGGTGCTGCTCCTCCCGCACGGCTACGAGGGACAGGGGCCGGAGCACTCGAGCGCCCGCCTGGAGCGGTTCCTGGAGCTCTCCGCGGAGGACAACTGGCAGGTCGTCGTGCCGTCGACGCCCGCCCAGCTGTTCCATCTGCTTCGCCGGCAGGCGCTGCGCGACCTGCGCAAGCCGCTCGTGGTCATGACGCCGAAGTCGTTGCTCCGGCTGCGAGCGGCGTTCAGTCCCGCCGCCGCGTTCACGGAAGGAACGTTCCAGGAGGTCCTCCCGGAGCCGCTGGCGCCGCATCCGAGCGTGGTGACGAAGGTGATCCTGTGTCAGGGCAAGGTGTTCCACGACCTGGCGAAGGCTCGCGACGAGCGGGACGTCCAGGGTGTTGCGCTCGTACGTCTCGAGCAGCTCTATCCGTTCCCGGCCCACCGGCTCGAGGAGGTTCTCGGCGAGTACGGCGACGCGGAGATCCGGTGGGTCCAGGAGGAGCCGGCCAACATGGGCGCATGGAGCTTCGTCCGGTGGCAGCTGCGCGACCGGTTGCGGATCGACGCGGTCGGCGTCACCCGCTCCGAGGGCGCGGCGCCCGCGACGGGCAGCATGACGCTGCACCAACGGGAGCAGGACGACCTCGTGGAGCGAGCGCTGGCGGGAACCTGAGAGAACGCGGCGGAGCCCCCACCCCCGTGGGGCCGCCGCTCAGCGCGCGGTCAGCCCGTTACCAGGCGTACCATCGTCGATCGGTTCCATGAGCCATGAATCCGATGGCCCACAGGACCAGCATGGCGATCGCCACGAAGAACAGTGCCTTCACGGCGAATCCCAGACCGAACAGGATGGCGATCAGCAGCAAGACGAGAACCGCTGTCATGTCTCCCTCCCTTCGTCGGTCGCTCGGGGCGCCGCTTGGCTTGTACCCGGGGGCCAGAGGGGGAAAACGTCAGGGTCCCGCGCAGTACAATCCCTCCTCACGCCGAAGGGGACGACGTTGGAGTTCTGGTTCAGAGCCGCGGAGTGGTCGTTGCTCCCGCCGATCAAGGCCTGGTTCAACTGGCGCTTCGAGGGGCTCGAGCACGTTCCGCGCGAGGGCCCCGTCCTCGTGGCGTGCAACCACATCTCCTACTTCGACCCCCTGGCGCATGGGTACTTCCTGGTGAAGGCCCATCGCAAGCCGCGGTACATGGCCAAGGCCGAGCTGTACGAACAGTGGCTGCTGAAGCGCGTGCTCGAGGGCGCGCACCAGATAAAGGTGAACCGCGGCACCGGTGACCAGTCGCCCGTGGCCAACGCGAAGACGGCGCTCGCAGCGGGGGAGTGCGTCGTGATCTATCCCGAGGCGACCGTGACGCGCACGCCCGACTTCTCGCCCATGGAGGCGAAGACCGGCATCGCCCGGCTCACGCTGTCCACGGGGGTGCCGGTGATCCCGATCGCGGTGTGGGGGTCGCAGCACGTGTGGCAGCGCGACGGCGCGCGCAGCCTCAAGTTCGGGCGTCCGGTCTGGCTGACGGCGGGCCCGCCGCTCGACTTCTCCGACCACTCCGACAACGCGCGCGACCCCGAGACGCTGCGTACGGTGACCGGCCAGGTGATGGACGAGATCACGCAGCTCGTGCACGACCTGCGCTCCCGCTATCCGAAGCGCTGGCAGTAGCGAGGGAGCCGTGGCGGGCGGCGAGCTGAAGGTCGGTGTCGTCGGGGCCGGATCGTGGGGTACGGCCTTCGCCACGATCCCCGCCTCGAACGGCATCGACACGGTCGTGTGGGCCCGCCGCCAGGATCTCGCCGACGCCATCACCTCGCGTCACGAGTGCCCCGACTACCTGCCGGGCATCGAGCTGCCCCCGGCGCTGCGGGGCACGCACGACCTCGAGGAGGCGCTGAGCGGCGCGAAGATCGTGGTCATGGCCATCCCCTCGCACGCGTTCCGCGACGTGTTGAAGGACGTCGCGCCGCACGTGTCGAGCGACGCGTCGATGGTGTCCCTCACGAAGGGGCTGGAGCAGGGCTCGCAGAAGCGGATGACCGAGGTCATGCGCCAGGAGATCGACCTGCCGCCGTGGGCCTTCGGCACGCTCACCGGGCCGAACCTGGCCAAGGAGATCGCGGCGGGGCAGCCCGCGGCGGCGGTGATCGGATCCGAGGACGAGGAGAGCGCCACGGCCATGCAGCAGGCCTTCATGTCGAACCGGTTCCGCGTCTACACGAACGAGGACGTCGCCGGGTGCGAGCTCGGCGGCGCGATCAAGAACGTGATCGCCATCGCGGCGGGGATCGGCGATGGGATGGGCTTCGGGGACAACTCCAAGGCCGCCCTGATCACGCGGGGGTTCGCGGAGATGGCCCGCCTGGGGGTGGCGCTGGGGGGAAAGGCGCTGACGTTCGCGGGGCTCGCCGGCATGGGCGACCTCATCGCGACCTGCACCTCGCCGCTGTCCCGGAACCGCCACGTGGGCGAGCAGCTGGGCAAGGGCCGCAAGCTCGACGAGATCATCGCGGAGATGAACATGGTGGCGGAGGGTGTGAAGACCTCGAGGGTGGTCGCCGAGCTCGGCGACCGCGTCAGCGTCCCCATGCCCATCTCCGAACACGTGGTGAAGGTGGTGCACGAGGGGATGAGCCCCGAGGAGGCGCTCCTGTCCCTCATGACCCGCGAGGCCGAGCCGGAGTTCCACGGCCTCGACGAGTAGGTCGCCATCCCGCCCACAAGGGTCGAAAGAAGATTCTCTGGACAAACCGACCGTACGCCACTACGGTTCACAATGAGCGACGCCACGAACAAGGGGGGGCCTTGATGAAGCGACGCGCGGGAATCCTAGTACTGCTCGGCTTGGTAACGGGCTCACTGGCACTTGCCGGCGCGATGCCCGGAGCACGGGCGGCCACACAGCCACCGCAGCAGGTGCTGGTACCCAACACCACCTACGCGGTGCAGGGCGACACGAAGCATCCGGGCCCGGCCCTGCTGGGCGGACCGTCCTCCACCTATGCGAGCTTCGGCGGGCAGGCCAACCGCGTGGACATCCTCGCCGACAACGGGGGGATCTACGGGCACTTCAGCTTCATCATCGAGAACCAGGGGACGGAGGCCCGCCGCCTGAACCTGCGGATCACGGCTCCGTCGCCCGTCAGCTACACCTGCGTGACCGGCCCGGAGGACCCGAACAGGGCCAGCAACAAGAACAATCCGCGGCTCGGTGCCGAAGTGAGCATCACCGGCGGTAAGGCCCAGCTCCTCTGTTACGACTCGACCGGAACGCAGGGCTACATGGTCTACACGCCGAACGTGTGCGTGGCGATCACCGATGTCGGCCCCTCGACGGTGCCAGGAACGACGCGGCACTACGTGGCTGACGGGCGGGGGTGCAAGGCCGAGGTGTACAAGCTCAACAAGAACCGCCTCACGGAGGTCCCCTCGAGCGGACCCGGCGGGCTCTACGACTTCCCGATCTACTTCGAGGGGGACGCGTAGACGGCTTGGAGCGCAAGCGCATCTCGGCGAACCGCCCGTGGGAGGCCGTGGTGGGCTACTCGCGGGCGGTTCGCGTTGGTGACGTCGTCGAGGTGAGCGGCACGGCCCCGGCCGGTGCGGACGGCGAGATCCTCGCGCCCGGTGACGTCGCGGGCCAAACCCGCGAGGCGCTGCGGATCATCGGCGACGCGCTCGAGGCGGCCGGATCGTCCTTCGCCGACGTCGTGCGCACGCGCGTCTTCCTGACCGACGTGTCGAAGTGGGAGGAGGCCGGGCGAGCCCACGGCGAGGTCTTCCACGACGTCCGCCCGGCCAACACCATCGTCGGCGTCAGCGGGTTCGTGGACCCCGCGATCCTCGTGGAGATCGAGGCCACCGCCATCGTCTCCGGCCAGTAGCCGTCCCCGCACGCGAACGCGGTACCCTGCGCTCGTGGCCGAGAAGAAGGGGTTCTCCACGCGGGCGGTGCACGCCCCGAAGGCCCCCGAGGTGGGACAGCAGCCCTCCTCCGTTCCCATCTACCAGAGCTCGACGTGGCGATTCGACACGGCCGAGGAGTACGCGGACGTCATCTCCTTCCGGCGCCCCGGCTACGTGTACGGCCGGGGGTACGGGAACCCCACGGTCGAGGCCTTCGAGGCCGCGGTTGCCGATCTCGAGGGGGCCGAGGCCGCGTACGGGTTCGCGTCGGGCATGGCAGCGATCCAGACCACCGTCACCACGCTGGCTCGGAGCGGCGACCGCATCGTGGCCAGCCCCGAGCTCTACGGCGGCGCCTACTCGCTGTTCCGCTCCGTGCTCCCCCGGTACGGCATCGAGGTCACGTACGTGTCGCCGCACGACCTCGACGCCGTGGCGAAGGCCCTCCACGGCGCGAAGCTCCTCTACGTGGAGACGATCGCCAACCCCAATGTGACGGTGGCCGATCTCGCCGCCCTCGGCGACCTCTGCAGGGAGGTGAGCGTTCCGGCCGTCGTCGACAACACGTTCGCGTCGCCCTACCTCTGCAACCCCATCGAGCTCGGGTTCGACTTCGTCCTGCACTCCGTGACGAAGTACATCAGCGGCCACCACGACGTGGTCGGCGGCGTCGTGGCGACGTCGGGCAACCATCGCCGCGAGCTGCGAGCCTCCGCCATCGACCTCGGCGGCGCCATGCAGCCCTTCGACGCCTGGCTGGCGATCCGCGGCCTGGCAACACTGTCGCTCCGGATGGAGCGGCACTGCCGCACGGCGCAGCAGCTCGGCGAGTTCCTCGAGGGGCATCCCAAGGTGGAGCGGGTGCAGTATCCGGGGCTGGCCTCGCATCCCCACCACGACGTGGCGAAGCGGGAGCTGGTGCGCGGCTTCGGCGGGATGCTCGCCTTCGAGGTCGAGGGCGGCATCGATCCCGCCACGCGGTTCTGCGACGCGCTCGAGCTCGCCTGGGTGGCGACCAGTCTCGGTGGCATCAAGACGCTCGTGGGCCACGCGGCGTCCACGACGCACCGTCAGATGGGTCCCGAGGCCAGGCGGGCCGCGGGCATCGGCGACGGGCTGATCCGCGTGAGCGTCGGGCTCGAGGATGCCGACGACGTGATCGAGGACTTCGACCGGGCGCTGGAGAAGGCGTGACCCGCCCGTGAGACGACGGATGGCCATCCTCTTCGGAGGGCGCTCCGCGGAGCACGAGGTGTCGGTGGTGTCGGCCGGCGCCGTCAAGCGAGCCCTGGACCCGGAGCGATACGACCCCGTCTTCATCGGCATCACCCGGGAGGGATCGTGGCACCTCCTCGACGAACCGCCGGCCCTCGAGCCGGGGTCGGGATCGCTGCCGGGCGTCGAGGGCCCAGCCGGCACCGAGATCGAGCTCTCGCGGGACTCGGGCCAGCTCGTGGGGCAGGACGGCAGCCGCCGCGAGATCGACGTCGTCTTCCCGCTTGTCCACGGCCCGTTCGGCGAGGACGGCACCATCCAAGGCCTGCTGGAGCTCGCCGGCGTCCCGTACATCGGCGCCGGCGTCACGGCGAGCGCGATCGGCATGGACAAGGCGGTGCAGAAGGTGCTGTTCGAGGCGGCGGGCCTGCCCGTCATCGAACACGAGGTGGTCCACGAGCGCGAATGGGAGGAGGACGCCGAGGCGGTGGAGGCCCGGGCGCACGACCTCGGCTACCCGCTGTTCGCGAAGCCCGCCACGCTGGGATCGAGCGTGGGCATCACCAAGGTCCGCGACGCCGCCGGTCTTCGCCCTGCCGTGGAGGAGGCCCTGAAGTACTCGCGAAGTGCGCTGCTCGAGCGGTCGGCGGAGGGCGCGCGCGAGATCGAGTGCGCAGTCCTCGGCAACGACGACCCCGTGGCATCGCTCCCCGGCGAGATCCTGCCCTCCGCGGAGTTCTACGACTACCGCTCCAAGTACCTCGACGACTCCACACGATTCGGGGTACCCGCCGACCTGCCGCCCGAGGCCACGGCGGAGGTCCAGCGGATGGCCGTGGCGGCATTCCGGGCCATCGACTGCGCCGGGATGGCCCGGGTCGACTTCTTCCTGTGGGACGAGCGGGGGGCGATCGTGAACGAGATCAACACGATCCCCGGGTTCACGCCGGTCTCGATGTACCCGCGGCTGTGGGAGGCGTCGGGGCTGCCCTACGCCGAGCTCCTCGATCGCCTCGTCGACCTCGCCGTTGATCGGCACGAGCGAGAGCGAAAGAAAGCGACCCGCTGAGCTCGTCTTTTGACGGGCGCGGCCCGAGGGTAGGACAGGGGCCGTGACGCCGCCGAACAAGGTCCTCTCGGAGCGCTACGAGCTCGAGTCGCAGCTCGGCTCCGGGGGCATGGCCACCGTGTACCGGGGAACCGACCGTGTCCTCAGCAGGGCCGTGGCGGTGAAGGTCCTCTCGGCTGCCCACGCTCGCGACGAGGCGTTCGTGGAGCGGTTCCGGCGCGAGGCGCAGTCCGCCGCCAGGCTGAACCACCCGGGGGTGGTCGCCGTGTTCGACACCGGCGACGACGGCGACGACCACTACATCGTCATGGAGCTCGTGGAGGGCAGGACCCTCGCCGACGTCCTCGAGGAGCGGGGCCCGCTGCCGCCACACGAGGCGGCCGCCATCGCCGAGCAGATCGCGGTGGCGCTCTCCGTGGCGCACGGCGAGGGCATCGTCCACCGAGACGTGAAGCCGGGCAACGTCATGCTCACGCAGGCGGGCGAGGTCAAGGTCGTGGACTTCGGGATCGCTCGCGCCTCGACCAGCGACTCCATCACGAAGACCACCTCCGTGCTGGGGACGGCCAACTACCTGTCTCCCGAGCAGGCGCAGGGCCATCCGGTCGACGAGCGCTCCGACGTGTACTCGCTGGGGGTGGTCCTGTACGAGATGCTCGCGGGACGGCCGCCGTTCCAGGGCGACTCCGCCGTCTCGGTCGCGTACAAGCACGTGCAGGAGCAGCCGCTCCCGCCGAGCCGGCACAACCCGGAGGTCCCCGCGGAGCTCGACGCCGTCACGATGAAGGCGCTGTCGAAGGATCCGGCCCAGCGCTACCCGAGCGCGGAGGCGATGGGCGCGGATCTCGCCCGGGCGCGCGGCGGCGAGGCGGTGGAGGCGGGCGCGGTGGTGGCAACGGCGACGACCGGGGACGCCGGCGCGGGCGATGGCACCGCGGCCATGGCACCGGTGTCGTCGACCGCCGTCTACGACGAGCCGCTGGTCCACGAAGGCCCACCCGAAGGGCCGGTCGAGCGCAGGCAACTGTGGCCGGTCCTTCTGCTGGTGGGGCTGGTGGTGGTCGGCGCCATCATCGCGTTCGCCGCGCTCGCGGGGGGTGGCGGGAAAGGGAAGCCGACGGTGAGCCCCGGCGGTACCAATCCGAGCCACAGGATCCCCACCCCGACGCAGTCGGTCGTGCCGACCCAGGAACCAACGACCCCGCCGGCAAGCGAGACGCCCACCCCGACACCGAC
>JBHELK010000035.1:0-11344 GCA_046263085.1 Actinomycetota bacterium
GGCCGACATGATCATCTCGGCCGGGTAGATGTTGACGCCGCCCGAGATGATCATGTCGGCCTTGCGATCGTGGAGGAACAGGTAGCCGTCCTCATCGAGAGAGCCCATGTCGCCGACCGTGAAGAACCCCTCACGCCACGACTGCTCGGTCTTCTCCTTGTCCTTGTGGTATTCGAAGGAGTAGTCGCCCATGCGGATCCATACCGTGCCCGGCTCACCGCTCGGCACGGGGTTGCCGTCGTCATCGAGGATCCGGATCTCCGACATCGGCCACGGCTTGCCGACCGTTCCCGGCTTCTTCAGCCAGTCCTCGGGGGTGGCGAGCGTGCCGCCGCCCTCGGTGGCGGCGTAGTACTCGTAGACCACCGGTCCCCACCAGTCGAGCATCCGCTGCTTCACGTCGACGGGACACGGCGCGGCGCTGTGGATCATCACGCGAAGCGAGGACACGTCGACTCGATCGCGCTGCTCCTGGGGCAGCGCCAGAAGGCGGTGGAACTGTGTCGGCACCATGTGGCTCGTGGTTACGCGATGGCGCTCGATGCGCTCCAGCGTGCCCTCCGGCGTCCACTTGTCCATGAGCACGAGGGTGTGGCCGAGGTGCATGGCCGCGGAGGCGAACGTGAGCACCGCCGTGTGATACAGCGGCGACACAACGAGATGGACGTTGTCCTGGTCAGGCATGATCCCGAACAGCCCCTGGAACGACGCGAACATCTCCGAGACGGTGTCGGGGTCGAGCGGCGGCACGGCGCGACGCACGCCCTTCGGCCGGCCGGTCGTGCCGGCCGTGTAGTTCATGACCGCGCCGGCGCTGCGATCCTCCGGCAGCGTTTCCGGCCGGCCGTCTTTCAGGGACTCGAAGGCCCCGAACCCCTCGATGTCGCCTCCGACGGAGAAGCTGGCGCCGGCGCTGAAGCGCGCCTCGCCGGCCGCCGCACGGGCAGGCTCGTCGTGGCGGGCATGGGCGATGAACGCCTTGGCCTCGGAGTCGCCGAGGATGTACGCGATCTCGGGTCCGGTGAGGTGGTAGTTGATCGGAACGAGGTACCAGCCGGCCTGCATCGCCGCAAGGTACGTCTCGACCATTGCGGCGCCGTTCGGTAGGAGCGTGGCGACGGTGTCCCCGGCCCGGAGTCCGAGGGCTCTCAGCCCGTGGACCAGCCGGTTCGAGCCCGCGAAGAGCTCCCCGGCGGTGAGCTCCCGACCCTCCGGCTCGACCAGCGCCAGGTGCTCGGGCTCACGCTGGGCGGCCTCCCAGAAGCTCCACTGCGCCATGGCGCAGAATTAGAACAGGTTACAATTCTGCCCGCAACTCGCGGGGCACGTCCAGAACGTGCTCCAATCCGGACCCCACAGGCACGGAGGTGCACCGATGCGAGCGGCCATCCTGAAGGGCCTGCACGAGCAGCTCGAGGTTCGAGACGACGTCACGCTGAACGCGCCCGGGCCGCGGGAGGTGAAGGTCCGCATCGCCGCGAGCGGCGTGTGCCGCTCCGACATCTCCGTCCAGGACGGCACGCTCCCCCAGCCGACGCCCGTCGTGCTCGGCCACGAGGGGGCCGGCGAGATCGCCGAGCTCGGCGAAGGTGTCACCGGCCTGAGCGTCGGCGACCACGTGATCATCTCGTGGGTCCCGATGTGCGGGCACTGCCGCTTCTGCATCGAGGGCCAGCCGAACCTCTGCAACGCATTCCTCGAGACCGCGATCAGCTCGCCGAAGTTCTCGGTTGATGGGCAGCCCATCCTGGGGATGGCCGGCACCGGCACATTCGCGGAGGAGACGGTGATCCCGGTCGAGGCCGCGATCCCGATCCCCGCCGACGTCCCGATGGACGTGGCCTCGCTGATCGGATGCGGTGTCATGACCGGCGTCGGCGCGGCGTTGAACACCGCGAAGGTGACGCCCGGCTCATCCGTCGTCGTGATCGGATGCGGCGGCGTCGGGATCAGCGTGATCCAGGGAGCCCGGATCGCGGGCGCCGCCGAGATCATCGCAGTGGACGTGTTCGAGCCGAAGCTCGAGCTCGCGCGAGACTTCGGGGCCACCCATGCGGTCACCCCGCAGGACCTCCCCGGCCTCCAGGTGCAGCTGACCGAGGGACTGGGCTTCGACTACGCGTTCGAGGTGATCGGGCGGCCGGAGACGATCCGCTCGGCGTACGACGCCACCCGCCGTGGCGGCACGACCGTCGTCGTCGGTGCCGGACGGATGGACGCCATGGTCCCGTTCAGCGCGTTCGAGCTCTTCTACATGGAGAAATCGCTGATGGGCTGCTGGTACGGCTCGGCCGACACGCGACGCGACTTCCCCCGGCTGCTGAAGCTGTGGCGCGCCGGCAAGCTCGACCTCGAAGGGATGATCACTCGGCGCATCGATCTGTCCGAGATCAACGATGCGTTCGAGGCGTGCGAGAAGGGCGAGGTCATCCGCAGCGTCATCGAGTTCAAGTAGCGCCGCGGGTGCGGCCCCTGCGCGTCGGCCTCCAGCTCCCAGAGGTCGAGCGGCTCGTCGGCTGGAGCGAGTACGCGACCCTCGCCCGCGCTGCCGAGGCAGCGGGTTTCGATTCTCTTTGGGTCGGCGACCACCTGTTGTATCGCGGTGACGGACGAATCGAGCGGGGTCCGTGGGACGCGTTCAGCCTCCTCGCCGGACTCGCCACGGTGACGGAACGAGTGCGCCTCGGTCCGCTCGTCGCATGTACCGCGTTCCATCACCCGGGGGTCCTCGCCCGCAAGGCTGCCGCGATCCACGAGATCAGCGGCGGACGCTTCTCGCTCGGCCTCGGCGCGGGGTGGAACGAGACGGAGTTCCGTGCGTTCGGGATCCCCTTCGATCGTCGAGCGTCGCGGTTCGAGGAGGCCTTCGAGATCATCCGGCGGTTGCTGGCCGGTGAGCGCGTGACGTTGCAGGGTCGGTTCAACCATCTCGACGACGCGGCGTTGCTTCCGCTGCCGGCGGGGCGGCCGCAGCTGGTGATCGGGAGCAATGGCGACCGAGTGCTCGCGGCAGCGCTCCCCCACGTGGATGGCTGGAACACCTGGTTCGACTGGTACGGCAACACGCCTGAAGGCTTCGCGGAGCGAAACGCAACGATCACGGCCGCAGCCGAACGCGCGAACCGGCGGCCCGAGGAGGTCGACCGCAGCGCGTGCGCCCTGGTCGTCCTCGACCCTCAAGCCCGGGAGCGCCCCGTCGCGCCGGGCGTCGTGCCGCTCGAGCCTCCGGTCGAGCGCATCGCGTCCGGGCTCCGCGATCTGGCCGAGGCGGGCGCCGACGAGGCAATCCTGGTTGTCGACCCGATCGCCGAACGATCGATCCCGGCGCTGGCCGAGGTGCTGGCGCTCCTCGATGCGGGCGGGGTCAGCTCGACGACGGCGTGAAGCGCACCGGCATGTGCTTGATGCCGCTGATGAAGTTCGAGCGCAGCCTGGAGATCTCCCCCGCCTGCTCGACGTCGGGCATGCGTCGCAGGAGCTCCTCGAACATGATCCGGATCTCGAGCCGGGCGAGGTTCGCTCCCAGGCAGTAGTGCGGACCGCCCGCCCCGAAGGCCACGTGCTCGTTCGGCTGGCGCGTCACGTCGAAGCGGTGCGGATCCGGGAACTCGTTCGGGTCGCGGTTCGCCGCGATGAACCACAGCGCCACACGACCTCCCTCGGGGATCACGCTCCCGCCGATCTCCACGTCGTGTGTCGCCGTGCGCCGGAAGTACATGACGGGTGCGATGTACCGCAGCATCTCCTCCACCCCGGTCACCAGCAGCTCCGGTCGCTCGAGCAGCCGCTGCCACTGCCCGGGATTCTGGAACAGCGTGTACATCCCGCCGGAGATGAGGTTCCGGGTGGTCTCGTTGCCCGCCACGACGAGCAGCAGCAGGAACGCGTCGATGTCCATGCGCGTGAGCTTCTCGCCGCCGTCGAGCTCCGCGTCGAGGAGGGCCTGGATCAGGTCGTCGTTTCGGTCGCGCTCCGCCTGGTGCGACAGCCACTCCCAGTACATGTACATCTCCATGGCGGCCTGGGTGGCCTTCTCCATGGAGTTGCCGTACTCGGGGTCTTCGTTCCCGAGCATGGTGTTGCTCCACTCGAACACCTTGTGCCGGTCGGATTCGGGGACGCCGATCATCTCCAGGATCACCTGCAAGGGGAGCTCCGCGGCGAGATCGACGACGAAGTCGGCCTGGCCCTTCGGCGCGATGCGATCGATCAGCTCGGTGCCGATCTCGCGGATGTGCTCCTCGAGCTTGATGACGCGCCGGGGCGTGAACCCCTGGTTCACGAGGCGGCGGATGGAATCGTGCCGGGGCGGGTCCATCGAGGTCATCATCAGCTCGGCCCCGCCCACGGCGTCCTCGATCGTGAAGCCCTTCAGCGAGGAGAAGGTCTTCCAGTCCTTGCCCGCGGCCACGACGTCCTCGTAGCGGACCAGGGCGTAGAAATCCGATCCGCCCTTCGAGTGGAGGGAGACCGGCTCGTGTTCGCGGAGCCAGTCGAAGCCGTCGTGGGGAACGCCCTCGACCCAGTTGTCGGGGTTCCCGAGATCCACGCGGGACGGCGACTCGACGCGCTCCGAGGTGGCCATCGCGGGAAGTAGAACACGTTCTCGTTCCGCGGGCAAACCCCCTATACTCCGGCCCGTGAGCTCCTCCGAACCGCATCTTCTCGTCGAGCGCGACGGCCCGGTGCTCACCCTCACGATGAACCGGCCCGAGGCGCGCAACGCCTTCAGCGCCGAGATGCTCGGCCGGATGATTGACACCTGGGAGGCCATCGACGCCGACCCGGATATCCGCGTGGCCATCCTCACCGGGGCCGGTGGGCACTTCTGCGCCGGCGCCGACCTCAAGACGATGTTCAGCAGCGACCCCACCGACGAGTGGGCGAAACGATTCTCGACCGACGCGGATCTCGCCTGGAAAGCGCTCCTGCGCCACCACCGGCTGGCGAAGCCGCTGATCGCCGCGGTCGAGGGCTACGCCATCGCCGGCGGCACCGAGATCCTGCAGGCCACCGACGTCCGGGTCGCTGGCGAGAGCGCCACGTTCGGGGTCGCGGAGGTCACCCGCGGCCTCTTCCCGCTCGGCGGCTCCACCGTGCGCCTGCGCCGGCAGATCCCGTATGCCAGGGCCATGGAGATGCTGCTGACGGGCGACTTCGTGCCGGCGCGCGAGGCGGAGCGGATCGGGCTGATCAGCCGCGTGGTCCCGGACGGACAGGCGCTCACCGAGGCGCGGAGGATCGCGGCGAAGATCGCGGACAACGGACCGCTGGCCGTCCAGGCCATCAAGCGCTCCGTGCAGGAGACGGAGGGGCTCCCCGAGGCGGAGGCGCTGAAGGTAGAGCTCGAGATCGGCTTCCCCATCTTCACGACGGAGGACTCGCGCGAGGGAACGAAGGCCTTCGCCGAGAAGCGCAAGCCCGAGTTCAAGGGCCGGTAGGCACGGTGCCGTTCGAGCCGCAGCCGGAGCGCGAGCGGCTGGCGCGGGCGATCCGCGAGCTCATCGACCACGTCGTCGACAGCGAGGCACCCCCGGAGGTGTTCGAGGAGGCCGCGGATGAGATGGCACGGCTGGCCGAGCTCCTCGGACCCCACCCCAGACGTGGACCGAAGCAGCCGCATCTCCCCGACCTCGGCGATCTGCAGCGCACGTTCTGGCGCGATCCGGTGATCGGCAAGAGCAACCCCATCGCGCCGCCTGTCGACATCGAGATCACGGGCGAGCGCGTCGTGGTGGGCCGTGCGAACCTCGGGTTCGGGTACGAGGGGCCGCCGGGGTACGCGCACGGGGCGGTGATCGCCGGGATCTTCGACCAGATCCTCGGTCTGGCCAACCTGGCGAGCGGGAACGTCGGCATGACCGGCACGCTCACGATCCGCTACCGCAAGCCGACGCCGCTGCACACCGATCTCGTTTTCCGAGGCCAGACCGACCGCGTGTCCGGCCGGAAGATCTACGTGACAGGGACCCTGCACGCGGAGGACACGCTCACCGCCGAAGCGCAGGGGCTGTTCGTGAACCTCGCGCGTCCCACCGCCGCGGAATACTTCGAAGGGCGGGCCGAGGCGGAGGGTTGATCTAGACCCGCTCCCCCGCCACCCCCTGGAGGGTGGCGAGCGTCTCCTCGCACTCGCGAGCCATCTCGCGCACCACGTCCTCGGTCTTCCGCAGCTCGTTCATGCGGCTCACGATCTGCCCGACCGGCATCCCGATGAGCTCCTCGTTCTCGGAGCGGAAGATGCGGTGCGTGGCCTCCGCGGTGAGGAAGAACTGGAGCGGCATCTGCAGGGGCTTGGGATTCGCCGGGTCATCCCAGGCATCGGTCCAGGCGGTGCGGAGCAATCGCGCCGGCTTGCCCGTCCACGCCCGGGTGCGGACCGTGTCGCGCGAGCCCGCCGCGAAGAGCTTCCGGCGCACCACGTCCGGGACGTCTGCCTCCTCGACCGTGAGCCAGATCGATCCGGTCCACGCGCCCTGCGTGCCGAGGGCCAGCGCCGCCGCCATCTGCCGGCCGGTGCCGATCCCGCCGGCGGCGAGCACCGGGCGCGGATGCACGGCGTCGACCACGTCCGGCCACAGCACGAGCGACGAGACCTCTCCGGTGTGCCCTGCCGCCTCGGTCCCCTGCGCCACGATCACGTCGACGCCGACCTCCACCTGCGCGAGCGCCTGCTCGATCTTGCCCACGAGCGCCGCGACCTTCACGCCGTGCTGATGCGCGAGGTCGACGATGTCCTTCGGCGGCGGTCCGAGCGCGTTCGCCAGCAGGCAGATCGGGTGCTTCAGCGCGATGTCCACCTGGGGACGGGCCGTGGCGTCGGTCCACCCCAGGAGCTCTCGCACCGGCTCGCCGTCCGGCAGCGGCGGCACGCCGTGCTCCGCGAGCACCCGCTCCACGAACGCGCGGTGCTCGTCGGGGATCATCTCCTGCAGTTGTTGCACGAGCTCCTCGGGATCGCCGATGCCGGCCCCGGCGTACGCCGCCGGCATCACGACGTCCACGCCGTAGGGCTTGCCGTCGACGTGCTCGTCGATCCACGTGAGCTCCTCCTCGAGCTCCTCCGGCGAGAACCGCAGCGCCCCGAGCACCCCGAGCCCGCCGGCGCGCGAGACCGCCGCGGTCACCTCCTTGTGCACGCTGAACGCGTAGATCGGATGCTCGATCCCCAGCTCATCCGACAGGGGCGTATGGATGCTCATGCGGGCTCCTTCTGGTGGGTCGCGATGGACTTCGCCCAGGGGTAGTCGGGCTTGCCGCTCGGGTGACGAAGGATCCGGTCCACCACGTGCATCTCGCGCGGCACCTTGTAGCCGGCGACGTGCTCCCGGCAATGTGCCGCCAGGTCCTCGATGGTCAGGGACGCCTCCGGGCGGAGCTGCACCACGGCCGCCACGCGCTCGCCCCACCGCTCGTCCGGGACGCCGACGATCACGGCGTCGTACACGTCGGGATGCGACTTCGCCGCCCGCTCCACCTCGTCCGGGAAGATCTTCTCGCCGCCGGAGTTGATGCAGACCGCGCCCCGGCCGAACACCGTGATCGTGCCGTCCGCCTCGATCGAAGCCAGGTCGCCCGGCATCGTCCACCGATCCCCCTCGAGCTCGATGAAGGTCTCCGCTGTCTTCTTCGGATCGTTGTAATAGCCGAGCGGGATGCGCCCTCGCCGCGCGAGCTTGCCGATGGCCCCCGAGCCGGGCTCCACCCGCCGCAGGGAGTCGTCGAGTACCGCGGTGCGGTCGTTCATCATGAACCGGCGCCCGCCTCCCTCCGGCGCCTCGCCCGGCGCCTCCATCCCCTGGAAACCGGTCTCCGTCGATCCGAAGTTCTCGGTCACGATGGTGGTGGGGAGCAGCGCGCGGAGCTCCTCCTTCACGGAGTCGGACAGCACGGCCCCCGTCGAGCCGAAGTACACGAGCGCGGAGAGGTCCCATCGTCCGGGATTGCGCTGCAATGCCTCCGCGAGCGGACGGGCCATGGCGTCGCCGACGAGCGTCACCGTGTTCACCCGCTCGCGCGCGATGAGATCCCACACGCTCTCGGGCTCGAACCGCTGGATCAGGACCACGCGGTCGCCCCAGAAGAACCCGATGAACACGCCGAGCTGCGCCGCGCCGTGGATCAGGGGCGGCACCGGGAACTGCACGACCACCGAGCGCGCCACCGCATTCTCCGCCAGCTCCTCCGCCTTCGAGATCGGCTCGCCGGCCGGGTTCCCACCCCCCATCCCGGTGAAGAACAGGTCCTCCTGCCGCCACACCACGCCTTTCGGCAGGCCGGTCGTCCCGCCCGTGTAGATCACGAAGTGGTCGTCGCCGGAGCGCGGCCCGAAGTCACGATCGGGCGACTCTCCGCGCAGGGCTTCCTCGTACTCCATCGAACCGATGCCCTCGACGTCGGCCCCGCTGTCATCGTCGACGAACACGAGCGTTCGCAGCAGCGGCACGTCTCCCTTGATCGCCGCCACCCGTGGCGCGAGCTCCCGCTGATGCACCAGGGCGGCCAGGTCGGCATCGGCGAAGAGGTACTGCAGCTCTGCCTCCACGTAGCGGTAGTTCACGTTGATGGGGACCGCCCGGATCTTCATGCATGCCAGCATGGCCTCCACGTACTCCACGCCGTTGTAGAGGTACAGCCCCACGTGCTCGCCGGGGCCGATCCCCCGTCCCTGGAGGAAGTGCGCCAGGCGGTTCGCGCGGTCGTCGACCTGCGCGTAGGTCAGCCGGCGATCGCCGCAGACGAGGGCTTCACGGTCCGGGACGGCGTCGGCGACCGATTCGTAGAGGTCGGCGAGGTTGAATTCCAGGGGATCAGGCCTCGACGGGCGACTGCACGGGGTTGCAGAGCTTGCAAGCCTCGAGCCCAGGCTCCCCCGCCGATACCCGGCGCAGATCGGTGCGTCCGCTCACGACGGCGCAGTCTGGGCGGTGGAACATCGAGCCGCCCTGCGTGGCGACGAATCCGCCGTCACCGTTCGTCGTCCCGCCGTCGTCGCGCAGCACCGAGGCGAGCAGCTCGGCCATCTCGTTCATCGTGCGGAACGCGCGGGATGCCTCGGCCCGCGACTCCTTGGTCTCCCGAACCATCCGAGTGAGCCAGTACGCGAAGTAGAACGACCCGCCCGCGAACACGAGCGCGACGCCGAGGAGGCCACCGGACACCATGTACGGGATCTGCTCGAACACGTAGCCGGTGTGGGATGCGCCGAACCACCCGATCACGATGGCGACGAAGCCGCCGAGCAGCAGCACGGCGCCGCCGATCATCAGCACGCGTTCGACGATCTCCTCGACGCGTGAGCGGCTCCGGAGCTTCGCGACGCTCTCGGCCAGGCGATCCTCGGCATCCATCCTCGTCTGCATGGGCGCTCCTATCGATCCTCGAGCGGACAGCGGTCCCCCGCCGTGCCCGCGACCGCCCTGTCGGCGATCACCTTCAGGATGCGGCTCGATCCCGCCGCAACGAGCAGACCGAACACCACCAGCACGGCCGGGATGGCCTTTCCCGGCGGGATCCGGATGGGCAGCGCCACCGGCACGGTGCCGACGCTTCCGCCTGTCCCGTCACCGCCGGAACCGGAGGGTTGCGTGCCCCCACCGCCTCCGCCGCCGCCGTTGTCGCCGAACACATTGGTCCCGCCGCCGGAGGAACCCGAGCCCCCGCCCCCGCCGTTGTCGCCGCCACCGGGGCCTTCCGGCTCGGCGGGCG
The DNA here is from genome assembly GCA_046263085.1 of Actinomycetota bacterium. GTDB lineage: Bacteria > Actinomycetota > UBA4738 > UBA4738 > JACQTL01 > JBHELK01. The sequence continues at coordinate 9,709 of JBHELK010000035.1, forward strand.
GCGACGGCGGCGGGCTCGACACGGTGTATCCGCCCGCCGTCTTCGAGCTCACGCTGACCCCGCCGAAGTTCATCGTGACGGTCTGGTTGAACTGCACGTACCGGTCGAGCTGGTCGTGGACCTGCTGTGGCACGATCGCACCGAGCGAGCCCGAGTCGAACGTGACCACCAGTCCGCCCAGCATCCGCTCCGCCGTGGCGCCCTTCGTGTTGTCCACGGGAGCGGCCACCTTCATGGTGATGCCCAGCTGCGCCAGCGCCTGCTGCACCTGGCTGCTGTTGATGGGATCGAGGATGGGGACCGTCTGATCCGCGACGTGCACGCCCATCTCGTCGATGGTGACGCCCTGCTCCTGCACGGTCGCGCCCGTGACCTTGGTCTCGCCGGAGACCGTCCCCTTCTCGCCGTCCGTGACGGCCTGCGCCTCGCTGATCACGGAGTCGATGTGGATGATGCCGGCGATCGTGAGGTCGGTGGCCTCGGCCGTGGCCTCGGAGATCGCCGAGTCACCCTTGATCTCGGTCTTCGACGAGGAGGAGAAATCGCCGGTGACGAACGCCGCCGCAGCCTGGTCGGCCTTCTGGGTGACGGTCGCGGCCTCCGCGGACGTCTCGCTCGCTGCGGCGTGCATCGAGGCGTTCGGCCCGTAGTCGTTGTTGTCGTCCTTGTGCGGATTGCTGGGGGAGAACGCCTCGGCTCGGACCGGGTACGGGGGGCAGACCTGCGGACACAGCGCGGGCCCGAAGTTCGCGCCAGCCGACCCCGGCCAGAAGAAGCTGGACAGCCCGTGGGCCGTGGGGCCCGAGGCGTAGTCGGCGGTGCTGTACGCCTGTTCCATCTCGCCGGTGGGGTCGGCCGGGACCGGAGAGCCGGGCTCGTTGAAGGTCCACTGCATGCCGAGGCCCTTCGCCAGCAGGGTCACCCCGCCGATCGACCCCCGTGCCCCGGAGGGCCCGAGCGTGAGAACGAGCATCGCGATCGTGGCGAAGGTGAGGGCGCGGGCGAGCGACCTCACGCCGCTCCCCCGAAGTAGGCGTTCTGCAGCTCCTCCTCGACGTCGTGGGGCTGTCCGACCGTCCGGATACGTCCCTGGACCATGACCGCAGCATAATCGGCGACCGCGAGCGCCATCGTGGCGAACTGCTCCACCAGAAGGATGGCGACGCCGGTCTGCGCGATGCGCCCCACGATGTCGTACAGGTCCTCGACGATCCGCGGCGCGAGACCCATGGAGATCTCGTCGAGGAGGAGCAACCCCGGCGAGGTCGTGACGGCCCGCGCCAGCGCGAGCATCTGTTGCTCACCGCCGGACAGGGTGCCGGCCAGCTGCTTGCGCCGCTCCTTGAGTCGTGGGAACAGCTCGAACACCTTCTCCTTCACATCCCCGAACCTCACGCCCGTGTAGGACACGAGCTCGAGGTTCTCGGTGACGGTGAGGTTCGGGAAGATCCCCCGCCCCTCTGGGATCGTGCACACGCCCGCCCGGGCCAGCCCGTCGGCACTCACACCGTTCACGTGCTTGCCCGCGATGTGCACGCAGCCCGCCGTGGGGCGCAGCTGGCCGCTCGCCACCCGGATGGTGGTCGTCTTCCCCGCGCCGTTCGGCCCGAGCAGCGCCAGCACGCTGCCCTTCGGG
>JBHELK010000036.1:0-7073 GCA_046263085.1 Actinomycetota bacterium
GACCAGTACTGAGCGTCGGCCGGCGTCGCGGGGCCGAAGGTCTCGAGGTAGCGCAGCACGAGATCGTCGATCGAGGCTCGCGCCGACACTCGCCGACCGAGCCACCTTTCCACGGTCGTGAACGCCGAGCGCCCGCTCGCCCCCCACAGTCCGCGCGGGGTGACCTGCACCGTCGGCAGCAGGTACAGCGCAAAGGCGAGTGCATTCGCATCGCTCCCCGGCCACCGCTCCTCGATGGCGCGCGTCAGCTCCGCGCGCGTCAGCGGCTGCTTCTCCAGCTGACGCCGGATGAATGTCAGCAGCCGGCGCCGATCCACCCCCGCCATGGCCTCCTTGCGCCCGCGCTGGCCCGAGAACGAGCGCTCCACCACCGGCTGCAGGAGCGGGCGCAGCGCCACGGCATCGCGGGAGCTGACCAGGTGCAGGGTTCCGCGGAACAGCGTCATCCGCACGGCTCGCCGCTCTTCCATCGCTCGCGATAGCACCGACGGCTTGAAACCATCCAGCCGGGCCCAGAGTCCGACGTACGGATCCCGGGGGACCTGCGCCTGCATGCCCACCAGCCGGTCGACGGCCGCGAGCGGCGCCATCCGGGGGCGCCGGCGCAGCAGCATGTGGCGCTCGAGCAGCGCCCGATTCAGCGCCCGTCGATCGAGTCGCGTCACTGCTTGACGCGGTAGCGGAGGTGCGTGACCCTCGGGGAGTCGATCACTCGGTCGAGATCGAACCCGATCCCCGGATCGAGGGCCTCGAACAGCCTGACGCCGCCACCGAGCAGAATCGGGACCAGGTGGAGCTGCACCTCGTCGACCAGGCCGGCTCTGAGCAGCTGCTGCGCGGTCTGCGCGCCGCCGCCGATCGCGACGTCCTTCTCGCCGGCCGCCTCGCGGGCCAGCGACATCGCCGTCTCCGGTCCCTCTGTGACGAACGTGAACGTCGTTCCCTTCAGCTCGAGCGGGTCACGCTGGTGATGCGTGACCACGAAGGCCGGGTGGTGGAACGGCGGCTCGCCGCCCCACCAGCCGTTCGGGTTCGGATCCTCCTCCCACGGGCCCGACCCGCCGCTGAACATGCGACGGCCCAGCACGATGGCTCCGGCCCGTTCGACGGTCTCGGCGATCACGTCGCCGTCTGGCCCCGTCTCGCCCCCCTCCATCCCGTGCGGCTCGCGCCACGCTCGCAGCGGAACGACCCACTCGTGGAGGCGCTCGCCGCCCACCCCGAGCGGCTCCTCCAGCGTGGCGTCGGGGCCGGCGATGAAGCCGTCGAGCGAAACAGAGATATCGAGGACCACGTTTGGCATCTAGGCGCCCTCGTAGGCCCGCTCGAGCTCGGCCTTGTCGATCTTCTGCATCTGCATCATCGCGGCGAAGGAGCGCTTCGCGCCCTCCTTGTCGGGCCCGTTGAGCATTTCCTCCATGCCCGTCGGCGCGACCTGCCACGACAGCCCGTAGCGGTCCTTCAACCAGCCGCACGGGCCGTGCTCGCCGCCGCCCTCCACGAGCCTGTCCCACAGCTCGTCGATCTCCTCCTGCGTCTCGCAGGTGATGAGGAACGACACGGCCTCGGTGAACGTGAACTCCGGCCCGCCGTTGATCCCGGTGAACCGCTGCCCCTCGATCTGGAACTCCACCGTGAGGACGTCGCCCGCCTTCTTGCCACCGGGCCCGTCCTGCGGGTAATGCGTGACGGTCACGATCTCGGACTTCGCGGGATCGGAGGCGCCGGTGCGGTTCGAGAACACCTCCACGTAGAACCTCGCGGCCTCCTCGGCCTGGTCGTCGAACCACAGGTTCGGAACGATCGTCTGCTGGACTCCCATGTCCCTCACTCCTTCCCTTCGTGGGGCGGGGCTTCCCGTTCGTGGGGCGGGGCTTCCCCTTCGTGGGGCGGGGCTTGTCCCCGCCCGTACCTGACCGCCAGGACCCCGTTGTCGAACGACCGCGACTCGACGAGCCGCAGCGGAACCTGGTCCGGCGCGTCGAACAGCCGCTTCCCGTTCCCGATGAGGACCGGGACGATGAACAGCTCCAGCATGTCGAGCACGCCGGCCCGCAACAGGGACCCGACGAGCGTCGAGCTGCCCAGGATGATCACGTCGCCGCCGGGTTTGCTCTTCAGCTCGGCGACCGCCTCGGCGGCGTCGCCGGTCACGAGCTCCGCCGGACCCCACGGCAGCTCCTGCAGGGTGTTCGAGGCGACGAGCTTCGGCGTGTCGTTCAGGAATCCCGCGAACGGGTCGTCCGCCGGCTGGTTGGGCCAGATCGTCGCGAACTCCTCGTAGGTGCGCCGCCCGAACAGGATCGTGTCGGTGTCGGCCATGCCGGCCTGCGCCGCCTCGAGGAGGTCCGGCGAGAAGTAGGCGTGCGCCCAGCGCTCCGGCGAGTCGACGACGCCGTCAAGCGACATCTCGAGGTGCGCCGCGATCGTTCTCATCACGGTCTCCTTCCTCGGCCGGGGACAAGCCCCGGCCTACGATCTTGCGGCGGCCTTCTGGTACTGGCGGACCGAGAGCGGGACGAAGATCGCCAGGATGATCCCGACCCAGATCAGCGTGTACGCGATGGGGTTGTGCAGGGACCACACATCCGGCACCGGCGCGCTCGAGGTGTTGCCGAACGCCTCCCGCACGGACTGCGCCACGGACGACACGGGGTTCCATTCGGCGATCACCTTCAGGGGGCCGGGAAGGACCTCGGCTCTGACGAACGTATTGGCGATGAACGTCATCGGGAAGATCACCATGAACGAGGCGTTCTGCACGACCTCCACGCTCGGGGCCTTCAGCCCGACGTAGGCCATGACCCACGAGATCGCGAACGCGAACAGGAGCAGCAGCAGGAACCCGAAGACCGCCTTGTCGGGCCCGGTGTGGATGCGCCAGCCGACGATCAGGCCGGTGATGGTCATCACCACCACCGAGATGAAGTTGATCACGACGTCGCTCGCCGTCCGCCCGATGAGCACCGCGGAACGGGACATCGGCAGCGACCGGAACCGGTCCACGATGCCCTTCGTCATGTCCTCGGCCAGCCCCGCGCCGGTGGACGTGGCGCCGAAGACCACGGTCTGCGCGAAGACCCCGGCGATGAGGAACTCGCGGTAGGAGACGCCCGGGATGTTGATGGAGCTGCCGAAGATGTAGGCGAACAGCACCACGAACATGATCGGCGACATCGTGGTCCAGATGACCAGCTCCGGCAGGCGTTTGATCTTGATGATGTTGCGCTTGGCGATGACCGCGCCGTCGGAGAGTGCCATTGCCAGCGCGCTCATGACACGACCTCCTTCTCCGGAACGCCGGTTTCCGCCGCGGCCTTCCCGTCGGCCGGCTTTCCGTCGGCTTCGTCCGGGACCTCCTCTGCGGTGTGACCGGTGAGCGACAGGAAGACGTCGTCGAGCGTCGGGCGATGGAGCCCGATGTCCGCGACGGGGATCTGCTGGTCCGCCAGCCGCTGCAGGAGCAGCCGCAGGACGTCGGCTCCGCCCTTCGCCGCCGCCGTGAGCCGGCGGGTCTGATCGTCGACCTGGATGTCCTCGACCGAGAGGCCCTCGACGAGCCCGCGCGCAGCGGACAGGTCGGCTGCGTCGGTGAGCACCACCTCGATGCGCTCCCCGCCGATCTGCGCCTTCAATTCGTCGGCCGTTCCCTGGGCGATCTTCCGCCCCCGGTCGATGACGACGATGTCGTCGGCGAGCCGGTCCGCCTCCTCCATGTACTGCGTGGTCAGCAGCACGGTCGATCCACCCCGCGCGAGCTCGTGGATGGTCTCCCACATCTGCACCCGGCTCCGGGGGTCGAGGCCCGTGGTGGGCTCGTCGAGGAACACGACCTCCGGCTCGGCGACGAGCGCCGCGGCGAGGTCGAGGCGCCGGCGCATCCCGCCGGAGTACGTCTTCGCCGTTCGATCGGCGGCGTCCTCCAAGTCGAAGCGCTCAAGGAGCTCCCGGGCTCGCTCGCTCGCCCTGGCCTTGCCGAGGTGATACAGGCGTCCGACCATGTCGAGGTTCTCGTAGCCGGTGAGGTGCTCGTCGACCGCGGCGTTCTGTCCGGAGAGGCCGATGCGCTCCCGGACCTTGTCGGGCTCCGTCGCCACATCGAGCCCCGCGACGGTCGCGGTGCCGCCGTCGGGCTCGAGCAGCGTGGAGAGGATCCGGACCGCGGTGGTCTTCCCCGCCCCGTTCGGCCCGAGCAACCCGAGCACCGTGCCCTGCGGCGCGGAGATGTCGAGGCCGTCGAGGGCCACCACCTTGCCGTACCGTTTGACCAGGCCTGACGTATGGATCGTGTCGGTCATGCGCTCAACTCCCCCTGTCCCCCGAAGTGCTCCAGACTACAAGGCGGGGTCCCGGTCACTTCGGCCGGTACGTCAGGATCGCCACACCGGTGCCGGAGATCTTCGAGTCCACCAGCGTGAGCTTGGCGAGCGGGTTGCCGTCGCGGAACAGGCGCTTGCCGCCCCCGACCACGATCGGATGGATCATCAGGCGGTACTCGTCGACCAGGTCGTTGTCGATGAGGGTCTGCGCGAAGTCGCCGCTGCCGATGACGAACAGGTCGCCGCCGGGCTCGTCCTTCAGCGCGCGGACGGCCTGCACGGTGTCGCCCTCGAGGAGCGTCGAGTTCTGCCACTCGAGCGGCGATGTCAGCGTCCTGGACGCCACGTACTTCTTCGTTGTGTTCATGGTCGTGGCGATGGGCTCCTCGTCCGAGGTCGGCCAGTACCCGGCGAAGATGTCGTAGGTCTTGCGGCCCAGCAGCATGCCGGCGGAGCTGTCGAACGACTCCATGATGGCCTGGCCGGCGATGTCGTCGATGTACTCGTTCCTGAGCTGCCATCCGCCGTGCTCGAATCCGCCGCTGCGGTCCTCGTCCTCGCCGCCCGGAGCCTGCATGACTCCGTCCAGCGTCAGGAACTCACTCACGACGATCCTCATGTCGATTCGCCTCCTCGTCTCTGCCTTCCGTGGGTATGACCGGGGCCGACGGCGAAACTCATCGGAGCCCCGCCCGGTCCTCAGCCGGTGGTGCGCGGCGGCGGGAACTCGGAGGCGAGCCCGTCCGCCTCGACCTGGAAGAGCGATTCGGCTCGAGTGAGGCCGGGCAGTCGGTGACGTCCGATGCCGCGCAGGCGAACCCCGGCGGGCAACGAACCGGCGGCGGCTCGCTTGGCGTCGCCCGAGACGACGATCTGCCCACCGTGGGCCGCGGAGGCTACCCGTGCCGTCGTGTGCACGGACAGACCGATGTAACCGGTGTCGGTCAGCGTCACCTCGCCGCTGTGGATGCCGACCCGGACCCGGCACTGCAGATCGTCCGGCCACACCCGGTCCGACATCGCGCGCTGGATGGCCACGGCTGCCTCGACGGCCGAGACGACGCCCTCGAAGACGGCGAAGAACTCGTCGGCGCGGGCGTCGACCTCCCGGCCGCCCGCCGCGTTGACCTCGCGCCGGACGATCCCGCGCACGTCCTTCAGGAGCCCCGCGTAGCGGTCGCTCAGCTTCCTGAGCAGCTCGGTGGAGCCCTCGATGTCGGTCATCAGGAACGTGACGGGCCCGGACGGGAGGGTCGAGACGTCGCCCGAGCGCGCTCGGTACCGGCGGAGCTGCCCGTCGATGAATCCGACGGGGACGATCCCGTACCGCTTGGCGGCCTTGAGCAGCCGCTTGCGGGCGCGTTCCTGCGTGCCCTCGTCCTCGAAGGCGACCTGGTCGAACCGGGCCAGGGCGTTCCGCACGTGGGACTCGTCGTGGATGGGCAGCCGGCGGCGACCGGAGGAATCGACGTAGGCGAACGCGCTGTCGGGGAGCTTCGCGCGGTCGCTGGCTCGAAGCCGGGGCATATCAGGAAGAACCCTACCGCCGGAGGTGGGATTCCTCGCCGCGATGAATTTCGGCCGTCCGGGGGGTCTGTGTCTGCAGAGTGAGCGACGTGCGACCGCCTCCCGGTCCCGAGCCGATCGTCTGTGACGTGAGCGGGCTCGTCCATCCGGACGTCCGCTCGATCGACGTTCTGGCCAGGCTCCAGCTCATGGCTCGCAGGGCCGGCCGGAGGATGCAGCTCCGCCGCGCGTGCCCCCAGCTGTGCGAATTGATCGAGCTCGCCGGGCTCTCCGACGCGCTGCCGCTACGGGTCGAGCCGCTCGGGGAGGCCGAAGAGCGGGAAGAAGTGCGCCGTATCGAGGAAGAAGGTGATGCCGGCGAGCTTGTCCCCCCGGATGTCGAGGACCTGGACTGACCAGGGCTCCAGGCTCTTTCCGTCCTCGCTCGGTTTGTACTGCCCAAACGCGGGCTGGCCGTTGGCCTCGACCGGAACGAGGCGGGATCCCTGGCAGCCGATCCCGGGGCCGAGGCACCACTTGACGACGTCCTCGTGCGTCTGCAGCCACAGGGCATACGGGGGCATGTTCCACACGGCGTCCTCGTGCAGGACGGACGTGAGCGAGTCCATGTCGTAGGACTCGAAGGCCTTCACGTAGCGCTGCAGGAGCGCCTGCTGGTCGTCGTCGAGCGGGCCGGCGGGCGTCTCGTCGGTGAACTCGGCGGCCTCGACGGTGGCCCGGGCCCGCTGGAGCGCGCTGTTCACGGACTGCACGGAGGTCTCCAGCAACTCCGCGACCTCCTCCGCCTTCCACTTGAGGACCTCGCGGAGGATCAGCACGGCGCGCTGCTTCGGCGGGAGGTGCTGGAGCGCGGCCACGAATGCGAGGCGGACGGATTCCTTCTGCTCGGGCACCTCGGCGGGGTCGCCGTCGTCCTGCACCACCCGCGCGTCCGGGATGGGCTCGATCCAGGTGACCTCGGGCAGTGGGTCGCCGAGGAGGGCGGCGTCGGCCGCGCCGGCCGGGCCGAGGTCCATCGGACGGGCCCGGCGCTCCCGGCCGCTCAGCATGTCCAGGCACACGTTGGTGGCGATTCGGTACAGCCACGAGCGGAGAGCGGCGCGCCCCTCGAATCCCTCGTAGCCCTTCCAGGCCCGGAGCAGTGTCTCCTGGACGGCGTCCTCTGCCTCGAAGGTGGACCCGAGCATGCGGTAGCAGTGCGCGGTGAGCTCCCGCCTGTGCTGCTCG
>JBHELK010000037.1:0-24321 GCA_046263085.1 Actinomycetota bacterium
GGTGGACAGACGTGGACGGCGCCGCTGCTCGTCAACACCGGGTCGATCCCGGAGCTCCTGCCGACCGCGGTCCCGGTCCGGACGGACATCCATTTCGCGGCGTACTCGCGAAGCAGCGCCTTCCTCGGCGACTACAGCGAGGTGGCGCCCGCCGGATCCTGGACCTACATCGTGCGGTGCGAGGCCTACCGGATCTCGCCCAACGACCCCGTCGGGTTCCCGCCGAAGATCCACCACCAGCGGGCGTGGGTCGCCGTGGTCGACACCGACGGCGATGGGGTCCGCTGATGCGCCCGCGCGTCGTCTCCTCGGTCATCCGACCCTTGGTGATCGTGCTCGTCGGCTCCCTCGCTGCGGTCATGGCGCCGTCGCTCGCGACCGCGGCGGAGCGGGGGCGACCGGACGGCGCCGCCTTGCAGCGGCAACTCGCGGCTCGGGAGCGAGCCTGCGCCAGCTCTTGAAGCGGCTCGATCCGACGGACGTCCGGAGCTATCCGGATGTGATCAGGGCCCTCATCGAATCGCGAACCGGCACCAGGTTGCCGGACCTGCGGCCGCAGCATTCGCTGGCACCGACCCCACGTTCGCACCTGGCTCGCACCGGTGACACCGGTGACACGGGCGAGGGCGGCGAGGGCGCGCCCGCCCCTGAGCCCGTCGGGACCGTCTCGTACCCATCACCCGTGGGCGACCTCTCCGGCGACGGCCTCGACGACGTGCTCGTCTACGACATCCAGCTTCCCGCGGAGCGGCTCAGCCTTCGGGCGCTTCGCGGCACCGACGGACAGGAGCTGTGGCAGGCCTCCTTCGGCGCCGGCGTGGATGCGATCGCCGAGACGGTCGGAGACCTGACCGGCGACGGCAAGGAGGAGCTCCTGGTCGAGGAACTCGAGATCACGGACTCGGTCTTCGACAGCAACTGCGACGATTCGGGATGCACCTTCAACGACGACGAAACCTACGACTGGCACGTCTCGATGCGCTCGGGCGCGACCGGCAAGTCCCTGTGGAGCAAGCGCTACGACGGCTCGTACACGGACCGATTCGGCGTGAGCGGCGAGAGCCCCACCCCCGTCTCCGTCGTCTCGACCGCCACCGAGGACTTCCAATCCTCGAACGTCGTCGTGCTGCCGGAGGTCGCCGGCGACCACGACGGTGACGGCCACCCCGACGTGCTCGTGGACGAGCTCGATGTCGGCTGGCACGCCGCGGACCGGTACGAGGAAACGGCCATCGTCACCTCGAAGGACAACGGCGAGGAGTCCCTCAGGACCGCCACGCGCTCCACCCTCCTCGACGGGTCCCGCGGACAGATCATCGTCGGACGCTCCTTCGATACGGCGCCGAGGATCGGCCTCGCGTGGCCGGTGAGCGACCTGGCCGGCACCACCACTCCCGACGTGCTCTGGGACGGGATCAACGTCCCCGATACGAGCTACTCGTGCACGACCATCGCCGTGAAGGAGGACTGCACGAGCACCGGCGCGGGGCCAACCCTCGACGCCGAGGCCCTCGACGGCGCGACCCTCGCGACCACCTGGCACGTCGGGGGAGCCGTGAGCGATGCCTACACCGTTCCTGTCGAAGCCGATCTCTCCGGGGACGGCGTTGAGGACTTCCTCGTGGAACTCGCGCAAGACGGGCAGACGTACGGACTGCGACTGCTTTCGGGAGTCGACGGCACCGAGCTGTGGAACCGGAGCACGGCCACCGCGGAGTACCTCGTCCTCGTCGACGACATCGGAGGGTCGCCCGGCGCCGACCTCGCGGTGGTGAGCCTGGCAGACGCGCCGGGAGCCTACGCCATCAGGTTCACGCGACTCGACGGCCGCACGGGCCAGCCATTCCTCGACACCGTGCGCGAGTTTCCGATACTCGACGGATCTCACGACGACGAGTTCGTCTTCCTCTACGCCGGTGGGATGGACGACGTCGACGGTGACAGGATCGGTGACCTCTTCTCGGGAGCTGTCAACGCCGCGTACGACTACAACGAGGAGACGGGCGAGGCAACCCTCGCCGACGTCAGCTCGGCCAGCGTCGTCGAGTCCTCGGCAACGGGGACAACGGTGCGCGAGAGTCGCACGAAGGACACCCGCCTGCTGTGGCCCTCCGTGGATCTGAGCGACGACGGGAACGCCGAGATGTTCGAGACTCGCTGCCCGGGCCTCGAGAGCGGACCGTGCGACATCTCGACGCTGAGCCTCACCCCCCAGAAGACGCTCTGGACCCGGACCTTCGCTCCGGACGAGGGCTTCAGCATCGATGCAGCGGGCGATGAGGACGGCAAGCCGGGCAACGAGGCGCTCTTCGGCCGGATCACGACCACCGGGAACCACGTTGTCTCATCGGTGGCGAGCCTGACGGGAGCAACCGGAGCCGTTCGCTGGCAACGTCAGCGCTGACCGGCAGCTGAAGCGGCGAAAGGAAGGGGTTCGCGGCCCGAATCGCGAATACCAAGGCATGCAGATGCGCGTAGCTGAAGCCCTGCCGGTCCCCCGGGCACGGATGGCTGCGGGAAGCCGGCTCGCGCGCTCGGAGATCGTGCTCGCGATCTTCGCCCTGGCCATCGCCTACGGGGTCTTCGCCCAGGGCGCCTTCTACTGGGCCCAGGCCACCTTCGTGGCAGGCGCGTTCCTCGTGCTCCTCGTCCTGACGGGAGCCGGAGCCTTCCGAGGCTCGGCTCCTCTGCTGGCCGGTTTCGGGCTACTCGCGGTCGGGCTCCTCGTGAGCACGGTCGCCAACGGCACCTGGTCCATCCCGGCCAGGCTCCCGCTCGTCAGCCTGATCCTCGCGTGCTGCGTGCTCCTCGTGGTCCGGACCCTGGTCACGTGGGGGCTGCGGTCCGATCTGCTGGAGCTGGCGTCGTGGTTCGGGGCCGCGGTCGCAGCGATGGGGATCGTCGGCGTCGCCTGGCACGCGGCGGCGTTGGCGCAGGAGGCGCCACCGATGTGGCGATTGGCCGGAACGTTCACCTACGTCAACGCGGCCGCCTCGTTCCTCGTGCTCACCCTCCCGGCCACGCTCCTTCGATGTGCGAGGCGCCCCGGCGCGACCTCGAGGTTCCTCCTGTACCTGACGTTTGCCGGCCTGCTGGCAACGGTCTCCCGGGGCGGCGTGGTGGCCGGGGCTGTCATGGCCGCGGTCCTGTTGGCCACGGGGCAACGCGGACTGCTCCGACATGGCGTGCGAGCGCTGGCCGGCGCCGTCGTCGCGTTCGCCGGCCTCGTGCCATCCATCGCCGACGCCCAACCTCATCCGCTCCCGGCGCTGCTGGGATTCGCCGCGGGCGCCGGCCTCGCGGTGGCCTCGGTGCGCGTGAAGCTGCCCGCCCGCGCCAGACGCGCCCTCCAGGGAGGAGGCGTCGTGGTGGTCATCGCACTCGCCGCCGTCCCGTTGCTGACCCACCGCGACTCGATCCTCGCCTCCCGCATCAACTTCCGCTCCGAGGCAAGGCTGACCAACTGGTCCGAGACCATTCATCACATCGCCGGTGACCCCATCCTGGGATCCGGGCCTGGCACGCTGGAGCTCTACTTCCCAGCCGGCGCCGCGACGATCCGCACCCCGTTCGCCCACAACGAGTACCTCCAGACGCTGGCGGAGACCGGCGTGGTCGGGTTGGTATCGGTCCTCGCTGCGATCGCGCTGTTCGCCACGACAGCGATCCGCCGCCGGCCGAGAGACGACAGGCCGCATGAGCGCATGGTGTGGGCCGCAGCCACCGCGTGCTGCGCCGGATTCCTGGCGCAGAGCGGCGTGGACTTCACGTGGCGATTCCCGATCCTGATCGTGCTGGCCTTCTCATGGCTCGCGATCGCAACGACGAGAGGTGCCGAGGAGGAAACGAGATGAGGAACAGGATCGCAGCGCTCTTCCGTCGCATGGGAGGCCGGAACCGAAAGATCATGCTGATCGGTGCCGGGCTCGGCGTCGTGGTCGCGGTGGCGGGGCCGGCCGGCATCGGCATCGGCTCCTATTACTCGGTCGGCTATTACTACTCCTACTACCAGCCTTACTGCACGACAGCTCATGGGCCCGGATCATCGGTGCCGCTGTGTTCCACGCCGACACCGAAGCCGACACCGACGCATCATGTGGACGACGATCGCACACCGCCCCCGACGGAGAGTCCGAGCCCCACTCCCACGGAGAGCCCCACACCCACTCCAACCGCGAGCGACGAACCATCTCCTGCCCCGAGCCTCGAGGCCGCGAGCCCCACGCCGGTCCCCTCGCCCCCGCCCGGTGCGAGCGGCCGTGTCACGTCCACGGTTCGGCCCCACACCGGCCCGCCGGGCGCCCACGTCCGGCTCATCGGGCACGGATGGAAGCCGGACTCCACGGTGCGCATCAGCTTCGCCGGGCATCGACTGGGCCGGGCGCACACCGGACCGAACGGCGGTTTCAACGTCTCGCGTCGCATCCCGGCGGGGGTGAAGCCGGGGAGTCACGCGTTCCTGATCCGCGGGTCCGGCCCGACGGGAGACCGCGTGCTTCGGAAGGCCTGGTTCGGCGTCCTGAGACTGTAGCGCCGGGGGGCGGGGACGAGCCCCGCCCCAAGGATCGCTGACTAGCTCTCCTGCTGGCCTGCGAGCTCCACGGGCGGAGCGTCGGGGGTCAGCGGGGCGGCCTCGAAGACGATCTCGCCGTCGTGCGCGTCGACGATGATCGTCTGCCCGGCCTTGAACTCCTTCCACAGCAGCTTCTCGGACAGCGGATCCTCCAGTCTCCCCGAGACATCTGTCCCCACCCGTTTGGCGATGGTCGCTTGATGCTCAGTCGTTCGGAGAAGTTCAGACGCCTGATCTCGGCCCACTGATGTACGTTAATCATTCCTTCCCCCTGACCGGCTTGGGCTGCCGGTCAGGCTCACCCTCCGGGCACCGGAGTCCCGGAAGGAAGCCCAGGGGGATCAGAATTCAACCGACGCCGACACAAACGTTCACGGGACATTTCGCGCAAACACTGTGCATTGGCACAAAGGAATCAATACAGGCCCGACGAACCTCGTCTGGAGAGCCCGCGCTGCAAGAGAGGAGACGCCAGCAAGTTCGACGAGTTTTTCGCGCCGACATCCCAGCGGGCCCCTCTGAGACTCGCGCCCTGAAGGAGATCTTGTGCTCAGTTTCTCTCTACGTTTGCGCACCCGTTGGATTCTGTCCGTCCTGCTCGCAGCCTCTTGTCTGTTCGCACTAGTTCCTCCATTCTCCTCGAAGGCTTCGGCGTCTCCACGCTCAGCCCCGCAAACAGGGTTCCTGGGCTCCGGCCGGAGGGCAGTGATCCGAGTCGACCAATCGCCCCGGAGCGGACCGTTGGATGCGCCATACATCACATGGATTGACCTAGACCCGAACCCCGGCCACGGACATCCTTACCCTCCGTACGCCGGAGACTGGCTAATGTTCACTGTTCATTGGGGAACAAATCACCCTGCCTTTGTCAAAGCGCTTATCTGCCGAACTCCCGATGGCGTAGGCCCAGGCGGCGAATGCTCTGGTGGCGGCGGATGGGCTGACGGAGCCTGGCCATACAACGATTCAGGCGTAGCGCACACAGGTTACGTCTACGGGAATAATGACGGCCAAGTCCACGCCTCGACGGCCTTGTACATGACCCTTCCTCAGGACATAGGAACCCACGATTTCTGGGCATACGCTTGCGATATCACCGCAATATGCTCAGCCGCCTTCCATGGGACTTTCGAAGTCATCGGGCCCGAGGCCCCCTACCACAATGTGCTCGATCCTGTTTGCTCCTCGATCCGAAACATCAATCGAGATGACGGGGATTTCTGTAGTGGCGCGACGCTGGCAGCGCAAGGAGTAGCTACCGAAAGAACCTGCGGCCTCATTGGCGGCGGCTTGGGGGAAGGCTGTAAGTATTACGCTCGAGAGGCTGAGACCTCAGACCCCTGCTTGACTGTGCTCTGGGCGACAGGAAATCCCGGATGGATGGGAGGGTGCTATTACTGGACAGGGCAGATGGGTCCCATCGTCGGCGTGACATGCCAACAGGCCGCTGCGTTGGGCCACCTAGTGCCCGGCATGAGGATCATGGACGGAGGAGTAGGAGTAACTGTGCCCGACCCCGGCGACTACGCCTTCGCTTCACTTTATGAAGTTAACGGTATCGAAGAAGTCGGAGTTACTCTCTTGTCGGACTTTACAGCCAGGATTTACGCCTGCGGTCCTGATTCCGGAAACGACGTATCAAGCCTCACGGCGGACGCCGGCGAAGTGCTCGATCTTGGCGATGGCCCAACCCCGACCGTTGACAGCATTATCGATGACTTGCTTTCAGATGACCCAGAGAACCGCAAAAAGGGATCCCAAAAAACATGCGGCGACGGTAGATATAACCTCGAAGACTGGCACTGGACCCACTACTACGACTGGCACTTCAACGCTGGGTCAGCTCCTCCGAACGTCAATCAAGATAACGCCGAACTAGGTATTCTCTCCGGGGCGAGTAATGTAACGAACGCCTTCAATCCATGTGGTCTTGCCGACAACGTCGACGCAGGATGGAACTACCAAGGCAGAACCGACAGACCAGCGAATGCTACCGGCAACAATTGCGATATGCCCGACCAGTACAGCGTCGTGGATTTCGGGCCGCTGACCGGTTCATCCATCGGGCTAGCCTGCACATATGCACACTGGTATGACCTTGTGAATGGAGGCTTGGCGACGGATGAGTCGGATATTCGCCTCGACTCTCGAAGCAAGTGGTTTATGGGCACAATTATTCCTGCAGATTGCCAGGACCGGTGGTCCATCGAAGGGGTCATGACCCACGAGTTTGGGCACGCATATGGCTTGGCACATGTAGGTGAGGAACGACATGGGAATCTCACCATGAGTACAGACAACAATGGTACTTGCCAGACCTCGGAGGAAACACTGGGACTGGGAGATGTTCATGGCCTTGAAGCGCTGTATTAGATCTAAATCGCGCCCCGGGTCAGTCGGCAGTGGGCGGGCCCTCCTTCCAACGGGTGTCTTAGCCTTGTTTCTCGTTCTCGTAGCTGGGCCTGTGGCTAGCGCTGACGACTCCGCACCGCCACAGCTAACCATGCTAGTGGGGTCCGCACATCAGAATGGGACAATGTTGAGCTATTGCTGGTCTCACGGAGGCCTATTGGAGTTCACGAGGACATGCGTTGACGGTTCGCTCGCCTTCCCTCGGGCAATCCGCACCTCATCGCCTGAGGCGCGCATATTCGTCCCTCGCGTCGATCTACCGAAGGAGTTTACGATTACTTTGTGGGCCCGTACCTCGGACCGATGGCGAGTCCGGGGATCAATGAAACCCAGCTGGACTCCGGGCCTATATCATGGGATCGTTGGGTGGTTCGCTGAGTTCTCTATCGAGAGTAACCCAACTCAGATTTACCTCGAATGCTTCGGAATCTGGAGGGACGATGGCCTGACACCTACTGATGAAGACGCGTCTTGGTCGTTTCACATCCAGAGGCGACAACCACATGCAGCTAACGCAGTCCCTCGGTCGTAGACCGTGCCCAAATCTCATCGCGTAATATATCTGGCGGCGCTGATACTTCTCATCCCTGGGACCCTCATTGGAGCGTCCATCATTGGGAGCAACACCCCCCGGCCGACCCCTCAACCAGCGTTTCAAGCAGTTCTCCGTGAAGCGAAGTGCGTCGTTCCAGACAACAAGGTGTGCCTTCGAGGGAGAATACGGAACGTCGGCGACGCTGCAGGCAGCGGGGCTTGCCAAGTTATCGGAACAACGACCGACCATCGGATTGTGTTTGGTCCACAAATCACGATTCCCAGACTGCTTCCCGGCCACAGCGTGGAGTGGCGACCGGTCTGGAGCCTACGGCGTGCATCGCTGGGCTACCGCGCAGCTTGCGAGCCCGGCGCGAAGATGTAGCTTATCCTCGATCGTACCGTCCCCCAGAGTTTTCAGACCCCCGAAAAGAAAGAGTCGCCTGCATCCAGGGTGGCAGCAGCCCCCCGCGGCAGCCTTGTTCGATTAATCAGGTCGCGCACGCTGCTAGCCGGTTTCGGGCCGATGACGCCATTCAACTGGGCGAAGGAATTGCCGATGTTGTCAGGATGGACCCGACCCGTCATAGCTCCTAGGATTCGCTAGCTCTCCTGCTGGCCGGCGAGCTCCACGGGGGGAGCGTCCGGGGTCAGCGGGGCGGCCTCGAAGACGATCTCGCCGTCGTGCGCGTCGACGATGATCGTCTGCCCGGCCTTGAACTCCTTCCACAGCAGCTTCTCGGATAGCGGATCCTCGATGAGCCGCTGGATGGTGCGGCGAAGGGGCCTGGCTCCGAGGGCCACGTCGTAGCCCTTCTCCGCCAGGAGCTCCTTGGACGCATCCGAGAGCTCGATCTCGATGTCCTTGGCCTTCAGTTGCTCGCGGACCCGCTTCATCATGAGATCGATGATGTTCTTCACGTCCTCGCGCGACAGCGAGTGGAACACGATGACCTCGTCGATCCGGTTCAGGAATTCCGGGCGGAAGGAGCGCTTCAGCTCCTCCATGACCTTGTCCTTCATCCGGTCGTAGGTGACCGCCTCGTTGCCGACCGTGGCGAAGCCGATGCCCGGGCCCTTCTGGATGTCCCTGGTCCCGAGGTTCGACGTCATGATGATGACGGTGTTCTTGAAGTCGACCTGGTGCCCCTGCGCGTCGGTCAGCCGCCCGTCCTCCAGGATCTGCAGCAGCGTGTTGAACACGTCGGGATGGGCCTTCTCGATCTCGTCGAACAGCACCACGCTGAACGGCTTGCGGCGCACCGCTTCCGTGAGCTGGCCGCCCTCCTCGTACCCGACGTAGCCGGGCGGGGAGCCGATCAGCCGCGACACGGTGTGCTTCTCCATGTACTCGGACATGTCGAGCTGGATCAGTGCGTCCTCGTCGCCGAACAGGAACTCCGCCAGCGCCTTGGAGAGCTCGGTCTTCCCGACGCCGCTCGGCCCCAGGAAGATGAACGAGCCGCTCGGACGCTTGGGGTCCTTCAGTCCCGCACGGGTGCGGCGGATGGACTTGCTGACCGCGGTGACGGCCTCGCTCTGGTCGACGATGCGCTTGTGCAGCTCGTCCTCCATGCGAAGCAGCTTCTCGGTTTCCTCCTCGGTGAGCTTGAACACCGGGATGCCCGTCCAGATCGACAGGACCTCGGCGATCTCCTCCTCGTCCACGGTGGCCAGCACGTCGAGCTCGCCGGACTTCCAGGCCTTCTCGCGGCGCTGCTTCTCCTCGAGCAGCTGGCGCTCGTCGTCGCGGAGGCCGGCGGCCTTCTCGAAGTCCTGCTCGTCGATGGAGGACTCCTTCTTCATCCGGACCTCGGCGATCTTCTCGTCGATCTCGCGGACGTCGGGCGGTGCGGTCATGCGCCGGATGCGCATGCGCGAGCCGGCCTCGTCGATGAGGTCGATGGCCTTGTCCGGCAGGAACCGGTCGGAGATGTAGCGGTCGGCGAGGTTCGCCGCCGCGACCAGCGCGTCGTCGGTGAACGACACGCGGTGATGCGCCTCGTACCGGTCGCGCAGTCCCTTCAGGATCTCGATGGAGTGCGCCACGCTGGGCTCCTCGACCGAGATCGGCTGGAACCGGCGCTCCAACGCAGCGTCCTTCTCCAGGTGCTTGCGGTACTCGTCGCGCGTGGTGGCGCCGATGGTCTGCAGCTCGCCGCGCGCCAGCATCGGCTTGAGGATGGAGGCGGCGTCGATGGCGCCCTCGGCGGCGCCGGCGCCCACGAGCGTGTGCAGCTCGTCGATGAACAGCACGATGTCGCCGCGCGTGCGGATCTCCTTCAGCACCTTCTTCAGGCGCTCCTCGAAGTCGCCGCGGTACCGGGAGCCGGCCACGAGAGCGCCGAGGTCGAGCGTGTAGATCTGCTTGCCCTTCAGCGTCTCGGGGACGTCGGCCTTCACGATCTTCTGCGCGAGGCCCTCGACGATGGCCGTCTTGCCCACGCCGGGGTCGCCCACGAGCACGGGGTTGTTCTTCGTGCGGCGCGACAGGACCTGCATGACCCGCTCGATCTCCTTGTCGCGACCGATGACCGGGTCGAGCTTGGTCTCGCGCGCGAGCTGGGTGAGGTTGCGACCGAACTGGTCGAGCACCATCGACCCCTGCTGCGGGGTCTCGCCGGGAGCGGTCTCCCCCTTGCCGCCGGTGTAGCCGGACAGCAGCTGGATGACCTGCTGGCGCACGCGGTTGAGGTCGGCGCCGAGCTTCTGCAGCACCTGCGCCGCGACGCCCTCACCCTCGCGGATGAGCCCGAGCAGGATGTGCTCGGTGCCGATGTAGTTGTGACCGAGCTGCAGCGCTTCGCGCAGCGACAGCTCGAGAACCTTCTTGGCGCGCGGCGTGAACGGGATGTGACCCGTGGGTGCCGCCTGGCCCTGGCCGATGATCTCCTCGACCTGCTGGCGGACGGCCTCGAGCGAGATGCCCAGCGACTCGAGTGCCTTCGCGGCGACGCCCTCGCCCTCGTGGATGAGCCCGAGCAGGATGTGCTCGGTGCCGATGTAGTTGTGGTTGAGCATCCTCGCCTCTTCCTGCGCGAGGACCACGACCCTTCTCGCCCGGTCGGTGAACCGCTCAAACATGTGCCACTCGCTTCCTCGGCCGGTGCCCCGGCCTCTCGTTCTCGCTCTCCTGCGAGGATCGGCGGACACACGTCCTACCCCCGAGGCGAAGCGAGCGCCCCGGTACGGCGCCTGCCTGCGCCTTCCCGAAGCGCCCTCCGGAACCGATTATAGCGCCGGCCCCTTGAAGACCTACCCTCACTCTCACCTTCTTGGAACCTCCCCGAGGGTCCGACGATTCCTCGCAGACCCCCTATACCCACCAACGACGTCGTCCAAGGAAGGTTCGGCGCGTGAGGGGCCCGGGATGAGTCCGATCGCCAACTTCCTCACACATCCTGGGAAAAGAAGAAGGGGAGCGTTTCCGCTCCCCTTCCTGGATCTGGGCCCATCTGGGGCCGTCGGACGGCCTCAGACGGTGGTGGCGACTTTCGCGACCTGGCAGTTCGTGCCGAAGCAGGCCCGGGCGAAGACGTCGTAGGAGCCCGAACCGGGCGCCTGGAGGGTGCCCGAGAACGCGCCGTTCGAGCCGACCGAGGCATCCGCGCTGAAGCTGACGGCGTCGTCCGGCGTGCCCGAGGGGGCGATCCCCAGACGGACGCTCTTCAGTGGAACCTGGTAGTCGTCGACGGACGCCATCGTGTCGAAGAGGTTGGTCACGGACACGCGGCCGAAGGCCGTGCCCGCGATCCCCAGGGGCGTGGTGGTCCTGCCCGCGATGACCGACCCGGGGCTCACGCCGATGGCCGCGAACGGGACGGTGACCCGGATCTCCTTGCCGGCCTCGTCGTACACGGCCGAGAGGAGCTGGACCTGGGTGCAGGAGCTGGTACCGCCGGTTCCCGGGACGCAGGTGAACGTGGCGGCGTACGGGTTCGCGTTCTGGGTAACCAGCGCGCGGGTGCGCATCGTCGTGATCCGCCAGTCGGCGCCGCCCCCGTTCGCCCCGCCGTCCACGGCGAAGTCCCAGTTGTAGCCGACGGTCTCCGGGATGCCGCCGGCGGTCAGGCCGCTCAGCTTGATCGTGAACACGAGGTTCTGGGCGTCCGGGGTCGGCTGCGAGATCGAGGCCCCCGTGAGGTCGGTCCCGTACGGGGCCGAGTTGGCGCCGCCGATGTTGTCGTTGGCGGCGTCCTCACCGAGGAGAACTGCGTCCTGGCCGCCGAACGCGGCCTGCCCGGTGACCGTGACGGTCGATCCGGAGACGCTCGTGGCAAGGCCGCTGATGGTGGTGGCGGTCGCGGAGGCGCCGGCCGGGATGGCAGAGAGCACCACGGCGGCGAGCGCGGCCACCAGCATGCCGCGGCGGGCGATCCGGTCCATTCGGGTGAGTCGCATTCGATCCTCCACTGCCGGGACCCGCAACGGGTCGTTGAGCGATATGCCCGGAAGGGTTCGCCTCACCGGCCGCAGGGGCCTTTGTGCAGATGCATAAAATTGGGCAGTTGCACAGATGCCCGTTGTGTGGAGCTGGGGCGGTCGCGGCGCTCTACCCTCCCGGCGTTCCCAGGTCGACCGCCTCGTCATGTTGGGAGGTGGCGATGGTCGGTTCAAAGGGAGTTTCGAGCGGAGCGGACTCCGGAGGCCACAAGGGGGCGGAGATATTCCGTGTGTCTGATGGCGAGACCATCTCGGTATCGTCGAGCGGCGAAAAGACCGCAGATTCCGGCGGGCCCACGATGAGATGTCCCTCACTCTCGTAGGAAGCAGGGATCCACCCGTCCTCGAGATCAGGGGCAACCCCTGCTTGGGCAGCGAACGCGCTCAAGCCAAGGCATATGGACCCCAGGATCACGATGCGGCGGGTAACGACTCTCATCGCTCGACTGCTGAGATTACCCCCTACTGATACGCGCGCCGCAGATCGGTTCGTTGTCGTGAACTTGTCGCTAGTCGCCTTCCGGCCGCACGTGGGGGAAGGCGATGACGTCCCGGATCGACGGGCGGTCGGCGAGGATCATGGTCAGCCGGTCGACCCCCAGGCCGAGCCCGCCGGCCGGCGGCATCCCGTGCTCCAGGGCAGTCAGGAAGTCCTCATCCAGGCGGTGGGCCTCGTCGTCGCCGGCGCCGCGCTGGCGCTGCTGGTCCTCGAACCGGGCGCGTTGCTCGGCCGGATCGGTGAGCTCCGAGTACGCCGGGCCGATCTCCATCCCCGCGATGATGAGGTCGAAGTGCTCCGTAACGCCGGGTGAGCTCCGGTGGGGACGGGCGAGCGGTGAGACCTCGCGCGGGAAGTCCTTGACGAAGGTCGGCTGGAATATGTCCTCCTCCACGAGCTTCTCGTACAGCTCGAGGACCATCTTGCCGGGGTCCCACTTCGGATCGACGCGCACGTCGTGGCGCTCGGCCAGTTCCACGAGGTCTGGGCGATCCAACGCGACCTCCTCGCCGGCGGCCTCCGACACCGACCCCAGAACCGTCACGCGTCGCCACGGGGTCTCCAGATCGAGCTCGCGTCCCTGGTAGTCGAACTTCAGCGTCCCCCGCACGGCGAGGGCGGCTTCCTTCACCAGGGCCTCGACGAGATCCATCATGTCCTCGTAGTCGCCGTAGGCCTGGTAGACCTCGAGCATCGTGAACTCGGGGTTGTGGTCGCGGTCGATGCCCTCGTTGCGGAAGTTGCGGCCGATCTCGTAGACGCGCTCGAAGCCGGCGACGAGCAGCCGCTTCAGGTACAGCTCCGGCGCGATCCGCAGGTACAGCGGGATGTCGAGCACGCGATGGTGCGTCTCGAAGGGGCGAGCCAGCGCGCCGCCCGGCGTCGAGTGCAGGACCGGGGTCTCCACCTCGACGTAGCCGGCCCCGTCCAGATACCTGCGCATGGCGCTCAGCACCCTGGCCCGAGCCCGGATCACCTCGCGGGCCTCGAGGTCCGTTGCGTACTCGAGGTAGCGCCGGCGGATCCGCAGCTCGGGATCCTTGATGCCGTGCCACTTCTCCGGCAGCGGGCGAAGCGCCTTGGACAGCATCGTGAGGTGGCCGACCTTGATCGAGAGCTCGCCGCGCTTCGTCTTCACCACCTCGCCGGCGACGCCGACGAGGTCGCCGAGGTCGACGTCCTCCAGCAGCGCCCACGAGCCGGTGTCCATGGCCCCCTGGGAGCAGAACAGCTGGATGTCACCGGATCGGTCGCGGAGCTGCGCGAACGCGAGCTTGCCCTGGCGCCGAAAGAGCACGACGCGCCCGGCCAGGGACCTGACGGCGCCGGTCTCCTGGGCGGCCTCGATCGAGCCGAACTCGCGGTGGACGTCGGCGGCGTCGGCGTCCTTCTCGAACCCGAGCGCGTAAGGCTCGACGCCCCGGGCGCGCAGGCGCTCCAGGCTCTCCCCGCGAGCGGCGAGGACCTGCTCCCCCCGGCCCACGCCCTCGGTCGAGGGCTTGTCAGTCATCCCGGTCTGTATTCCGCTCGAAGATCAGGCGCAGGCCCTGCAGCGTGAGCCACGCATCGTGGTGGTCGATCGAGTGGCAGTGGGGCATGACGACGCCGGCCAGCCCGCCCGTGGCGATGACCTTGGAGGGACCGAGCTCCTTCTGGATGCGCTCCACGACGCCGTCGACCTCGGCCGCCGTGCCGAACACGAGACCGGCCTGGATGGCCTCCACGGTGTTCTTGCCGACCACCGACTTCGGCGCGCTGATCTCCACCCGTGGGAGGCGGTCGGCGACGCGTGAGAGGCCGACGGCCGAGACCTCGAGGCCCGGCGCGATGACGCCACCGACGAACTCGCCCTTCTCCGAGACGATGTCGTACGTGGTGGCGGTGCCGAAGTCGACGACGATGCATGGGCCGCCGTACTCCTCGAACGCGGCGATGGCGTTGACGATACGGTCGGCTCCCACCTCGCGCGGATTGTCGGTGAGCACCGCCATGCCGGTCTTGACGCCTGGGCCGACCACGACGGGCTCGAAGTGGAAGTAGCGCTCGGTCATGTCCCGCAGGGCCTGGGTCATGGACGGCACGACCGAGGAGATCGAGACGCCGGTGATCTGGCGAGAGAAGGAGAGCTCCTGCTGCTCCAGGAATCCGCCGAACAGGAGCGCCAGCTCGTCCGCGGTGCGCTCCGGGTGGGAGCTGATGCGGCGGCTGAACGCGAGCTCACGCTCGCGGAAGACCCCGAGCTTCGTCTCCGTGTTGCCGACGTTGACGGCGAGCAGCACTACACACCCTCCTCGTCGCCATTGTGGCGCACCGGCAGGAGCACGTTGTCGATGAGACGGGCCGGTCCGACGCGCGCCGCGATCAGGGCCCTCGCCGGCCGCACGAGCTCCTGGACCTCCGCGAATGAGCCCTCGTCCACGATCGCCGCGTAGTCCAGCTCGGCAAGGGGCTCGGCCTGGATCTGCCCGGCCATCTCCTTCCGCACGACCCTCGCGTCCCGCTCGCCATGGCCCACGATGTCGGCGGCGGTCTCGAGCGCCCGGTACAGGCAGGTGGCGGCGGAGCGCTCCTCCGGCGAGAGGTAGACGTTGCGGGAGGACAGCGCGAGGCCGTCGGGCTCCCGGACGGTCGGGCATCCCACCACGTCCACGGGGAAGCCGAGATCGCGAACCATCCGCCGGATGATCGCGAGCTGCTGGGCGTCCTTCTCCCCGAAGTACGCGCGGCAGGACCCGACGAGCTGGAACAGCTTGGCGACGACGGTGGCGACCCCGCGGAAGTGGCCCGGCCGCGTGGCCCCCTCGAAGCGGAGGCCGAGGATCCCGGGATCCACCGTGACGTCCGGGTCGCCGCTCGGATACATCTCGCCCACCGGGGGCACGAACACCGCGTCCACGCCCTCCTCGGCGGCCAGAGCGAGGTCGCGGTCCATGTCTCTCGGATAGGAGGCGAAG
Organism: Actinomycetota bacterium; assembly: GCA_046263085.1. Taxonomy (GTDB): domain Bacteria; phylum Actinomycetota; class UBA4738; order UBA4738; family JACQTL01; genus JBHELK01. Next base: position 15,416 of record JBHELK010000037.1, read on the forward strand.
TCCTCGCGAGGGCCGAACTGCAGCGGGTTGACGAAGATCGAGACGATGACCATGTCGCGCTCGCCCCGCGCGGCGCGCATCAACGAGCGGTGGCCCTCGTGGAAGAAGCCCATGGTCGGGACGAACCCGATCGTGCGGTGCGTTCCCCGGCCGGACGCCGCGCGGGCTCGCAGGACCTTCGCGGCCTCGATCACGTCCACCTGGCGAGCACCTCCTCGACGGCTCTCCTGCCCTCGTCCGACAGCCTGCCGGATCGTTCGGCCAGGTCAAGGACGAGACTCGAGAGCGTGACGAAGGCGGTCACCGCCTGGGGCGAGCCGGCCTTCAGGGCCTCCAGGTTGGCCTCGAGCGTTCCCGCGTCGCCCCGTACGACCGGCCCGGTCAAGGCGTCCCCAGGGCCGAGTCGATCGACGGCGTCGATGACGGAACGGACGAGCGGCATCCATTGGCCGCGGTCGATAACGCCGGCCGCCTGGAAGACACGCTCGGCCTGGGCCAGCACGGCGACGACGTCGTTCGAGGCGAGCACCGCCGCCGCGTGATACAGCGGTTTGAGTTCTTCGGCGAGGCGGAAGGGGCTCGCGCCGAGATCGCGGGCCAGCCGCTCACCGAGCTCGTGGCCGGCCTCGCTGCGGGCGGTGACGGCCATCGCGCTACCCGGCACGCGCTCCAGTGCGGCCTCCATGTCCGGGAACGTCTGCAGGGGATGGATGCTCAGGACCTCAGCGCCGGCTTCCGCGGCCGCGTGCAGCGCGTCCAGGCCGGTCGCGCCCGATGCGTGAGCCACGAACTGCCCGCCATGGAAGGCGCCCCGGCCCGCCAGCTCGGCGCAGGCCTCCTCGATGCGGTCGTCGGGCGTGGTGATGAGCACGACGTCGGCGGTGCCGGCGTCCTGCACGATGCGGTGGCCTGCTCGCGTCAGGAGCACGTCGAATGCCGACCCGACCCGGCCCGCGCCGACGATCGAGACGTCCATGACGGGCGGAGTATGGCAGTCACGCCGTGGCCAGCGGCGGCGCGAACAGGCGCACGCCTCCGAGCACGCCGGCCCCGAGCCGCAGCGACGCGACCGTGCGGCCGCCCGGCAGCGGGGGGTTCGCGTCGAGCTCCAGGAGGGGGATCAGCACGAACCCGCGCTCGTGCATCCGCGGGTGCGGGATCTGCAGGTCGGGCTCGTCGACCATGCGATCGCCGAAGGTGAGGATGTCGAGGTCGATGCTGCGGGGCCCCCATCGCTCCAGGCGCTCCCGTCCGAGGGCATTCTCGATCTCGCGGCACGCGTCGAGGAGCTCGTAGGGCTCGAGCGTGGTCTCGAGCGCGACCACCGCGTTCAGGTACTCGGGCTGGGGCGGTGTCGGCGGGACCGGATCGGTGGCGTAGACGCGCGACGACGCCCGGACGGTGACGCCATCACGCGCCGCGAGCCGGGTCACCGCCGCCTGCAGATTGGCCAGGCGGTCGCCGACGTTCGAGCCGAGGCCGAGGTACGCGCGCTCCTCCGGGCTCACGCCGTCGATGCTTCGGCCGAGACGTCGCTGAGGCCGAGATGCTCCGCGGCACGCGGCTTGTGGACGATGACGCGAACGCGCTGGACGCCCGGAAGGACAGCGACCGTCTGGGCGATCTCCGCGGCCATGGTCTCGAGGAGCACCAGCGAGCGGTCCTCGACCACGCGCCGGGCGACGTCCACGATCTCGCGATAGTCGGCCGTCGCGGCGAGCTCGTCGGCTTCCGGGTCGACACCGACCTCGAGGTCGACCACGAACTTCTGGGCCTCCTCGCGCTCGCCAGGGTTCGCGCCGTGGCGGCCGGATGCCTCGAGGCCGGTGAGCCGGATGGTCGTCACGACAGCGGCCTCAATTGGATCAGCGGGGGCGTCGTGGCGTGGCCGTGCGCCTCGCCGAGGAACTTCGCGCGAAGCCACTCGTAGACGATGGGCACGATGGCCTGCGGGGCGTCCTCCGTCACGAAGTGGGAGCAGCCCGGGAGCAGCGCGAGCGTCGACCCCGGGAGGAGATCGTTCAACCGCTCCGCGACGTCCACCGGAACGAACGGGTCGTCCTCTCCCCACACGAGGAGCGTGGGGAGGTCGAGTGCGGCGAGCTCGTCGTCACACCCGGCGAGCCCCTTGCCGTCGATGGAGCGAACGGCCCGGAAGAACGCGGCCGGTTCCTGGACGAACGGACGCGTGTAGGTCTCGACGACCTCGTCGGTGAGACGGTCGGTGTGCGCCGTGCCGAGATCCAGGGTGAGGCGCATGACGTCGGTCACGAGCTGCTCCGTCTCGTCCTCCGGCTTCGTGGCCTGGAGCATGCGAACGCCCTCGATGGGCCAGCGGTCGAACGCCGCGGCGTCGAGGAGCACCATGGCCTTCGCCCCGTCCTCGAGCGCGAGGAGCTGCGCCACGACGCCGCCCAGATCGTGTCCGACGGCCGCGAACTCCTCGACGCCGAGCGCCTCGAGCATCTCGCGCACGTAGCGGGCCTGGGCCGCCATGGAGAGATCGGCGTCCTGTGGCTTCTCCGATTCGCCGTAGCCGAGCAGGTCCGGCGCGATCACCCGGAACCGCGCGGCGAAGGGCGGGACGAACTCCCGCCACAGGAACGAGGAGGTCGGAAAACCATGCAGCAGAAGGATCGCGGGGCCCTGGCCCTCGTCGATGTACGCGATCTCTCCTCCGGAAGAGGAGAACCGCCGCTTCATGCCCGGCGGATGGCGTCGACCACCCGGACCACGCGGGCCATCTGGAGCACGTCGTGCACCCTCACGATGTGCGCGCCCCGCGCGGCCATCGATGCGACCGCGCCGGCCGTGCCCTCCACGCGATCCGTCACCTCGGTCCCCAGGATGTGGCCGATGAACGACTTCCGTGAGGGTCCCACGAGCACCGGCCGCCCGAGGTCGAGCAGCGCGTCGATCTCTTTCATCAGCCGCAGGCTGTGCTCCTCGCTCTTCCCGAACCCCAGTCCGGGATCGACGCAGAGCGCCTCGCGCCGGATACCAGCCGCGACGGCGGCCTCGATCCGCTCCACGAGGTACGCCCTGACTTCCGCGACGACATTCTGGTAGCGGGGAGCCCGCTGCATCGTCTTCGGCTCGCCCTTCATGTGCATGAGGACGACGCCCGCCCCGCCGGCCCGCGCGACCTCGAACATGCGAGTGTCGGAACCGGCGGACACGTCGTTGACGATGGCGGCGCCCGCATCCAGGGCCGCCGCCGCCACGTCGGCCTTGCGCGTGTCGATCGAGATCGGCACGTCCGGGAGCTCGGCCGTCAGGCGCTTGATCACGGGGACCACCCGGTCCCGCTCCTGGTCGGCCTCCACGGCGTCGGACCCCGGCCGGGTGGACTCGCCCCCGACGTCGATGAGATCCGCGCCCTCGCCGGCCATCTCGAGCCCGTGGCGCACGGCATCCTCGGGATCGAACCACCGGCCGCCGTCGGAGAAGGAGTCGGGCGTCACGTTCAGGATGCCCATGACGAGCGTGCGAGGGCCGCACTCGAGGGTCCTGCCGCCGATCACCCATCGAACGTGCGCCATGCCGAAAGCGTAGCGGGTGCAACCGGATGGCCGGCCGGGGCGTCTATCAACCGCGAAGATGCGAACGGTGGAGATGGCAACCGAGCGGGACCAGGGCACCGGTGGAAGGCTGGGCGAGCTGTACGGCCGCCACGCGCCCGATGCGGCCAGGCTCGCGTACTTGCTGACCGGGGACCGTGCCCTGGCCGAGGACCTGGTCCAGGACGCCTTCGTCCGGATGTTCGGGCGGTTCCGCGACCTGCGGAACCCCGACGCGTTCGGCGCCTACCTCCGAAGGACGGTCGTCAACCTCTCCCGGTCGCACTTCCGGCGAGTGAAGGTGGAGCGGGCGTACGTGCGGCGGGAGTCCGGGATGCCCCCCGGGCCCGGCGCGGAGATCGGGGCCCGCGAGGAGATGTGGCAGGCGCTCCTGCGGCTCCCGGAGCGACAGCGAGCGGCGATCGTCCTTCGGTATTACGAGGACCTGTCGGAGGCGGAAACGGCGGACGCCATGCGGTGCCCGGCGGGGACCGTCAAGTCACTCGTGAGTCGCGGGATCGAGCGATTGAGACAGGAGATGAAGCGCGATGCATGACGGCGAGATCAGGGATCTGTTGCGGGAGCGCTCCGGCGACGTGCGCCTCGACCCGGCCGTTCCGAAGCGCGTTCGGCAGCGCGCTCGCCGCCGCCGCGTCGGCAACGTCGTGCTGTCCACTGCTCTCGTCGCCGGCGTCGCCGTCGGCGCGTTCGCCGGTGTGCAGGCCGTGCAGCAGGGCCACGTCCTCCCCCCACCGCCGATCCCTGCCACGGCCCTGCCGACACCATCCGGCGGCTGGTTCGAGGGGATCTGGCCCGAGGACAACGCGGACGATCTCGCGGCCGAACAGGCCCGTATCGACGAGGGCCAGGAGGCGTGGCGGCTGGCCACCAACGAGGTGGCCATGCGTTTCGCGGAGCAGGTTCTCCTGTGGACCCCCGGCGACATCGAGACGGTCTCCTCCGACAAGGCTTCGCGCGAGCCCTCGGTCGTGAACGTGTACAACACGGGACTTCGTACGGACGGTGGCGAGAACGCGTACGTCGAGGTCGCCATGGCCCAGCTCGGGCAGACCGGCGATGGCGGCGCGTGGTCGGTGACGACGATCCGCGGCACGCTCGACGAGCGGTGCCCGAACGAGACCACGCTGACGATCGGCCAGCCCGTCGAGGTGTGCGGATCGCTGTCCTACGCCCCGGACGGCTCGTACGTCAACGCTTACCTCCGAGCCGGCCAGCACGGCCGGGAGGACCTCTTCGAGGACATGGGATCGAGACCCGTCGCGTCCTTCCCGGTGACCCATGGGGGGTTCGACGAAGAGGTCGGACGAGTGTCTAGCGTCTACGGCGACACCGCGATCCTGGTGGTTCGCGCACTCGATCCGTCGGGCGTCACCATCGCGTTCTTCGCCAGGAAGTACCCCGTGAAGCCGGCGAACGACGCCGAGCCGGCGGTGTGGCAGCCGAACTCCGAGGCCGCTTCATCCGATCCGAAGGCCGCCGCCCTCGCTTTCGCCACCGAGGTCCTCAACTGGCAACGGGATCGCGTCCACGTCGAGGCGACGCAGGATGGCGACCGCCTGTACGAGGACCTGTGGAACGAGGACATGACGTCCCAATTCACCGAGGTCACGCGGACCCGCCTGACGATGGAGGACCTCAGCGGACAGTTCGCCGTGTTGCGTGTCGAGAGCGGCCTCTTCGACGTGGAGTGCCCCTCCATGCGCCAGGACGTCATCCTGACGCCGGCACCCGTCGACATCTGCGGCACCTTCGCGCAGTCACCGACCGACTGGATCGTGAAGGCCACGGTGGAGTACGCGGCGTCGAACCTCAGTAGCAGCGAGGCGCAGTCGACGGCGGACATCCCCGTGCACGGGAAGCAGTTCTCAGGCCCCCTGAAGCTGATCGCCACCTACGCCGGCGACGACGTCAGCGTCCAGGTTCGCGTGTACAGCGCCAGCGGCGAGACACTCGGCCTCTACGCCCGCCGCTTCCAGACGGAGGTCTCGGACGGTCGGTCGCCCTAGCGGGCGTCGCGGATCAGGCTGAAGGCTTCGTTGCGGGTTCGGCCGTCGGACTTGAAGCGGCCGCGCAGCGCGGACGTCACGGTGGTCGACCCTGGCTTCTTCACGCCCCGCATGGTCATGCACAGATGTTCGGCCTCGATCACGACGAACACGCCCTTCGGCTCCAGGGCCGCGTCGAGCGCCTCCGCGATCTCCGTGGTCAGCCGCTCCTGCACCTGGGGCCGCTTCGAAAGCACGTCCACGAGCCTGGCGATCTTCGACAGCCCGGTGATGCGGCCATCCTCGTTCGGGATGTACGCCACGTGAGCCTTTCCGTTGAACGGCACGACGTGATGTTCGCAGAAGCTGGTGATCGGGATGTCCTTGACCATGATCATCTCATCGTGGGCCGCGCCCTTGATGACCGTGACGACCTCGAGGGGGTCCGCGCCGATGCCGGAGAAGACCTCCTCGTACATGTCGGCCACGCGCCGGGGCGTGTCCACCACGCCGTCCCGCGCGGGGTCATCGCCGATGCCCTCGAGGATGAGTCGGACGCCCTGCTCGATCTTCGTTCGATCGAAGCTCACGAGTTCGAGTGTACGGGCCGGGGGGGAGCCCCGGCCCGTACGGGGGATCTCTCTACCGGGAGCGGGGGGGAGGCTCCCGGCGGATTGGGTGGGGAAAGAAGACCTCGCGGATCGACAAAGGAGGTAGCTCGAGGGTGCGATCCCTCGGCCGTTCGACCCTCTTCTGGATCCGCTCGCGCTTCATGCACTTCGTTTCGGCCTCCGGCAGCCCTTCAGTAATAGGCCGGGCGGGCCAACTTCAGCTAGCCCAAACGGACTAGTTACCGGAACTGGGCGTCGTATTTCCGCTGGTCAAGCCACCTCTGAGGACGGACCGGCCTTTCGTGTCAGCACCCCCTGCTAGACAAGGAGCATGAACGGGATTGAAGAGGTGGCCCTCCAGCGCGGCGGCTGTTTCGGGCAGTGCCCGGCCTACGAGGTTGCCTTCTTCCGGGATGGCAGCGCCTGGTTGCACGGCAAGATGTTCGTCAAGCGATTGGGGACGTACCAAGGGACGTTCTCGGTGGCTGACTTCGATCGGTTGGCCTCGCTCATCCATCGCTCAGGGTTCTTCACCTGGAACGACGACTACCCGCCCAGCTCGACGTGCATCCCTCCCTATGAGCTCACCGTCCGGCACCTCGACGGCGGCAAGCGCGTCCGGGTGTGGGCCGATTCCCCTCAGCCGCCGGGGTTCGAACGGATCGCTCGATCGATCGATCGGATCGCCGAAGCCGTCAAATGGTGGAGCGAAGACGATGCCAACCGAGCGATGGGACGCAGCCCTTTGGGTGAGGGTCTTGCGTCTCAGGACGAGGGCTCCTCAACCACCACGGCGGATACGTAACCCGATCGAAACTCGTACGGCAGCGCCCTGAGGTAACGCTCGCCATCTTCAGGGGTGAGGCGCCGAAGCGTGTCCGGCTCGAAAACCTTGATGTGCGCGATGTCGGCCACAGCGGGATCGAAAACCGCTCTGCCCCGAACCAGGCGGACGCTTCCCACCAACGTCGGTCGGCTCAATCTCCAACGTTCGATGATGTCGACCCTCACACTAGACCGCCTCGGTGATCAGGACTTCTTCGCCGAGCATGTCGGTGATCTTCACAGCCACGGTGGTCTCGCCATCGGGAGCTTCGAGCTCGTAGGAGCCCTCGACCAGGTCGGCCTTCTTCTCTGGCACGTCGGAGAGTCCCACGTTGAAGATGTCGCCGTCGAAGGACGGGTCGATCATCACCGAGTCCACCATCGATCGCCAGTCCTCGATCCTCGGCTGGACGACGCCGGTCTGCTCGGAGAGACGCTCGACGATGGACGGGGAGACGAAGTCCTCGATCCGGATCGTGATCCGGCCGTTCTTGCGGGAGACGTCAACGCGAGCAGAAGAGGGCTCGTGCTTGATGAACTTGCCGTATCGTTCGTCCGAGCGGAGCTCGATCACCTCGATCCGATTCACGGCGTTGGCGCCCCGCCGGAGCCGGTTCCAGTCCTCGATCCAGGACTGCGCCGAGAGCTCCATGCCGAGACACACGAGCGTGACCCCTCGATCCTCGTCTAGACGAGCGTCGAGCTCGCGCTTCAGCTCCTCGAGGTCGACCGGTGAGAGTGGGTGCTGGAACGGGACAACCTTGACGAGCGACTTCCCGAGCGTCCCGTCGAAGTACGGGTCGGTTCGAGTCCGCTCGACGCCGATGTGCTCGCAGGCCAGGTTCACGGCCTCGTTGTGCTGGATGGCGAGGTCGTAGTCGTTCACCCGCCACGTTGTGAACGCAAGCTGCGCCGGCCCAGGGCGGTCCTCCTCCTCGCCGTCGACGAGCTTCTCTTGCGCCTTCTTCTTGGAAGCTCTTTCCGCTTCCGCCATCTGGTCCTGGATCAGGTCCTGGAGCCGCTTGGCAGTCGTCTGGATCGCTCCCTTGTTGATGTCGCACCCGATCCACCGCCGCCCCATTCTTTGCGCGACCACTGCCGTCGTTCCCGAACCAGCAAAGCAATCGAGGACTACCGCGCTCGGAGCGGAAGAGGCCGAAATGATTCTACGGAGCAGGCCTTCCGGTTTCTGCGTTGGATAATCCGCTTTTTCCGCCGCCATGGGATTGACAGGCGGAATATCCGTCCACACGTCCTGGACTGGAAGCCCGGCCATCTCATCGAGGTATCTCTTGTACTGCGGCATTCCCGACCTTGAATAGATGAGGCGACCTTCGCGTCCGTATTCCTCCATCCGTTCTCGGGGAACCGCCCAACACCTACCGGGAGGAGGCCGGATTCCATCCCACTCGTACTCGAGGTTGGGCCTAGGCCCCGGTGCTGTCAGATCGCCGAGGCGGTATCGGCGGCCTGTATCTGGCTCCTCCAAGTAGTACTTGCTTTCGCGGTAGGCATCACTGTAGGGAATGTGGAGGGAGGTCCAAGTCGGGCTATCCCCCTTCGCGTACGCATAGATCACGTCATGGATCTCTCCGAATCGACCGCGTGTGTCGCTATGGGCTGTAGTTCGTTGCCAGATCAGTTCGTTTCGGAAATGCTCTGGGCCAAACACCTCATCCAAGACGAGCCGCAACGGACTGCTTCGGTTGGCGTCCAAATGGAGATAGATCGTCCCCGCGGGATGAAGAAGCTCCTTCAACAGAAGAAGGCGCTCGTACATGAACTGGAGGTAGTTGTCGTTGGCCCAGATGTCCGTGTACTGGATCTGCTCGCCAAGCGTATAGCCCTCGCCTTCGAGCTTCGCGGCCTCCTTCCTCCCGCGCAGCGAGACCCGGCGTACGTAG
>JBHELK010000038.1:0-10671 GCA_046263085.1 Actinomycetota bacterium
GGCGATCCACTGCGCCTTGTCGCCCCCCTGCTCGACGCTCGCCGTCTCTGCGACCATGATCGGCTTCCGGCGGTGGTAGTCCTGGTACAGCCCCGGGAGCATGTCCTCGATGTCCGTCCAGTGGGACCAGCCCTGGGTGGCCCCCCAGTTGAACCCGTCGATGCCGACCCAATCGACGTAGGCATTGCCGGGGTAGTAATTCGTCCAGTGGTTCCACGCCTTCCCCGGGCGGTCCTCCCAGTTCGGGGCCCACACCCACACCACGTTGTTGGCGCCCTCGCCCGTGAAGATGTCGTGGATGTGTTTCCAGGCGGCGACGAACTTGTCGGGCGATCCCGCCCATGGGAACCACGTGCCGTTCATCTCGTAGCCCCACCGCAGGAAGACCTGGTGGCCGAGCGCTTTCAGGCCGTCGGCGCGATCCCGGATCATGGCGTCGTCGCTGCCCGACAGGACCTGATCGAGCGGCGCGGAGACCCATCCGATCATCGGCACGCGCCCGCCCTGGAGATCGCTCTGCTCGAGGGAGCCGGGGAACTCCTCGGTCCAGCCGTAGTAGTGCTGGACGATGGCGAACTTCCGCCCGATGGCCCCCTCCAACTCGCCGAGGCTCGGATGGAAGCCCGGGGGCCCGACCGTGGTGCCGAGAAGCGCGCCCCCGGCGGGCACGAGCGGCCCCCGGATACGGCCCGAGGTCCCGGCGTCGGCCCGGAGCGCCACGCCCGTCCAGAGCAGCGCAAAGACGGCCACGACCAGCACCGATGCGTGCTTGCGCAGCCTCCGGGGGGGCTCTCCGCGGCCCCGTCTGGGTCCCAGGATCTCAACCAAACGCCTTCAGATACCCGGGCAGACGTGGGCAAAACTCCCATACGTGATCTTTCAGGAAGAGGCCCCGCCTGATGCAGGATAGACGGATGCGCGTGAGCCTCGGACCCCGGCAGACGGTCGTGGTCGGCGCCACGCTGGCGATCACCGTGGCCAGCGGCGTGCTCGACGTTACCGGCGTCTCGGACGTGGCCACCTTCATCGTCTCAGCGGTGGCCCTGGCGGGGGCCGCCTGGCTCGTGGCGTTGGGCACGGAGACCGTCGCCGAGCACGTCGGCCCGGCCCTGACCGGGGTGGTCCAGTCGGCGCTCGGCAACCTTCCGGAGTTCTTCGTGGTGCTGTTCGCGCTGCGGGCGGGCGAGGTCGTCGTGGCCAAGACGTCGCTGCTCGGATCGGTGTTCGCCAACGGGCTGCTGGTGATGGGCGCGGTGATCGTGGTCGGCGCCCGGGTGGCTCCGGATCGCATCATGCGGTTCCACCCTCGGCTTCCGAGGGACACCACCACCCTGCTCCTGCTCGCGGTGTTCACGATCGCGCTGCTCGGCCTCTCCACGTACGCGGGCGTCCCGGCAGGGCATCACCAGGTGTCGGTGTCGGTCGTGGGCGCGCTCTGCCTGCTGGCGGTGTTCGGGATGTGGTTGCCGCAGTACCTGCGTGAGAGCCGGGAGGAGGGCGTGGCGCCGACGCCGTCCGCGGCGAGCCTTCCGATGCCGGTGGGGATCGGACTCCTCGCGCTGGGCGGCGTCTCGGCGGCGTTCGCGTCCGATTGGTTCATCTCCGCGCTCGGTCCGTCGCTCACGACGCTCCATCTCAGCCGGCCGTTCGCGGGGCTGGTGATCGCGGCCATCGCGGGCAACGCGGTGGAGAACGTCGTGGGGGTCATGCAGGCGGCCAAGGGCCGCAACGATCTCGCGCTCTCCGTCGTGCTGAACTCCGTGAGCCAGGTCGCGCTCTTCCTGTTCCCGGTGCTCGTGCTCGTGTCGCTCGCGCTGTCGACGCACCTCACGTTCATCGTCAGCCCCGTGTACCTGGGAGCGCTGATCCTCACGGCAATCGTGCTGTGGCAGATCACCGGGGACGGTCAGGCATACGCGTTCGAGGGCGGGGCGCTCATCGCGCTGTACGTGATCCTCGCGCTGCTCGCGTACTACGGGTAGCGGCCGGCTACCGATCCATCCGGGGACAGGCGATGTCTCGGCAGGAGAATACCGTGGGCGTCGCGAACCATGAGGGCGAAGCCATGGGACCTTCCCTCAGAAGGATCGCGACGCTGGCGGCGCTCCTGTCGCTCTGCGTGACCTGGATGTCGGCGGGTTCCGGTCCGCGAGCGGGCGCCAAGGCGGTGTTCCCGGGATGCGAGCCGGCGGGGGCGGCCCGTCTCACCGTGGGCCGGGTGGCCTGCCACGAGATCCCCAGCAGGACGCTCGGCGGCACCACCGCTTTCTCCTACTTCATCCCACCCGACTGCGCGCCCGCCCTCCACCGGCGCTGTCCGGTGCTGTACCTCCTCCACGGCTTCGGCGGCGATCTGACGTCGGAGATGGGGACGGGCCCACACCCCTCCTCGACCGTGGCCGCGCTCACGAAGGGGCCGTCCGTCGATCCGAACACCGTCATGGACCCGTGGAGCTACGCCAACCCCTCCGGCTGGGTACCGCGTCGTCCCATCGACTTCATCCTGGTCGCGCCCGACGGGCGGACGGTGCCGGGCGGCAACGGTCCCGAGCCGTGGCTGGACGGGTTCTGGGGAGACTGGAACCCGCGGTACGCGAAGGGCGGCGACATGGAGCGGTACGCCACGCCTCCGCCGCGCTTCGAGAGCCACCTCCTTCGGGAGCTCATCCCGTTCGTGGAGCGACGGTTCCCGGCGGGCCGCGGCCGCGACTGGCGCGCGCTGCTCGGTACGTCGCTGGGCGGGTACGGCTCCTACAAGATCGGGCTCAGGCATCCCGACGCGTTCTCGAGCATCGGATCGATCTCCGGCGCGCACAACTTCCTGCTGGGCCCGGGTCCGGATCCGGTGCGTGGCCCGGACTCAGGCGTCGACGCGCCGCCGGCCGGATATCTCCAGGTCCCGGGCATCGCGTCGGACGTGATGCCGTTGACCTCGCTGCCGGGTCCCCTCAAGCAGTTCGCCGTGGCGTTCTTCGCGCTGGGCGACCCCGTGGCCGACCAGGCCTACTTCCGCGGGAACATGCCGCGCGACCTCGCCCTGAACGGCGCGGCGTTCGCCGGATCCGAGCCGTCACTCGTGATCCGCGGTTTCTCCAATGACGCGATCCCGCGCCGAGCCGAGGACTTCTCCGATCTCCCGACGTACCTCGGGGAGGAGGCCTTCGAGATGCTGGTGCTCGACATGAACATCCAGATGAACGAGGCGTTCGACGTCGAGGGCGTGCCCTACCAGTACGAGTTGCACCCGGGGATCCACTCGGGCCCGTACTGGGACCCGTTCGTGCGCGGGCAGCTCGAGGCGCAGTACGCCCGGGTCCGGCACTGGGACGGCGGGGGTGATCCTCCGCCCCAGCCCGACGCGTTCGCCTACCGATCGATCGATCGCCGGTTCACGGTGTGGGGATGGCGAGTCTCGGTGCAGCGCGAGCCGACCGAGTTCCTCACGCTCACCGACGTGTCGTGCCGGGCGGTGACGCTGCACGGCACGGGAACGGTGACGGTGACGGTGCCTCGGAGATGTGCCACCGGCGTGAACGGAGACCGCGTGTTCACGGCCGATCTCGGTGCCTCCGGGGCCATCGACGACGGGGCGGACACGTCTGCCACGACGGTCCACGGTCGAACCGTGACCGTGCAGCTCACGCCTCTCGGTCAGAGGAGCTGAGCGAGGACACGATCCAGGGGTCGGGGCACCCGGGCCAGGTCCAGCGCCTCGACGAGCAGGCGCGCGAACCGGATCTTCCGGCCGCTGTGGGTGCCGAGGAACCGCCGGAGTTGGTCCTCGACGGTTCGCCCCCGCCATTCCGGCTGCTTCTGGAAGGTGCGGAACGGCCCGAGCTCACCCTGCGCCTCGATGACCCGAACCACGGCTGCAGCACCGAGAGCACGGATCAGTTCGTCCTCCAGGTCGTCGACGCACACGTAGAAGCCGAGGTGTTCGATGTCGGCGCGAGTGAGATCTGCGCCGAGTCCGGCTCGCTCCAGAGCGCGCTTGAAGTCGTCCTCCTCTCCGGCGTCGCAGAGGCCGGCCACTCGGACGTTCGATCCCCGAGGACCGAACCGCTCCAGGAAGCTCCCGATGTTCTTCGAGCCGCCCATCGGCAGGATGACGACGCCCTCCGCCTCGAGATCCCGGTTCCGCCTCCTCGCCACCGCCTGGAGGGCCACCTGGTCGCTCAATCCCTCGACGAACACGACGACACGAGTGGAGGCCACCAGACCCTCGAGGATAGTGAGCGCGAGCTCAGCCCAGCAGGGCCGCCACCAGGCCGATCTGCGCGAGGTGGTACGTGGAGATGATCGCAACGGGTGCCCAGGGGTAGGTCTTCACGAATCTTGTCCATCCGATCAGCCCGTCGGAGGTGGCGGAGAGGACCGCCCCCAGGATGATCACGACGCTCCTGCCCGCGCTCCAGTCGGACCGACCGGCCGTCGCGACCGCCGAGACCACCACCGCGCCCAGAGCGAGCGCGTAGATCGCCACGGGAACGGCCATGGCCCGCTCTCCCGAGCGACCCATGCCCACCAGGAGGCGTCGGTAGATGGGAGCGATGACCACGAGCATCAGGACGCTCGCGCCCACCGTCCATGCGACCGGCGGCGGTGTCTGGTTGATCGCGGCGATGTACGCCACGTGGGCGAGCAGGAACGACCCGAGGCCGGGCAGGAACAGGTCGGCCGGGAGCATCAGGAAGACGTCACCCGCGAGCGACAGGACCAGGGCGGCCAGCGTGAACTGCCAGCGCAGCCCGGGTTCGTCGCCACCCAGGACCGCCGCGGCCGCCACCAGCAGTGCCAGCGTGAGGGGCTTCAAAACGTACCCGAGCCGCTTGCGGCCGCGCGCGACGGCAAACCAGTCGGCCACCGCCACCACGAGCGACGCACCCAGAAGGATCACAAGGAGGCCTCGCCCGTGTGTTCCCCTACCATCACCGCATGATCCTCGAGCCCGGGGTGGAGCGCACGGAGGAGTTCGTCGTGGAGGGCCGTCTCCTGACGGATGTCGGCGGCACGTTGCGAAGGCCCGTCCTGTCCACACCGGGCATGATCGGGGTGATGGAGCGCAACGCCGCGCTGCTTTCGGCTGAGGGACTGCCGGACGATCAAGGAACGGTCGGGTTCGAGGTCTGCGTCAAGCACGTGGCCGGCGCCGTCGAGGGAGCTCGGTGCGCTGCATTCGCCCGGCTGCTCGAGGTCGTGGACGGCCGCAAGCTCCGGTTCGACGTCGAGGTTCGCGAGGGAGACCGCGTTCTCGGTGTCGGCACCCACGAGCGCCGGGTCATCGACCTCGAATCGCACGCCGGGTCACTCTGAGGAACCGCTACCGGCGCGACGAGCGCAAGGTGCCGGCGAGGACGACGACGCCGCCCAGCACGCTTCCGATCCCGATCCACAGCCAGCGTGACTGCCCGGTCATGAAGCTGCCCTTCAGCACGTCGGCCCCCTGCAGGATCCAGATGCCGCCCACGAGAACCAGGGCAGCACCGATGACGAGCAGAAGCTCCCGCATCCGCGAAGACTACCGGTGACATGGCTTCCATGAATGAGGCGCGCGACGACTACCTGCAGCCGAGCGAGCGAGCACGGTGTGATCGAGGAGCGTCAACCGCGGAGGAGGACGCGCAACCGTTCCTCGGTGAACGTCGCCGGCGTGCTCGCCGCCATGAACGTCGTGAGCGTCTGGACGAACGCTTCCGGCCGCTCGGCCTGCGGGAAGTGGCCGGTCTGGGGAAAGATCTCGAGACTGCTCCCCGGGATCGCTTCATGCGCGGCGCGTCCGTGGGTCGCGGGGATGATCGTGTCTCGTTCTCCCCACACGATCAAGGTGGGGATGTCGGCGGCGAGCGGGAGCCGGTCCGTGGCGCTCACACGTTGTCCTCCGGCGCCGACCACCGAGCGGAGGGTCTGGACGAGGGCCCGGCGCGCCTCCGGCTGTGCGAGTGACTCGTAGCAACGTCCCACCTCTGCGACCGACGCGGTGGGACGCAGGCCCGCGCGATGCAGCCAGCCAGCCACGGCCTGTCCGGCCGTGAGAACTCGGGGGGAGCAGCCCAACGACAGGACCAGCTCCGCGCCCGGGAGGCTCAGCGCACGGAGATAGAGGGCGACCTCTTTCCCCAGTCCACCGGAGCCGACCAGAACGAGCCGCTCGCAACGCTCCGGGAACTGGTACGCCATCTGCATCGCAACGCCCCCGCCGAACGAGTGACCCACGAGCGTTGCCCGCGGGATGCCGAGAGCGATCATCAGGTCTCGCACGCACGAGGCATGCGCGCCGAGCGAGTAATCGCCTCCCGGATTGGTCGAGCCGGCGTGACCCGGAAGGTCGGGGGCGATGACCATTGAGCTCTCTCCAAGGCCCGGTATGACCGCGTCCCACGTCGACGACGAGCTCGCCATGCCATGGATCAGGACGATGGCCGGCCCGGAGCCGGCCGTTCGATAGCTCACATCGCGGCCCCGGATGTGCAGACGCTCTTCCTGCACGCCGATCATCCCGCCCGGCGCTCCTCGTAGCGCGCTGCGCCGGCATCCAGCTTCGGCAGGAACGCCATGATCTCGTCACGAGCACGCTCCGCCTCGTCGCTCAATCCCCGGACCTCGGCGAGGCGCCACTGCTTCAACAGCACCGGCACGAGGACCTGGTCGTGATGGATGCGGAGGTCGTAGATCCCGGCTTTCGCGATGCTGATGGCCTTCTCCCGGAATGCCGGCAGCTCCAGTCCCGGCATGGTGAACCCGAGGACCTGCCGTTTGATCGCGCACATCGTCGCCGAAGGATCGAGCTCGAGCGCGCCTGTCGTCACGTCGCGGTAGAACACGTAGTGGAGGTTCTCATCGAGCGCGATGCGCGCCATCAGCTTCTCCGCGATGGGATCCTCGGTGATGGCACCGGTGTTGCGATGGGCGATCCTGGTGGCGAGCTCCTGCAACGTCACGTAGACGAGGCCGTCGAGGGGCGTGAAGTCTCCGGCCGGGTAGTAGCCGCGCGAGACGTGGTCCATGCGGCCGCGCTCCAGAGCGACGGGGTCGACGCCGCGTGTCACCGTCAGGAAGTCGCGGATGGCGATGGAGTGGCGGCCCTCCTCGGCCGTCCACCGTCGGGTCCACTCACCCCACGGCCCGTGGCCTCCGAACGTCTCCCAGATGGCCAGGTGGTAGTAGGGCAGGTTGTCCTCCGTCAGGAGGTTGAGCTCGAGCGCGGTGCGGGCGATGTCGGAGAGCCGGCTGTCGCCCAGGGTCCAGGGCTCCCTGGCGAAGCTTCGACCTTCGTCCCACGGGACGTACTGGTGGGGGAACCATTCCTGAGCGGTGCTGAGGTGACGGTCCAGTACGGCCCCGACGACGGGCTCGAGCTCGTCGAGCATGTGGGCAGCGGGTGGGGCGGTCGCTGTTGCCATGGGTGAGCTCCTCTCCGGGTAGTTACGCTACCGTAGGTTACGGGCTCGTAAGTTACGCGCGCGTAGTATCGTTGTCAAACCATGAGTGCCGACGAGCGACCGAGCCGCCTCACCGCCTCAGCGCGTCGCGCGCAGCTGATCGAGGTCGGCCGCACCCTCTTCGCCGAGCGCGGCTACGAGGCGACGTACGTCGAGGAGATCGCCGAGCGGGCCAAGGTCTCCAAGCCCATCGTCTACGAACACTTCGGTGGCAAGGAGGGCCTCTACGCGGTGGTCATCGACCGCGAGATGGAGCACATCGTCGAGCGCATCACCGAAGCGATCTCGTCCGGCTCACCGCGTGAGCGTCTGGAGGGCGCCGCGCTCGCCTTCCTGACATACGTGAAAGAGCAGCCCGACGGGTTCGCGGTCCTCACGCGCGACGCCCCCGTCAGCACTGCCACCGGCGGGATGTCGGGTCTCCTGAACGAGGTGGCCGACCGCGTCTCGAAGGTCTTCGTGGCGGAGTTCAAAAAGGCCGGCTACGACGAGAAGACCGCACCGATCTACGCGCACGCCCTCGTGGGCATGGTGACGTTCGTCGGACAGTGGTGGACCGAGACGCGCAAACCCCCGGTGGAGCAGGTGGCAAGCCACATCGCCGCGCTCGCGTGGATGGGACTCCGCCATCTCCCGAAGCGTCCATCGTTGTCGACGTAGGGTCGACCTGACTCCGGATCGTCAGCCTCACGTCCGTTGCAACATCTGCTGCATCGCCGATGCCAAGAGCCTCCCATCCGCCGACCAGATCGACGCCTGTCCCGCAACGAGAGCCCCGCGGGACGAGGGAGAGTACGCGTCGATCAGGAGCCACTCGGAACCTGCTCGCCGACCGCCTTCGCGAGCTGGAAGGGGCAGGGGTGATCCGACGCGAGGCGGCCCCGCCTCCCGTCGCCACGACCCTGTTCCACCTCACGGCGCGGGGGAGGGACCTCCGACCCGTGATGTATGCCATGGGGGTCTGGGGGTTACCGATGCTCGCGGAGGCCCCGGACGACGACGTCTTTCGCAGTCACTGGCTCGCCGCGCCTGTGGCCCTCTGCCGGGACGCGAGGCCCGATGGTCCACCGATCACGATCCAGGTGCACACCGCGAACGAGCCGATGATCATCGAGACCGTGAACGGCCGGGTCCGGGCCCGGCCCGGGTCGTCGGAGAACCCTGACGCCGTGATCACGGGACCTCCCCGCGACGTGATCGACCTTCTCATCGGGAACATCGATCTCGACGAGGCGAAGGCACAGGGCCTGCGATACGAGGGAGATCCCGAGGTCGTAGGCCCTGTGCAACCAAAGGCTCTGGCCCGAGCCTGACCAAGGGGTCATGCGGCCTCAGTCGGCCGTGGCCGTTGCGTACTGCGGGCGCCCGGTGGGACGGTAGACCTGGATCGTTACGCCCTTCGGGGTTGCTCGTGAGTCGACCAGGTCGAGCGCGGTGTCCGGGCCGGTGTCGGGGAAGAGCCTCGTGCCCTGGCCGATGACCACCGGATAGGTGAGCAGGGTGATCTCGTCGACCAGCTGGTTGTCGAACAGCCAGCGGACCAGGCTGCCGCTGCCGTGCACCTGCACCTCACCTCCCGGGTTGGCTTTCAGGTCGCCGATGGCCGCCGCGACGTCGCCGGAGAGGACGGTCGTGCGAGTCCATTGCGGGTCGGTGAGCGTGGTCGATGCGACGTACTTGGGCCGCGTGTTCAACGCCGTCCAGATCGGGCTGTCGCCCGGATCGTCCCACGTTCCCCATGAGCCGGCGAAGATCTCGTAGGTCCGCCGGCCGAACAGGAACGCGTCGGCGCGCTGGTAGACCTCGCCGACGATCGTCGTGGCCTCGTCGTCTTTGTTGAACAGCGGCAAAGCCCATCCGCCGCGCTCGAATCCGCCCCTGCGGTCCTCATCGGCTCCACCGAGTCCCTGCATCACGCCGTCGACGGAGACATGCGTGATGGTCGTCAGTTTCATGGGTTCGTCCCTTCTCTCGTGGTGGTCTCTCTCGTTCTGACCGCAGCGAGGCGCGGATCTCATCGGTCGAGCGCGGCTCGTGCTGCAGGTTCACTCTCTCCTTCCCGCCGCTGCTCGCATCGGGTGCCATACGATCGTGCTCCGTCGGCCCAAAACCGCCCGGGGCATCACCGCCAACACGGGCGGACACCCACCGGCGGCCGAGCGGCCTGCACACAGCCAGGACTCCCCGGAGCCGGTGTGAGAGAGGGGTGCCGAACTCTCACACTTCGATCGGAGCCGGTCGCCGTGGACCTGCATTCTCGCTACGCGGTCGGTGCTCAGAATGCGTTCGCGGCCGACTTCCACTCCCGAAGGCGCTGCGCGATGAGTTGGGCCCGCTCCTCTTCGCTTCCGCCGTCCAGCACCTGGAGGTCTGAGGGGTCGGCTCGAAGGTAGATCCCGGCGGTTCGGGCATTCAGCCCGGGGTCACGATCAGACCGGGTCGTCCAGTACCCGGTAGCGCGGTCGGCGGTCTCCAACCTGATCTCGCCGGTACCCTCGAGCTGCGGGGCATTCGCGTGCCGAGGGCGCTCACCCTTCCAGAAGTAGAAGATGCCGGCCGGTTCCCTCTGCTCCTTCGAAGCCTCGCTCCAGTAGCGGGCCGACAGGGTGCCGTCCTCCTGCCATGCCCGGCCGTTCACGCTCAAGCCACCGTCGCGGTCCCGCGAGATGCGCAGGAGGCTCACCGCCGACGGTTCGTCCTCGCTCCGTATCGTCAGCGAGAGCTGCCACCACAGCCCCTCGACCGGGCCACGACGACCCTCGGTCTCGATCGCCTTGCGGAGCTTCTCGTTGATGTCGCGAACCTCCGCCGCGCTTGCGGCCGGGTCGTAGCGGACGGAGGTCAGGCCGAGGAGGTCGCTCGGCAGCTTCGAACCGCGCGCGTGGAGGATGAATGTGCGCCGGATGCCGAGCGCGCCGCCGAACAGTCCTGCCTCGAACACCACGTTGTCGCGCGGCGACGCCTGGCCGGACTCGGACGCATCCGTCGTGGTCCAGTCGTCCTGGGCGAACACGAATGCGGCGAAATCGACCTCCTGGGAGAGCTCGACGAGCCGGTCGAGGGTGGATCGCCCCGGGTTGAACGTGGTCGTCCAGGGCTCGACGTCGGCGACGTCCTCGAGCCCGCGCGTGATCGCCTGGAGCAGTTTGGCCTGCTTGCCCGACGACCCGAGGAAGATGCGCGGCTTGTTCACGCGCGATTCCTGATCACGGACATGGCGCACAGGCTACGC
>JBHELK010000039.1:0-30146 GCA_046263085.1 Actinomycetota bacterium
GCGGAACCCCTCCCCAACCCCCACCCCCAGGCTGTGCGCTGCGGCGGCACGCCGCCACCGCTCCCCCCGCTGCTTTGGGTTCCTCGGTTCTGAGGGGCCCCGCCCCTATCATTGGTGCATGTTGCGGCTGCTCACGGCGGGTGAGTCACACGGGAAAGCCCTTGTCGCCACGCTCGAGGGGCTGCCTGCGGCCGTGCCCGTCTCCGACAAGGGGCTGGCCGACGAGCTGGCCCGCCGCCGCCACGGCTACGGCCGCAGCGGCCGCCAGAAGCTCGAGGGCGACCGCTTCGAGGTCCTCGGCGGCCTCCGCCACGGCCGGACCCTCGGCAGCCCGATCGCGCTGACCATCGACAACACCGAGTGGGAGTCGAAGTACCGCGAGCGGATGGCCCCCTTCGGCGACCCCGAGTCCGGGGAACGGCTCACGCGACCACGTCCCGGCCACGCCGACCTGGCGGGGATGATGAAGTACGGTACCGACGACGCCCGCGACATCCTCGAGCGCGCCAGCGCGCGCGAGACCGCGGCACGGGTCGCGCTCGGGTACTTCTGCAAGGCGTTCCTGGCCGAGCTGGGCGTGGCGACCCTGTCGCACGTGGTCCGGATCGGATCCGAGACGGCGCCCGGCGAATCGCCCGTGCCCCGGCCGGAGGATCTCGAGGCCATCGACGGCTCGCCGGTTCGATGCTTCGATCCCGCCGCGTCCGAGCGGATGGTCGCCGTCATCGACGAGGCCCGCCGGGCCGGCGATTCGTTGGGCGGGGTCTTCGAGGTCGTCGCCCATGGTGCTCCGCCGGGTCTGGGATCGCACGTCCAGTGGGACCGGAGGCTCGACGCCCGGCTCGGTGCCGCGCTGATGAGCATCCAGTCGGTGAAGGCGGCCGGCGTCGGCGACGGCATGTCGTCCGCCGAGGTCCCCGGCACGCTGGCCCACGATGAGATCGTTCCCGCCGACGGCGGATCGCGCCGGCTCACCGGCCGGGCCGGCGGCATCGAGGGGGGCATGAGCAACGGCGAGATCATCCGCGTGCACGCGGCGATGAAGCCGCTCTCCACCCTTCCTCGCCCGCTCCGGACCGTCGACATGGACACCGGAGGTGCGGCGGAGGCCATCACGCAAAGGACCGATGTGTGCGCCGTGCCCTCGGGAGCCGTGGTGGGGGAGTCGATGGTCGCGTTCGTCCTGGCCGACGCCGTCCTCGAAAAGTTCGGCGGCGACTCCCTGCCGGAGACGAAGCGCAACCTCAAGTCGTTCATCGCGTCGCTGCGATGAATCCGGGACACGTCTACCTCATCGGCATGCCGGGATCGGGGAAGTCCGCCGTCGGGCGAGCTCTGGCTGAGCGGCTGGACATGCCCTTCGTCGACCTCGACGAGGAGATCGAACGGGAGGCCGGGCAGACCATCCCCGAGATCTTCCGCGAGCAGGGAGAGCGGGGGTTCCGGGAACGGGAGCGGGCGTCGGTGGTGCGGGTGGCGGACGGCCCTCCGTCCGTCGTGGCGTGCGGCGGGGGAGCGGTGCTGCGCGAGGACAATCGGCAGCTCATCCGATCCACCGGTCGCGTGGTGTGGCTGCGCTCGGCGCCGGACCGCTTGTGGGAGCGCGTCAAGCGAGGCGCGGGCCGTCCACTCATCAAGGGTCCGGTCGACGTGCAGCGACTGGAGCGGGAGCGCAGATCCATCTACGGGGAGGTCGCGCAGCACCGCGTCGCGTCGGAGGGACCCCCCGAGGACGTGGCGCGATCCATCGCCGAGGTGCTGACGTGATCCGCGTGCCCGTGGCCGTGCCGGGCCGCGAGTACCAGGTGGTGGTGGGGCCGGATCTGCTCGAGGAGGTGGACGGCATCCTGCCGCCGCTGCTGGGCGCGGAGAAAGCGTTCGTGGTGGCCGATCCGGTCGTGGCCGGTCGGTATCTCGAGCCGCTCGCGACGGCCCTCGGCCGATCCGATCTCGCCACCGTCTCGTTGCCCGTGCCCCAGGGCGAGGAGGCGAAGTCACTGCAGGTCGCCGACGCGCTCTACCGGCAGCTCGCGCTCCAGGAGGCTCATCGGGGCGATGTGGTCGTGGCGCTCGGTGGCGGGGTCGTGGGCGATCTCGCCGGTTTCGTCGCGGCCACCTACATGCGCGGCATCCCGTTCGTGCAGACACCGACCACGCTCACGGCCCAGGTGGACGCCGCAGTGGGCGGCAAGACGGCGGTCAATCTCCCCGAGGGGAAGAACCTGGTCGGCGCGTTCCACCAGCCCGTCGTCGTGATCGCCGACGTCCGGACCCTCACGACCCTTCCCGATCGGGAGTTCCGCTCCGGGCTGGCGGAGGTGGCGAAGTACGCCCTCTCGGTGGACACCTCGTTGCTCACGGTCCTGGAGGAACAGCTGGGTCCCGTGCTCGCCCGCGACGTCTCGGTCCTGGAGGACCTGGTCGCGACCTGCGTGCGGGCCAAAGCCGCGACGGTCGCCGTCGACGAGCGGGACGAGGGACCGAGGCTGGTGCTGAATTACGGGCACACGCTGGGCCACGCACTCGAGCGCATCGAGTCCTTCGCCGGCCGCTCCCACGGGGAGGCCGTGGCCGTGGGGATGGTGTTCGCGGCGACGCTCTCCGAATCGCTGGGGGTCGCGGAGCGGGGGCTCGCGGCTCGGCACGTGCGGCTCCTGCGTTCGCTGGGACTGGACGACGGCGCACCGCCGCCGTCTGTCGAACAGGTCCTCGAGGCCATGCGCCTCGACAAGAAGTACCGAGCCGGCATGCGGTTCGTTCTGCTCGAGGATCTCGGCCGTCCGCGCGTGGTCGAGGACGTCCCGGAGGCAGCGGTTCGCGAGACCCTGGAGTCGATGGGGGCGGAATGATGCCGATGAGCCGGATGAGAAGGACCGACCGATGAGGATCCTGTTCCTGTTCGGCCCCAACCTCTCGGCCCTCGGCCGACGAGACCCGGAGACCTACGGGACGCGCTCGCTCGAGGAGATCATGGCGGACGTGCTGGCCCGCGCCGAGGCTCTGGGCCACCGGGTCACGTGGCGAGCGACGGAGCACGAGGGGGAGCTCGGGGAGTGGCTGCTGGGCGCGGTCCAGGAGGGATTCGAGGCGCTGGTCATCAACCCCGGCGCCCTCGCGCACTACTCCTACGCGCTTCGCGATGCGATCGAGGCCAGTGGACTTCCCGCGATCGAGGTGCACATGTCCAACATCCATGCCCGTGAGGAGTTCCGGCGCCGGTCCGTGATCTCCCCGGTATGTCGCGCCGTCATCTCCGGGCTCGGGGCGGGCAGCTATCATCTGGCGCTGGAGGCCTTGCCGTGGATTTCCGACTGAGAAGAGATCGTCTGGGTGCACGACTGCCCGAACTCGACATCGATGCGCTGCTGGTCACGCGACTCCCCAACGTTCGCTACCTGAGCGGCTTCACGGGGTCGAACGCGCAGCTGTTGCTCGCCCGCGACCAGGACGCGAGCGTCTTCCTCACCGACGGGCGTTACACGGAGCAGTCCTCGCGCGAGGTCCCGGATCTCCGGCGCGAGACGTACTCGGGCGGCAGCTTCCGCGATGCGTTCGCTGCGGTCTGCACCGGCGCCGGCGTTCGCCGGGTCGGGTTCGAGGCGGCCGGCGTGAGCTACGCGCTCTTCCAGCAGCTCAGTTCGGCCGATGGACTGGAGCTTGTCCCCGTGGCCGAGGAGGTTGAGCGCCTCCGCTGGACCAAGGACCGCGAGGAGATCGAGCTGATCGGGCGAGCGCAGACCATCACGGACGAGGCGTTCGAGCGCATCACGGCCAAGCTCGCGGAGAGCGTCACGGAGCGGGAGCTGGCGCTCGAGCTCGAGTTCACCATGCGCCAGGCGGGCGCGGACGGGCTCGCGTTCGACTCGATCGTCGCGTTCGGTGAGAGCGCTGCCGAGCCGCACCACCATCCCTCCGACCGCCCGTTGCGACAGGGCGACATCGTCAAGCTCGACTTCGGGGCGATGGCGGCCGGGTACCACTCCGACATGACGCGGACGGTTTCCTTCGGGGAGCCGCCGGCCGAGCTGCGGGAGATCCACGACCTCGTGTCGAGGGCCCAGCAGGCCGGCATCGACGCGGTGCGGGCCGGCGTGACCGGGGGCGACGCCGACGCGGCGGCCCGTGACGTGATCGCGGGCGCCGGGCACGCAGAGCACTTCGGCCACTCCCTGGGCCACGGCGTCGGGCTCGAGATCCACGAGGGGCCGTCGCTCCGGGCCAACGCGCGCGACGTGCTGCCGGTGGGCGCCGTCGTCACCGTGGAACCCGGGGTCTACGTTGGAGGTCTCGGCGGCGTCCGCATCGAGGACATGGTGGAGGTCACCGAGGACGGCTGTCGCGTGATCGGGACATCGACGAGGGAGCTCGTCGTCCTGTGAGCGTCTCGACGAACGACCTGAAGAACGGCATGACGCTTCAGCTCGACGGCGACCTGTGGACCGTGCTCGACTTCCTGCACCACAAGCCGGGCAAGGGGCAGGCCGTGGTGAGGACGAAGCTCCGCAACGTGAAGTCGGGCAACGTCCTCGATCGCACGTTCAAGGCCGACGAGAAGGTCGGGCTAGCCATCCTCGACAAGCGTGAGATGCAGTACCTCTACCGCGAGGGGTCCGACTTCGTCTTCATGGACACGGCCACCTACGACCAGTACCACGTGCAGGAGGGGGTCGCGGGCGATGCCGCCCGGTACCTGTCCGAGGGCGCCGTCGGCATCCTCGCGGTGTACGAGGGCAACCCCATCTCCGTGGAGCTGCCGGCGGCGGTCGTGTTGAACGTGACGAAGACCGATCCGGGCGTGAAGGGCGATCGCGTCTCCGGCGCGATGAAGCCGGCGACGCTCGAGACCGGCATCACCGTGCAGGTGCCGCTGTTCGTCGAGGAGGGAGACCGGGTCAAGGTCGACACGCGGACCGGGGAGTACCTCACCCGAGAGAAGTGAGCGCTCGCACCCACCCGCATGCTGCGGCTCGGCGGTGCGCGCTCGACATCCTCTTCCAGGCCGACGTCCGCGGCGAGCATCCGATGGACGCACTGCAGGAGTGGCTCACCGACGGGCGCGAGGTCCCCGAGTTTGCGCGCGAGCTCGTCGAGGGCGTCGGGTCGGAGCTCGAGGAGCTCGATCTAATCGTCGGGGCCAACGCTCACGAGTGGACCGTGCCGAGGATGGCCGCCGTCGACCGCTCGATCCTGCGCCTCGCCACGTACGAGCTTCTGCATCGACCGGACGTGCCCGCCGGAGCGGCCATCGACGAGGCCGTGCGGGCGGCGCAGGAGCTTTCGACGGAGGACTCCGGACGGTTCGTGAACGGCGTCCTGGGCGCCGTGGCCCGGTCGCTCCCGCTCGCCGAGGAAGAGGACGCCGAACGCTGATCGCGGTCAGATGGCCACGTAGTGCAGTTGCACAAAAGCGCTCAAACCCCTCAATTTGACGGCTCCGGCTTGCTCTCCTACCGTCGCCTCCCACTTCGTGCACGGAAAGGGGAGAGGTATGCACCTACGACGCATGAGCGCCCTGCTGGTCGCCTGCGTGGTCCTGGGGGCCATGGCCCTGACCGCGGCGTCCGGCGCGTCGGCCACACCGAGTGGCCAGACGCAGAACTACGTCGTGCTCTACAAGGGCAACTCAGTGGATGCGAACGCCGCGCAGTCCATCCAGAAGGCGGGTGGCACCGTGATCTACTCCTACCCGCAGATCGGCGTGGTGATCGCGAGGTCCGACAGCTCGTCCTTCCAGAGCAACCTGTCGAAGGACAGCAAGGTGGAGGGCGTGGCGGCCACGACCAACTTCGCCACGAAGATCGACGACGGACAGACGGTGCAGGGCAGCGACGCAGAGGGGCCGCCCCCGGGCGACCTGCCGAACGCGCCCGCATCCGACTCCGACTCGCTCTCCGGGCTGCAGTGGGACATGCGGCAGATCCACACGCCCGAGGCTCACGCCGTCACGGGCGGGAGCCCCGCCGTGGTGGTCGGCGACATCGACACCGGAGCGGACTACCGCCACCCGGACCTCGCCGCGAACATCGACGACGCCGACAGCGTGAACTGCGTGTCGGGCGCCCCGGTCCCTGGGGCGGTCGCCGCCGACGACGACAATGGGCACGGAACCCATACCGCCGGCACGATCGCCGCCGCCGCGAACGGCTTCGGCATCGTCGGCGTTGCGCCGAACGTGAAGATCGCTGCGATCAAGGCAGGGGACGCAGACGGCTACTTCTTCCCCCAGGCGGTCATCTGCGCGTTCGTGTGGGCGGGCACCCATCACATCGACGTGACCAACAACAGCTACTTCGCCGATCCGTTCCTGTTCAACTGCAGGAACGACCCCGTGCAGCGGGCGATCTGGAAGGCCGAGCAGCGGGCCATCCGGTTCGCCATGCAGAACGGGACCACCGTCGTGGCCGCGGAGGGGAACGAGAGCGATGACCTCTCGCATCCCACCCAGGACGTCACGAGCCCCGACTACCCGCCGGGGAGCGAGCAGGAGCGTGCCATCACGAACGCCTGCGTGGTGATCCCGGTGGAGATCCCGGGTGTGATCGGTGTGACGGCCACGGGCAACCGGGTGCAGGACGGGTCGGCAGGGCAGTACCCCGACAACCTGAAGTCCTTCTACTCGAGCTACGGCGTGAGCAGCGCCGACGTCGCTGCGCCGGGCGGTGATTCGCTCTTCGGCCAGACGCCGCAGGCCGTGAACGGTCGTGTGCTCTCGACGTGGCCTGAGGGCTTCCCGTGCACGCGGAAGGTGCAGGAGCCGGGCCCAGACCCCAGCTACCCGACGGTTACGTACTGCTACCTCCAGGGCACGTCCATGGCGTCTCCGCACGTGGCCGGGGTGGCCGCGCTGATCGTCAGCCTGTATGGGGACTCGAGCAACCCCGGCAACGGCAAGCTGTCCCCGGGACAGGTGTCGGCGCTGCTCCAGCAGACGGCCGACCCGCAGGTCTGCCCCAACAGCCTGCCCTCGGGCTACTCGAGCTTCACGAGCGTGAGCAACGGAGCTCCGCAGGAGTGCGACGGAGGCCAGGGCCACACGTCCTGGTACGGCAGCGGTCAGGTCGACGCCCTGAACGCCGTCACGCACAACAGCGGAAACCACTAGTCACCGGCTCGGAGGAAGCAAGAGGCCCCGCCTTCGGGCGGGGCCTCTTCACGTCTGGGTCCGGCGGGGGCGACGCTAGTCGGGACGGACCTCGGTCCTCTTGGCGTCGGTCGCGTCCTCCTCGTCCTCGTCGGCGCCCTCCTTCATACCCTTCTTGAACTCTCGCGAGGACCTGCCGAGCGACCGGGCCATCTCGGGGAGGCGCTTCGCTCCGAACAGGAGCAGGACGACGGCCAGGATGATGACCAGCTCCAGTGGACCGAGGGACTCGAAGAAAGCCAGCATGGGGGTTCTCCTTGATTGCTCTGGGCCAAGTGTAGCCCCCCGAGGAAGGCTGCGGACCGGAGGATTGCTCCCCGCCGGGACCGGCGCTATCCTCTCCCCTGAGGGACTTCCCCTTTAAGCCGGTCCCGCGAGGCCGGGAAGGGAGTTGATCACGACGCAGCGCATCGACATGGACGCCCGGCCCCCACGGCCTGAGCGTCCTTTTTCGTGAACGCCAACGGATCCCCGCTCGCCCGGCTCATGGACGAGGCGGAGATCCGCAGGGCGGCCACGCGCATCGCCCACGAGATCCTCGAGCGGAACAAGGGAGCCGAGGACGTCGTGCTCGTGGGGATCGCGGCCCGGGGCGACGACTTCGCCCGCCGCCTCGCCGGCGAGATCCGGCGCATCGAGAGCCTGGACGTGCGTGTCGGCGTGCTCGACATCACGTTCTACCGCGACGACATCGGGCGCCGGGCCGAGGCACCCGAGGTCCACGAGACCCGCATCGACTTCGACATCACCGGGTGCACCGTGGTGCTGGTCGATGACGTGCTCTACACCGGGCGGACCATCCGGGCCGCCATGGACGCGCTCGTCGACTTCGGCCGGCCCAAGGCGGTGCAGCTCGCGGTGCTCGTGGATCGCGGCCACCGCGAGCTGCCGATCCGGGCCGACTACGTGGGAAAGAACGTTCCGACTCGCAAGGACGAGATCGTCCGCGTCCTGCTCAAGGAGCTCGACGGTGAGGACGCGGTGACGGTGGGGGGGCCGGGATGATCAAGCACCTGTTGTCGGTGACGCAGCTGTCGAGGGACGACGTGACACGGATCCTCGATACCGCCGAGTCGTTCCGCGAGGTCGGGACCCGAGTCGTGAAGAAGGTCCCCGCCCTGCGGGGGCGCACCGTGGTCAACCTCTTCTACGAGAACTCCACGCGAACGCGCATCTCCTTCGAGCTTGCCGCGAAGCGGCTCTCCGCCGACGTCATCAACTTCTCCTCGAGCGGGTCGAGCGTGTCCAAGGGCGAGTCCCTGAAGGACACGGCGCTCACCCTCCAGGCCATGGGTGCGGACGCGATCGTCATCCGGCACTCCTCCTCGGGTGCGGCGCACACGCTGTCGAGGTTCGTGTCGGCCTCGGTGCTGAACGCCGGCGACGGCACCCACGAGCATCCGACGCAGGCGCTGCTCGATCTCTACACGATCCGGGAGCGCTTCTCGCGGATCGAGGGACTCCGGACCGTGATCGTGGGCGACGTGCTGCACTCGCGCGTGGCGAGATCCCTCACGTTCTCGCTGGCTCGGATGGGCGCGGAGGTGGTGCTCGTCGGGCCGCCGACCCTCATCCCGCCGGAGGCGCCGTCGTGGGGGGCATCGGTCTCCTACGACCTGGACGAGGTACTACCGAAGGCGGACGTCTGCTACATGCTGCGGGTCCAGCGGGAGCGGCAGAACCAGCAGTTCTTCCCGAGCGTGCGCGAATACGCGCGGCTCTACGGTCTGTCGCGCTCGCGGGTCGACGCGCTCCCGGAGCAGGCCATGATCATGCACCCCGGCCCCATGAACCGCGGCGTGGAGATCGCGTCCGACGTGGCCGACCTGCCGCGCTCCGTCATCGAGGACCAGGTCACGAACGGCATCGCGGTCCGCATGTCGCTCCTCTTCCTCATGCTTGGAGGTACCGCGGATGCCTGAGGTCGTGCTGCGAGGCGCGAGGCTCGTCGACCCCGCTTCGGGCCGCGACGCCGTCACCGACATCGCCGTGGAGGACGGCCTCGTGACCGCCGTCGGGGAACGCCCGTCGGGGGCCACCGACGTGGACTGCGACGGTCTCGTCGCGGCGCCCGGTCTCGTCGATCTGCACGCCCACCTGCGCGAACCCGGCAGGGAGGACAAGGAAACGGTGGAGAGCGGGTCGCGTTCGGCCGCGCTCGGCGGGTTCACGGCCGTCGCCGCCATGGCCAACACCGAGCCCGTCGCGGACGACGTCTCGGTGATCCAGGAGGTGCAACTCCTCGCCGAGCGCGCCGGCATCTGCGACGTCTTCGCCGTGGGTGCCATCACGAAGGGCCTCGCGGGAGCGTCCCTCACCGAGATGGGGGAGATGGCCGGGGCGGGCGTGCGGATCTTCTCCGACGACGGCAAGTGCGTCCAGGACGCCCGGCTCCTGCGCATGGCGCTCGAGTACGCGAAGGGGTTCGACGCGGTGATCGCGGAGCACTGCGAGGAGGCGTCGCTGGCCGAGAGCGGCCAGATGCACGAGGGGTACCACTCCAGCGTGCTCGGCCTGCGCGCCGCGCCGTCCGCGGCCGAGGAGATCATCGTTGCCCGTGACCTGATCCTGGCCCGCCTCACCGGCGGCCGGCTGCACCTGTGTCATCTCTCCGCCGCCGGATCGGTGGAGCTGGTGCGCCGGGCGAGGGCCGAGGGGGTGGCGGTGACGGCGGAGGTCACGCCGCATCACCTCGTCCTCACCGACGAGGACCTCACCGGCTACGACACCAACCTGAAGGTGAACCCGCCGATCCGGACCGCCGACGATCGCGACGCGCTTCGCGCCGGGCTCGCCGACGGCACGATCGATGCGATCGCCACCGACCACGCCCCGCACGCCATCGAGGACAAAGAGCAGGAGTTCGACCACGCGCCCCCCGGCACGATCGGATTCGAGACCGCCCTCGCTGTGGTGCTCACCGACCTCGTCGAGCCGGGCGTGATCTCGCTGGCGCGGGCCATCCAGGCCATGTCGGTGGCACCGGCGCGGATCCTCGGCGCGGCCGGCCACGGGGGCCCTGTCGAGCCGGGACGCCCCGCCAACCTCGTGGTGTTCGACCCGTCGGCGGAATGGACGGTGGAGGCGCCGTTCGCCTCGAGGAGCCGAAATTCGGCGTTCCTCGGGCGGCGGCTCCGGGGGCGCGTCGTCCACACGATCCATCGGGGGGAGCTCGTGGTGCAGGACGGGAAGGCGCAGCGATGACGGCGAAGGGGCCGAGGGCGCTGCTCGTGCTGGAGGACGGGACCACCCTGCGGGGACGCGCCTTCGGGGCGACGGGTGAGGCGTTCGGCGAGGCGGTGTTCAACACCGCCATGAGCGGCTACCAGGAGGTCCTGACCGACCCCTCGTACGCGGGTCAGGTCGTGACGATGACCTACCCGCACCAGGGCAACTACGGGATGAACCGCACGGACCCGGAGTCGCAGCGTATCCAGGTCAGCGGGTTCGTCGTGCGAGAGGTCTCGAGGCGGGCGTCGTCGTGGCGATCGGAGCGTTCGCTGCCCGATGAGCTGGAGGCGTCGGGCGTCCTCGGGATCGAGGGCCTCGACACCAGGAGGTTGACCCTTCGGATCCGTGACGCGGGGGCCATGCGCTGCGCGATCTCCTCGGAGGATCTCGAGCCGGCGTCGTTGCTCCGGCGGGTTCGGGAGCATCCCGGGATGGAGGGAGCGGACCTGGCGCGCACGGTGAGCACCCCGGAGCCGTACGAGGCGGCGGCCCTGGCCGGCGCCGCGAGCACCGATCTCGGGCCGGTGTTCCGGGTGGCGGCCTACGACTTCGGCATCAAGCGCAACATCCTGCGGCTGCTCACCGCCCACGGCTGCGAGACGACGGTGTTCCCGGCGCAGACCCCCGCCGCGGAGATCCTCGCCGGGCGATTCGACGGCGTTTTCCTCTCCAACGGTCCCGGCGATCCGGCGGCGACCACGTACGGCATCGAGGCGTGCCGTGAGCTCCTGGGGAAGAAGCCCCTCTTCGGGATCTGCCTCGGGAGCCAGCTCCTGGGCCTCGCGCTCGGTGGCACCACGTACAAGCTGAAGTTCGGACACCGGGGCGCGAACCAGCCGGTCCTCAACACCGAGACCGGTGTCGTCGAGGTCACCAGCCACAACCATGGGTTCGCCGTGGATCCCGATGGCTTTCCGGCCGGTGACCGTCCAGTCGTGGGATCTGACTTCGGCCCGGTGGCGTTGACGCACTGGAACCTCAACGACGGGACGCTGGAGGGACTTCGGTGCCTGGATGTGCCGGCGTTCGCCGTCCAGTACCACCCGGAGGCTGCTCCGGGGCCGCACGATGCTCGGTATCTGTTCACGCGGTTCAGGGAGTTGATGTCGGCTGCCTAAGAGAACGGACATCGAATCGATCCTCGTGATCGGGTCGGGGCCGATCGTCATCGGGCAGGCCTGCGAGTTCGACTACTCCGGCACGCAGGCGTGCAAGGTGCTGATGCGGGAGGGGTACCGCGTGGTGCTCGTGAACTCCAACCCCGCGACGATCATGACCGACCCGGAGTTCGCCCACGCCACGTACATCGAGCCCCTCACCCCCGAGTCGGTCCTCGAGGTGATCGAGAAGGAACAGCCGGACGTGCTGCTGCCGACGCTCGGGGGGCAGACGGGGCTGAACATCGCCGTCGCCCTCGCCGAGAGCG
This sequence comes from Actinomycetota bacterium, assembly GCA_046263085.1. Taxonomy (GTDB): domain Bacteria; phylum Actinomycetota; class UBA4738; order UBA4738; family JACQTL01; genus JBHELK01. The sequence goes on from JBHELK010000039.1 coordinate 11,799, forward strand.
GGGCGCTGCAGGCCAACGGCGTGCAGCTGATCGGCGCGGGACTCGAGGCCATCCATCGAGCCGAGGACCGCAAGTCGTTCGCGGAAGCCATGGCCAAGGCCGGGCTTCCGCTGCCGCGTTCCGGGTTCGCGTACTCGCTGGAGGAGGCCGTCGGGGTGGCGGAGGGCCTCGGTTTCCCGGTCATCGTGCGGCCGTCGTTCGTCCTCGGCGGCGGGGGAACGGGCATCGCCCGAGACGCCGAGCAGTTCCAGCACATCGCGGCGCGCGGCCTGGCCGCGAGCCCGATCTCGGAGATCCTCGTGGAGGAGTCGGTCGAGGGATGGAAGGAGTTCGAGCTCGAGGTCATGCGCGACGGCGCGGACAACGCGGTCGTCATCTGCTCGATCGAGAACGTGGACCCGATGGGCGTGCACACCGGCGACTCCATCACGGTCGCGCCGGCACAGACCCTGACCGACCGCGAGTACCAGGAGATGCGGGACGCCGCGCTCGTGTGTATCCGGGCCGTGGGAGTGGAGACGGGCGGCTCCAACATCCAGTTCGCCGTCGATCCGCAGGACGGCCGGATGGTGCTGATCGAGATGAATCCGCGCGTCTCGCGGAGCTCGGCGCTCGCGTCCAAGGCCACCGGGTTCCCCATCGCGAAGATCGCCGCGCTGCTCGCCGTCGGCTACCGCCTCGACGAGATCACCAACGACATCACGGGCGAGACCCCCGCCGCCTTCGAGCCCACCCTCGATTACGTGGTGGTCAAGATCCCCAGGTTCGCCTTCGAGAAGTTCCCGCAAGCCGACCCCACCCTGTCAACGGTGATGAAGTCGGTGGGGGAGGTCATGGCCATAGGGCGCACGTTCAAGGAAGCGCTGGGGAAGGCGTGGCGTTCGCTGGAGCGGGCTGATTTCGACCTTGGGGGCGGAGGGGTCGACGCCCCCGCCCTTCTGGCGGAAATCGCGCGGCCTACCGAGCGACGGCTCCACTTCGTCGAAGCGGCGTTGGCTGCCGGGCACTCGGTGGATGAGGTCGCCGCCGCTTCTCGGATCGATCCCTGGTTCGTGGATCAGATCGCGCAGGTGGCGGAAGGGGCAGAAGCGTTGCGGGGCAAGGGTCTCGAGCAGGTCGACATCGATGAGTGGCTCGAGGCCAAGCAACTTGGACTCTCGGATCGGCGGATCGCGTCGCTGCTGGAGTCGACGGAGGATGCGGTGCGGCGGCGGCGGACCGCGCTGGGAGTGGAGGCGGTGTTCAAGACCGTGGACACGTGCGGGGGGGAGTTCGAGGCGCGGACGCCGTACTACTACTCCACGTACGAGGAGGAGTCGGAGGTTCGGCCGGCCGAGAAGCCTCGCGTGGTCATCCTGGGCGCGGGTCCCAACCGCATCGGCCAGGGGATCGAGTTCGACTACGCCTGTGTGCACGCCGCGTTCGCGTTGAGCGACGCCGGCTACGAGTCCGTGATGGTGAACTGCAACCCGGAGACGGTCTCCACCGACTACGACACCAGCGACCGCCTCTATTTCGAGGCTCTGACGGTCGAGGACGTGCTGGCCGTGTGCGCCGCCGAGCGGCCCGTCGGGATCATCGTGCAGCTGGGGGGACAGACGCCCCTCAAGCTCGCGCACGCCCTGGAGCGAGAGGGGTACCGGGTCCTGGGCACGTCGCCGGCATCGATCGACCTCGCCGAGGATCGGGGGAAGTTCGCGCAGCTCTGCCACGACCTCGGCCTCCCCGCGCCGGAGCACGGCGAGGCCCGCAACCTCGACGAGGCCCGCGAGATCGCCTCGCGGATCGGCTACCCGGTGCTGGTGCGCCCCTCCTACGTCCTCGGCGGCCGGGCCATGGAGATCGTCTACGGCGAGGACGAGCTGGCCGGCTTCGTGGAGACGGCGGCCGCCGCGTCACCGGAGCACCCGGTCCTCATCGACCGGTTCCTGGAAGGAGCCATCGAGATCGACGTCGACGCGATCGCCGACGGCGACGACGTCTACATCGGCGCGGTCATGGAGCACATCGAGGAGGTGGGCGTGCACTCCGGGGACTCCTCGTGCGTCGTGCCGCCCTCCACGCTGTCCGACGACGAGCTGGACCAGGCGGAGAGCGCCGCCCGGAAGCTGGCGCAGGCGCTCGGCGTCCGGGGATTGCTGAACGTCCAGATGGCGGTGAAGGACGAGAAGGTGTGGATCCTCGAGGCAAACCCCCGCGCGTCGCGGACGATCCCGTACGTCTCCAAGGCGACGGGGGTGTCGCTTGCCAAGATCGCGACCCTGGTGATGGCCGGCAGGTCGCTGAAGGAGCTCGAGGAGGAGGGGATCGTCCCGCCCGGCGGCAGCCGGTACCGCCGGCTGGCGCACATCTCGGTGAAGACCCCGGTGCTCCCGTTCGGGCGGTTCGCGGGCGTCGACACCATCCTGGGGCCCGAGATGAAGTCGACCGGTGAGGTGATGGGGACCGCGGGCGACCTCGGCCTGGCGCTCGCCAAGGCGTTCGTCGGAGCAGGAGCAGGACTGCCCACCCAGGGGACCGTGTTCGTGAGCGTCGCGAACCGCGACAAGCGGGCCATCCTGTTCCCGGCGAAACGCCTCGCGGACCTCGGGTTCCATCTCCTGGCCACCGGTGGGACGGCGGCCGTCCTGGCTCGGGGCGGGATCCGGGTGTCCCAGGTCCTGAAGATGTCGGAGGGGCACCCGAACGTGGTCGATCTCATCCGGGCGGGCCGCGTCGATCTCGTCATCAACACGCCATTCGGCCGCGAGCCGCGCGGCGACGGGTATTTCATCCGAACGGCTGCCGCGGCCGCGGGCGTGCCGTGCGTCACCACGCTCCCGGGCGCGATCGCGGCCGTGCAGGGCATCGAGGCTCTTCGCTCCGACCCGGCCAGGCCCCGCTCGCTCCAGGAGATCCATCGCCGGATCGTGGGGGAGGGCCCGACCCAGCTCGGATTGGAGGGGGCCGTCACGTGATCCGCGCGCGGTGCGAGGTCCTCTCCTCGCGAGCCGCAGGTGCGTACCAGACCGTGACGCTCGTGGCTCCGGAGATCGCGGAGCGCGCCAAGCCCGGGCAGTTCGTCGAGGTCGGGATGCCGCACGGGCGGAGCTTCACGCTGCGCCGGCCCTTCTTCATCCACCAGGCGTCCCGCAGGGGAGGATGGGCGGGCACGGTGGAGCTGGTGGTCGACCGGGCGGGACCCGGGACGTCCTGGCTCGCGGACGCGAGAGCGCACGAGTTCGTCGATCTGATCGGGCCGCTCGGCAACGGCTTCGGGTACCCGAGGCCCACGAACTGCCTCCTCCTCGCCCAGGGCTATGGCGCCGCGCCCCTGTACTTCCTGGCCGAGGAGCTCCGCGGGAGGGGCAAGCGAGTCGACATGATCGTGTTCGCGCCCTCCCAGGACCGCCTGTTCAACCCCATCGAGGGCAAGCGCCTCGCGCACTCCATCACGATCGTCACGGAGGACGGGACGGTGGGAGAGCGTGCCGACCCCATCGACGTCCTGGCCGCCGCGGTGGAGCGCTCCGGCGCACAGGTCGTGTACGCGGCGGGAGCGAGGAGCGTCGTGCAGCGGGTCGCCGAGTACTGCAAGGCCAGTCGCCTCCCCGCCCAGGTGGTCCTGGAGGAGCTCATGGCATGCGGCCTGGGACTCTGCGGCACGTGCGTCGTGCCGGTGGCCAGGATCGACGGGGCGGGCTACGAGCGTCTTCGCGCCTGCGTGAGCGGCCCGGTGTTCAACGCGGGGCGGGTCCTGTGGGAGCGGTGGGGCCGTCCGGGGGCCGCATGAAGCCGACGCTCGCGGTCGACCTCGGCGGGCTCCGGCTCCCCACACCCGTGATGATCGCCTCGGGCTGCTTCAGCGCCCCCAAGGATGTGTCGGGACTCGTCGATCTGCGAAAGGTCGGCGGGATCGTGCTCCCCAGTGTCACCATGCGCCCTCGCCGGGGAAGCCCCACCCCCCGAATGGCCGAGACCTCCTCGGGACTGCTCTCCTCGATCGGCCTCCAGAACCCGGGGGTGGACGCCGCGCTCGCGAGTCTCCCAGGCCTCGCGAAGATCGGGGTGCCGCTGTTCGCCTCCGTGGCGGGCGCGAGCGTCGAGGAGTACCTGCGGGTGGCAGCGGCGTTCGCCTCGGTCGGGACCGTCGCCGGTCTCGAGCTGAATCTCTCCTGCCCCAACGACGAGCGTGGCGGGCGGTTCTTCGCCTCCGATGCCGACCAGGCGGCGGCCGCCGTCGCCGCGGTGACCGGTGTGGCTCGAGTACCGGTGCTCGCGAAGCTCTCGTCGGAAACGTCGGACGTCGTCGAGGTGGCGAAGTCATGCATGTCCGCGGGCGCGCGCGGGGTGACGTTGATCAACACCGTCACGGGCATCGCCATCGACGCGCGCACACATCGGCCCAAGCTCGCGTCGGGGACCGGCGGCCTCTCCGGCCCCGCCATCAAGCCGATCTCGCTGCTCGCCGTGTATCGCGTGGCGCAGGGCCTCCCGGACGTGCCGATCGTTGGCGTCGGTGGTGTCACCACGGCGGAGGACGCGGTCGAGTACATCGCGGCGGGTGCGACCGCGGTCCAGGTGGGGACGGCGATGTTCGTGGATCCCGCGGCGCCGGTCGAGATCGCCATCGGGATCGGCCGCCATCTCATGGAATGCGGCCTGCCGGACCCCGAGGCCCTGCGGGGAACCGCTCATGGGCCCGCCGCCCCCGAGCCCTCCGAGGAGGGGTCCTGATGCGCCGGGTGGGTGCGAATCCGCTGGTGGTGGCCCTGGACACGTCCGATCTGGACCGGGCGGAGGGTCTGGCGACGGCCCTCGCGGGTGCCGCCGGGGTGCTCAAGGTGGGCCTGGAGCTCTTCACGGCGGCGGGCCCCGCTGCCGTCGAGCGGGTCCGCCCCCACGGCCCCGTGTTCCTCGATCTGAAGCTGCACGACATCCCGACCACGGTGGGCCGGGCCGCGCGCAACGCGGGGCGCCTGGGAGCCGCGCTGCTGACCGTGCACTCCCTCGGCGGTCCGTCGATGGTGGAGGCGGCCGTCGAGGGATCGGCGGCCGGTGCGAACGAAGCGGGATTCGGTGCCCCCGCCATCCTCGCGGTGACCGTCCTCTCCAGCGTCGGCGGTGAGTCGCTCGCGTCGCCGGCGTCACTCGCGTTCGAGGCGGTGCAGGCCGGCGCGTCGGGTGTCGTCGTGTCGGGCGACGACGTCAAGGAGGTGCGCGAGGTCCTCGGCGAGGAACCGATCGTCGTCGTGCCCGGCGTCCGTCCCAGCGGCTCCGGATCCAACGATCACGTCCGCGTGCTGTCCCCGCGCGAGGCGATGGCATCCGGCGCGGATCACATCGTCGTCGGCCGCCCCGTCGCCGACGCGTCCGATCCGGCCGGCGCCGCGCGAGCGATCCTCTCAGAGCTCTCCTGAACGCCTTTGCTGGGCCCGAGAGCCCGCGCCTATAATCCCGCGTCTCAAATCCCCGAAGGCAGGAGGAGACCAACCATGCCGCTACCGGTGCTGAACGAGGAACAGCGGAGGCAAGCGCTCGAGAAGGCGGCTGAGGCGCGCCGGAAGCGGGCCGAGGTAAAGGGGGAATTGAAGTCCGGCAAGCGATCGCTCTCCGACATCCTCCAGGACCAGGGAACCGACACCGTCGGCAAGATGAAGGTCTCCACCGTGCTCGAGTCGCTGCCCGGCGTGGGGAAGGTCCGGGCGCGCAAGCTCATGGAGAAGCTCGACATCTCGGCGAGCAGGCGGGTCCGGGGTCTCGGGGCGAAGCAGCGGTCCGCGCTGCTCGACGAGTTCGCCAAGAAGTAGGGCTCAACTCGGCGGCAGGGCGTACCGGCAGGCTCTTCGTCATCTCCGGCCCTTCCGGCGTGGGCAAGGGGAGCGTCGTCAACATCCTCCTGGCTCGCGATCCCTCGCTTCTCTGGTCGATCTCGGCGAAGACCCGCGCGCCCAGGCCGGACGAGGTGGACGGTCGCGAGTACCGGTTCATGTCCGAGGAGGAGTTCGAGGGGCTGGTCCGCGAGGGCGCGTTCCTCGAGTGGGCGTCAATGTTCGGTCACCGCTCGGGCACGCTGCGGGGGCCGGTGGAGGAGGCCCTCGGTGCCGGGCGGGACGCGCTGCTCGAGGTGGACGTCCAGGGCGCGCGGATCGTGAAGGACCGCATGCCCGACGCCGTGCTCGTGTTCATCACCCCGCCGAGCCGCGAGGAGCTGGAGAAGCGGCTGCGCTCCCGGGGGACGGAGAGCCCCGACGAGCTCCGGGAGCGTCTCGACGTGGCGTTCGAACGGGAGCTCCCCGAGCAGGCGAGGTTCGATCACGTGGTCGTGAACGACGAGCTCTCCCGGGCGGCCGACGAGGTGCTTGCTATCATCGAGCGATACCGAAGCGAGCAAAGGGACGAGTCATGATCGAACCGAAGATCGACGACCTGCTCGGCGCCGAGGGGATGGACTCGAAGTACACGTTGGTCATCCTGGCGTCGAAGCGGGCGCGCGAGATCAACTCCTACTACAGCCAGCTCGGCGAGGGCCGCGGCGACTTCGTCCCGCCCCTCCTCGAGAGCGGCGGCCTGAAGAGCAAGCCGCTGTCGATCGCACTGCAGGAGATCGCGGAGGGCAAGATCGTCTTCGATCGGCCCGAGGGTGTCGGCATCAAGTAGGAGGCCGGGCCCTGTCCCCGACGGACGTTCCGCCCTGTCGGGGAGACGGATCCTCGTCGGCGTCACCGGCGGCATCGCCGCCTACAAGGCCTGCTCCCTGGCGCGACTCCTGACGACGGCCGGCGCCACCGTTCAGGTGGTCATGACGACCTCGGCCCTGCGGTTCGTGGGGGAAGCCACGTTCGCCGCATTGTCCGGCCGGCCCGTTCGCACGGACGTGTTCGAGGATCCGGAACGTGTCGTGCACGTGCGCATGGCGCACGAGGCCGACCTCGCCGTCGTGGCGCCGGCGACGGCAAACAGCATCGCGAAGCTCGCATCCGGCATCGCCGACGACCTCCTGACCTCGACGCTCCTCGAGGCCACCTGCCCCCTGGTGATCGCGCCGGCGATGCACACGGGGATGTACGAGAACGAGGCCACGCAGGCCAACATCCGGGAGCTATCGCGCCGGGGCGTCGAGTTCGTGGGGCCCGTTGCCGGGTCGCTCGCGGCGGGCGACGAGGGGCTCGGTCGGATGGCCGAGCCGGAGGACATCCTCGCCAGGCTGGAGGACCTCGCACGGCGGGGACGCGACCTCGCCGGCTGGCGCATCCTGGTGACGGCGGGGCCGACCCACGAGCCGATCGACCCGGTGCGCTTCATCGGCAACCGATCCACGGGCCGCATGGGCTTCGTCATCGCCGAGGAGGCCAGGGTGCGCGGAGCCGATGTGGTCCTGGTGACCGGCCCGGTTTCCTTGCCGGATCCGGACGGCGTTCGAGTGGTTCACGTCGAGACCGCCCAGCAGATGCGCGATGCCGTGCTGGCGGAGGCCGGGGACGTGGATGTCGTCGTCAAGGCGGCGGCGGTCGCGGACTTCCGTCCGGCGGTGCAGTCCGACCGCAAGATCAAGAAGAGCTGGGGCGTGCCGGAGATCCGGCTCGAGCCCACGCCGGATGTGCTGCGCGAGCTCGGAGAGCGAAGCGAGCGGGGGGATCGCCCCGTGCTCGTGGGCTTCGCCGCCGAGACGAACGATCTCGAGGAAGCAGGCCGCCGCAAGCTCGCCGAGAAGCACCTCGACCTCATCGTCGTCAACGAGGTGGGCCGCGAGGGGACCGGTTTCGGGAGCGAGACCAATGACGCCATGATCCTGTCGCCGGCGGGCGACGACGCGGCGCTGCGCACGTGGACGAAGCGCGAGCTGGCCGGGGCCATCCTCGACCAGGTCCGCAAGATCCTGGCCTCCCGCGGGTAGAATCCGGCGCATGGGGCACCGGCATCTCTTCACCTCGGAGTCGGTCACCGAGGGTCACCCCGACAAGCTCGCCGACCAGATCTCCGATGCGGTCCTCGACGCGATCATGGCTGAGGACCCCCAGGGGCGGGTGGCGTGCGAGACGCTCGTGACCACCGGGCTCGTGCTCGTGGCCGGCGAGATCAGCACGAGTTGCTACGTCGACATCCCGAGCATCGTGCGCAGGACGGTGCTCGACATCGGCTACACGGACGCGAAGTTCGGCATCGACGGCGACACGTGCGGCGTCATGACCGCGATCCAGGAGCAGTCGCAGGACATCGCCATCGGCGTCGAGGATGCCCTCGAGCATCGGGGTGGATCCGGCGACGAGCTCGACGCGGTGGGCGCCGGGGACCAGGGCATGATGTTCGGCTACGCGTGCCGCGAGAACGAGGAGCTCATGCCGCTCCCCATCTCGCTGGCGCACCGGCTGGCGAAGCGGCTCGCGGACGTCCGCAAGGCGGGGGTCATCCCGTACCTGCGCCCGGACGGCAAGAGCCAGGTCACCGTGGAGTACGAGGACGGCCGTCCCGTCCGCATCGACAATGTCCTCATCTCGGCGCAGCACCGCGAGGAGGTGGACGTCGAGACCCTGCTCGCTCCCGACGTCGAGGCCGAGGTGATCGACCCGGTGCTTCGCGAGCTCGACCTCGACGCCGAGGACGTGCGGGTTCTCGTCAATCCCACCGGGCGCTTCGAGATCGGCGGGCCGAAGGCGGACACCGGGCTGACGGGGCGAAAGATCATCGTCGACTCCTACGGGGGCATGGCGCCGCACGGCGGCGGGTGCTTCAGCGGCAAGGACCCCACAAAGGTGGACCGCTCCGCGGCGTACATGGGTCGGTACGTGGCGAAGAACCTCGTCGCGGCGGGCGTGGCCGACCGCGTGCAGCTCCAGGTGGCCTACGCCATCGGCACGGCGCATCCCGTGTCGTTGAACGTCGACACGTTCGGGACGGAGCAGGTGGACCCGGCACGGATCGTCGAGGTGGTGCGCGACCTCTTCGATTTCCGGCCCGCGGCCATCATCCGCGACCTCGACCTGCGCCGGCCGATCTACCGCGAGACGGCCGCCTACGGGCACTTCGGGCGCAAGGGCTTCTCGTGGGAGGAGACCGACCGCGCCGACGACCTTCGGCGCGCGCTGGGGTAGCTCTGAGTCGTCCTCGGGGCCGGGGCGGCTTCGCTCCGTCCCTCGACCCCGCCGGTCCAACTCCGCGGAACCGCCCCGGCTCATGGGAGTGACAGCGCTCACCGGCCCGGTCTCCGTCTGTCTCGATCGGCCGGTCCTCTCACTCGATCGCCCCTTCACGTACGAGCTGGCGTCCGACCTGGAGGCCGGCGTTGGATCGCTGGTCTCGGTGCGGTTCCACGGGAAGCTGGCTCGGGGATGGGTGCTCGGGCCGACCGAGGACATCCCGCCTCGGATGCTGAAGGTGAACAAGGTTGTGTCGCCGGTCCCGTTCTTCGACGAAGGGCTCCTGGAGCTCTACCGATGGATGTCCGAGCGCTACATCGCGCCGCTCGCGACGGTGATCGGGCGGTCGTCTCCACCGCGGGTGGCTGGGGAAGAGGGGGCGGGTACGCGGCAGGCCCCTCGCACCGCGTTACCACCTGCCGCTTCGACGTCCCTCGGGACATACCGAAACGGCGCGCTGATCGCCGAGTCGATCACGACAGGCAAGCACGCCATCTATCGACTGCGACATGTACCGGAGCACGAGCATTCGGTGACCGTGGAGGCGGTCGACACATGTCTGCGCGCAGGCCGGCGAGCGATCGTCATCGTGCCGGAGGCGGATCCGGTGCCGGCGACCGCCGATGCGCTGCGCGAAGCCTTCGGCGACCGGGTCTGTGCGTTTCTCGGAGGGGACAAGCGAAAGCGGTATCGGATGTGGTTGGACATCCAGACGGGGCGATACGACGTCGTCGTCGGGACTCGACCGGCGGTGTTCGCGCCCATCACCGATCTTGGGTTGATCTGGGTGTCGAGGGAGGGGCACGCGTTGCATCGGGAGGAGCGGTCGCCGTACTTCCACGTTCGGGACGTTGCGGCAGCCCGGGCGGAGATCGAGGGGGCGACGTTGGTGATGTCGGCCCTGTGCCACTCCGCCGAGGCGGCGGTGATGGAGGCGGTCGATGTTGCGCCGGCGACGCGGAGCTGGCCGCCGGTGGAGGTGGTGAAACCGGGGCCGGAGGGGAAAGCCCCGCGGTTGGTTGGTGCCTTGAAGAGCGCGAAGCGGGCGTTCGTCTACGAGCCATTGCCGGGGTACGGGGTCGCTCGGGTGTGCAAGGCGTGCGGGGAGCCGGCTGCGTGCGCGGCGTGCGGCGGCCTGTTGCGCGCCGAGGGAGGGAGCGTGCGGTGCACGGTGTGCGAGGCAGAGGGCCGATGCGCGAACTGCGGGTCGAGCGACCTCGGGATCGTCCGGGGCGGCGCGGAACGCGTCGAGGAGTGGGTCGGGCGCCTGGTCCACGTTCCGGTGCGGAGGCGAGCCGAGCTCGGTGATGGCATCACGATCGGGGGAGCGGAGGCGGTGAAGGACGTTCCGGCGCCGTCGCTCGACCTCGTCGGGATCCTCGACGCGGACCTCGCAGCGAGACGGCCGGGGCTGTCGGCCATGGAGCGTTCCCTCGCCGTGTGGATGGACGCCGCCGGCTGGGCCAGACCGGAAGGCCGGGTCATCGTGCAGAGCCACCGGGCGGGCGACCCGGCCATCCAGGCGTTGGTCCGGGGCAACCCCGCCGCCTTCCACCGATCCGAAGCGGAACGGCGATCCGCCGCCGGTTTCCCCGTCGGGCATCCCGTGTTCCGCGTGGTCGGGACCGTCGAGCTGCTGAAGGCGCTCGAGGCGACGGATCCCGCCCACCTGCTCGAGACGTCGCTGGGAGACGACCGAGTATGCTTGGTCACCGTGCGTCCGGATCGACGCGCGGAGTTCGGTCGCACCGTGCGAACGCTCGCCGAACGCGGGATCGTTTCCCGTGTCGAGGCCGAACCTCATCTGTGAGCCGAGGAGACGACGTGGCCATCCTGCCGATCAAGCGCTTCGGTGATCCGGTGCTCCGCGACGCAGCGAGGCCGGTGGGTCGCTTCGACGAGTCGCTCCGGAAGCTCGCCGACGACATGCTGGAGACCATGTACGACGCGCCGGGCGTCGGCCTGGCCGCGCCCCAGGTCGGCGTGTCTCTTCGACTCATCGTGTTCGACGACGGCTCCGGGCCGAGGAGCCTCGTCAATCCCGACCTCTTCGACCCCCGCGGGGAGCAGGACGGCGAGGAGGGGTGTCTGTCGCTGCCGGGGCTGTACTTCCCGGTGCAGCGCGCGGCCGCGATCCGCGTGAGCGGCTACGAGGTCGACGGCACGCCCGTCGCCTTCGACGCCCAGGACTTCATGGCCCGCATCCTCCAGCACGAGACCGATCACGTGAACGGCATCCTGTTCATCGATCGACTCTCGGCGGAGGACCGGCGCGAAGCGATGCGTCTGCTCCGCGAGCAGGAGCTCGGGCTCGCCTCACGCCAGGGCGACCCCTCTCGCGCGCTGTAGCCGGCGCGGGCGCTCGGATGCGCGTCACGTTCCTCGGGAGCGACCGATGGTCCGTCCCGTCGCTCGAAGCACTCGCCGGATCGGCCCACGATCTCGTCCTCGTGGTGACGCGTGCTCCGAAGCCGGCCGGTCGCGGCGCGAAGCTCACACCGACGGCCGTCGCGGAGGCCGCGCGCGATCTGGGCAGCCCTCTCGCGGAGGTCGAGACCGTGCGATCGGGACCCGGGTTCGAGGCCCTGCAGCGCTCGGGACCGGATGTGCTGGTCGTGGTGGCCTACGGCGAGATCCTGCCGCCGGCCGTCCTCGAGCTTCCCACCGTCGCCCCCGTGAACCTGCACTTCTCGCTCCTGCCGGAGCTCCGAGGCGCGGCGCCCGTGCAGCGCTCGCTGCTCGAGGGGATGACGGCCACCGGCCTCACCACGATCCGCATGGACGAGGGCATGGACACCGGCCCGATCCTCCTGCGGGCCGAGGAGGCCATCGACCCGGAGGACGACGCGGGAGCGCTGGGGGAGAGGCTCGCGGCGATCGGGGCGCGGCTGCTCCTGGACACCATCGACCGTCTCGCCGGAGGTGCCCTGACCGAGACGCCGCAGGACGACGCCGGTGCCTCGTTCGCGCCGAAGCTCACCGCCGAGGACCGATGGCTCGCCTGGACCCGTCCCGCCACCGAGCTCGGACGGCGGGTGCGCGCCATGTCGCCGGAGCCGGGCGCCTCGACCCGCTTCCGCGACGACACCGTGAAGATCTTCCGAGCGGCAACCCGCGACGAGGCCGGGGAACCGGGAACGGTGGTTGCGACCGGGAAGGAGGGGTTCGTCATCGCCGCGGGCGAAGGGAGCCTGGCACCGCTGGAGGTCGGGCCGGCCGGACGCAAGCGCATGAGTGCCGCGGAGTTCGTCCGCGGGTACCGACCGGAGCCGGGTGAGCGCTTCAGCTAGATCGCTCGCGCTGGCGGTGATCCGCCGGGTCACCGAACACGGCGGATACTCCACGCTCGCGCTGTCGGCGGCCCTTCGCCGCTCGGGTCTGCCGGCACGGGATCGGGACCTTGCCGCCGAGCTCGTGTACGGGACCCTTCGCCGGATCATCCCCCTCGACTGGGCCATCGAGCGGCACACGGAACGCTCCCTGGCCCGGGCCAGCGGGTCGGCCCGCGCGCTGCTCCGCCTCGGCGCGTATCAGCTCCTGTTCACGCGGATCCCCGATCACGCGGCGGTGGGGGAGACGGTCGCGCTGGCGAGCGGCCGGGAACGTGGCTTCCTCAACGCCGTGCTCCGCAGGCTCGCCGCGGAGACTCCCACGTGGCCGGGCGGTGACGGTGATGGGGACGTGTCGATCCGAACCGGCCTGACGACCTGGGCGGTCCGAGACCTCCGGCGCCTCGTGGGTGACGAGGTGGAGGACGCCGCTCGGGCCCTCGCGACGGCGCCGCCCATGGGCCTGCGAACGAACACGTGCCGGATCTCGAGCGAGGACCTGGAACGGGCGCTGTCGGAGGCGGGCATCGAGGTCGGGCGCGGCACGGTCCACCGGGACACGTTGCTCGTGCGCGCCGCAGTGCCGCAGCGCCTTCCCGGATGGAACGACGGCTGGTTCACGGTGCAGGACGAAGCGTCGGCCTTCGTGGTCGGGGCACTCGACCCTCTGCCGGGGGAGCGCGTCCTCGACGCGTGCGCCGCGCCCGGGGGGAAGGCCACGCATGTGGCCTGCCTCGTCGGCGGGGGCGGTCTCACCGTGGCGGCGGATGCGATGCCGAAGCGAGCCGGCCTCATCAACGGCGTGGCAACGCGGCTCGGCGTGCCGGTTCGAGTGCTCGCGCAGGATGCGCGGCGGCCGGCTCTTCGCGGGGCGTTCGACCGCGTCCTGGTCGACGCTCCGTGCTCGGGGCTTGGTGCCGCGCGCAGGCGCCCGGAGCTCCTGTGGCGCCCTCGCCGGGACAACCTCTCGCACCTCGCCCGGCTCCAGGTCGCGATCGTCTCCTCCGTGGCGGAGCTCCTGCGCCCGGGGGGCCGGCTCGTGTACTCGGTGTGCACGTTCCCGCGTGCGGAGACCGACGCCGCCTGTGACGCCATCCTGCGCCACCGGCCCGATCTGGAGCCCGTCGACATCGCGGGTCCGGACGGCCCCGCCCCCCGTATCCGCCTGTGGCCCCACCTGCACGGCACCGACGCGATGTTCGTCGCGGCGTTCCGGCGAATGGCCTAGCCCGCGGCAGCGGGGCCGTCGGTAGAATCGACGCGATGGGCAGGCTCGCGGCTTCGATCCTCTCGGCCGACTTCGCCTTCCTGGGCGACCAGGTAAAGGCAGTCGAGCGATATGCCGACCTAATCCACGTGGACGTCATGGATGCCCACTTCGTGCCTCCTCTCACGATCGGACCGGTGGTCGTTGAGTCGCTGCGCCCGCACACGACCCTGCCCCTGCACTGTCACCTGATGGTCGAGACCCCCGCGAAGCTGTTCGACGACTTCCAGGCGGCGGGTACCGACATGGTCACCTGCCATATGGAGGCCCTGGATGACCCCGCCGAGACCGTGGCGCTGGCTCGCAAGCACGAGTTCCGTGTTGGGCTCGGCGTGAACCCGGAGACGCCCGTGGAGGGCGTGTTCCCCCATCTCGAGGACATCGACAGCGTGCTGGTGATGACCCTGTACAAGACCGGCTACGCCGGGCAGCCGTTCAACGACGACATGATCCGCAAGATCGAGGCCGCGCGCACCGAGATCGACCGCCGGGGGCTCGCCGTCGACATCGAGGTGGACGGCGGCATCAACGAGCAGACCGGGCGGCGGTGTATCGACGCCGGCGCCACGGTGCTCGCGGCGGCGTCCTCCATCTTCAAGGCCGACGATGTCGCGAAGGCCGCAGAGCGGCTCTCCGTCGCGGCACGAGGGGAGGACTGAGCCGATGCCCGAGATGATCCTCGTCGTCGACGACGATCCCGACATCGCGCGGTTCGTGGAGGTCAACCTCCGTTCCGCCGGCTTCGACGTGGCTGTGGCCACCGACGGCGAGGAGGCGCTCCGCCGCGCCGAGGAGATCCGTCCCGACCTCGTGCTGCTCGACGTGATGATGCCGCGGGTGGACGGTTTCGAGGTGGCGCAGCGCCTTCGGCGCAGTACGCGCACCGCGAACACCTGCATCATCATGCTCACCGCCAAGGCGCAGTCCTCCGACAAGGTCCTCGGGCTCACCGCCGGCGCCGACGACTACATCATCAAGCCGTTCGACCCCATCGAGCTCCTGGCGCGAGTGAAGACCACGCTGCGACGCGCCCGGGACAACCGGAACCTCTCCCCGCTCACCGGCCTCCCCGGCAACATCCGGATCGAGGACGAGGTGCAGCGGCGCGTCGAGGAGAACCAGGCCTTCGCCCTCCTGAACTGCGACATGGACAACTTCAAGGCCTTCAACGACCACTACGGGTTCCTGCGCGGGGACCGCGTGATCCAGGCCACGGCCCGCATCCTGCAGGACACGGTCGAGGAGTACAGCCGGGCCGAGGGATTCGTGGGGCACGTCGGCGGCGACGACTTCGTGGTGGTCGTGACGCCCGACGTGGCCGAGCAGACCGCCATGCGCATCATCGAGCGCTTCGACCTCGAGATCCCGAACTCCTACGATCGCGACGACCTCGAGCGAGGGTTCATCGAGATCGAGGACCGGCAGGGGAACCCCCAGAAGTTCCCCGTGATCTCCATCTCGATCGGTGTGGCCACCACCGAGACGCGCAAGTTCAGCCACTACGGCGAGGCCATCTCCGTGGCCGCCGAGATGAAGCAGTTCGCGAAGCGCGAGCCGCACTCCGCCTACGCCGTGGACCGCCGGCGCGTCGCCGACTGAGACATCCTGCGGGCTGACCTTCGGTCAGTCGTCCTATACTGGGCTTGCAAAGCTCGTCTTCGGGGCGGGGTGCGATTCCCCACCGGCGGTGAGAGTCCGCGACCCCTCGTGAGCCACTCGAGGGTGGACCCGGTGCAACTCCGGGACCGACCGTCACAGTCGGGATGAGAGAAGACGGGAAGCGATGGTCCGCGGTCTCGGCTGCGGCGCTCGCCTCTCCTCGTCTCGTCCCTACCGGAGGTGTGCGTGGACGACGAACGGTTCATGGACGAGGCCCTCGACCTGGCCGCACGCGGCCGCGGTCTCGTGTCCCCGAACCCCCTCGTGGGCGCGGTGGTCGTCGCCGACGGCACGGTCGTCGGCCGCGGCTGGCACCTCGGGCCGGGGGAGCCCCACGCCGAGGTCCTCGCTCTGCGGGAGGCCGGCGAGGCGGCTCGCGGCGCCACCCTCTACACCACGCTCGAGCCCTGCGATCACTACGGGCGGACTCCGCCCTGCACCCTGGCGGCGATCGAGGCCGGCGTCGCCCGGGTGGTGGTGGCGGCGGTCGATCCCAATCCCGTGGTCGACGGCAGGGGCCTCACCCGGCTCCGCGACGCCGGCCTCGACGTGGCGCCCGGCGTGCTCGAGGAGCCCGCCGGGCGACTCAACGAAGCGTTCGTGAAGCACGTCACGACGTCGATGCCGTTCGTCACCCTGAAGCTGGCGGCGTCGCTCGACGGCAAGGTGGCCGCGCGCGACGGCTCCTCGCGCTGGATCACGGGCGAGGAAGCGCGCGCCGACGTGCACCGTCTGCGTGGGGCATCGGACGCGATCGTGGTCGGTGGAGGCACCGCCGCCACGGACGACCCCGCCCTGACCGTGCGCGACCCCCGGTACCGCGGCCGCCCCGTCCTGCGGGTGGTGGTGGACGCCTCCGGCAGGCTGCCGGGCACGGCGGCGGTTCTCACCGACGAGGCCCCGACGCTCGTCGCCACCACGGAGCGCGCCGCCGAGGAGCGGCGAGCGGCCTGGCGGACGGCCGGCGCCGAGGTCGTGGTGTACGACACCGCCGACGGCCGCGTCCCGTTGGCCGAGTGCTTCGCCGATCTCGGGAAGCGCTCGATCCAGAGCGTGCTCCTCGAGGGCGGGCCGACGCTCGCGTGGAGCGCGGTCGAGGTCGGCCTCGTGGACAAGGTGGTGCTGTATCTCGCCCCGAAGGTCATCGGCGGGGACGAAGCGCCGGGCGTGCTGATGGGTCGCGGCGTGGAGACGATCGCCGAGGCCATCGGTCTGCGGTTCACTGCCGTCGAGCGTCTCGGGCCCGATCTGAAGGTGGAGGCGAGTGTTCACCGGGATCGTTGAGGAGCTCGGCGAGGTCCGCGAACGGTCGAACGGCCGACTCGTGGTGGGGTGCCGGGTCGTGGCGGAGGACGCCTCGGTCGGGGCATCCATCGCGGTCAACGGCGTGTGCCTCACCGTCGTGGAACGCGACGACGAGTCGCTCGCGTTCGACCTGTCGCCGGAGACCCTCGCTCGCACCGCCCTGAGCCGGCTCGCGGAGGGCTCGCCGGTCAACCTCGAGCGCCCCGTCACGCTCACCACGCGCCTGGGCGGCCACCTCGTTCAGGGCCACGTGGACGGCGTGGGCCGGGTGGTGGCTGTGGCGGGGAACGGATCGGGGAGCGAGGTCACGATCGAGGTGCCCGCCGAGCTGACCCGCTATCTCGTGGACAAGGGCTCGGTGTCGGTGGACGGGGTGAGCCTCACCGTCGCCGGTCTCGACGGCCGGCGGTTCGCGGTGGCTCTCGTCCCGCACACGCTCGATGTGACCACGCTCGGACGCGCCAGGTCGGGGGATCCGGTCAACCTCGAGGTCGACGTCGTCGCGAAGTACGTCGAGCGGTTCCTGACCCGTCCGGGAAACGAGGCCGCGGGATGACCGAGGCAGCACGCGGGGACTTCCACCCCATCGAGCGAGCCATCGACGACATCCGCGAGGGGAAGATCGTGATCGTCGTCGACGACGCCGACCGCGAGAACGAGGGCGACTTCGTGATGGCGGCCGAGAAGGTCACGCCGGAAGCCATCAACTTCATGGCCACCCACGGCCGCGGGATCATCTGCATGCCGTGCGCCGGCTGGCGACTCGACGAGCTCGAGGTTCCACTGATGGTCACCGCGCAGGACGCATCGCATCACGAGACCGCGTTCGCCGTGTCCATCGACGCCAGGAAGGGCACCACCACCGGGACGAGCGCCTACGACCGGGCGGCCACGGTTCTCGCCGTCACGGACCCGGGCTCGAAGCCGGAGGATTTCGGGATGCCCGGCCACGTCTTCCCCCTTCGAGCGCAGGAAGGCGGCGTGCTCAAACGAGCCGGTCACACCGAGGCGGCGGTCGACCTCACGAAGCTCGCCGGGCTGTTCCCGGCCGGCGTGATCTGCGAGATCATGCACGCCGACGGCTCGATGGCCCGGCTCCCGGATCTGCTGGAGGTGGCCGCCGAGCACGACCTCACACTCGTGTCCATCGCCGACCTCATCGAGTTCCGGCGCAAGACCGAGAAGCTGGTCCGCCGCGTGGCGGAGGCGACGATCCCCACGATGTACGGGGAGTTCCGGAGCCTCGCCTACGAGTCCCTGGTCGACGGCCGCGTGCACGTGGCCATGGTCCTCGGCGACGTCGGGGACGGGGACCGCATCCTCACGCGCGTCCACTCCGAGTGCCTGACGGGCGACGTCTTCCATTCCCTGCGGTGCGATTGCGGCACGCAGCTCGAGCGGGCCTTGGACGAGGTCGGCGCCGAGGGTCGCGGCGTCATCCTGTACATCCGAGGTCACGAGGGCCGGGCCATCGGCCTGGCTCACAAGCTGCGGGCCTACGCGCTGCAGGAGGAAGGGCGTGACACGGTGGAGGCCAACGTCGAGCTTGGCTTCCCGCCTGACCCCCGGGACTACGGGATCGGTGCACAGATCCTGTACGACCTCGGCGTCCGGTCGATGCGCCTGCTCACGAACAACCCGGCCAAGCGCGCCGGCCTCGAGGGTTACGGGC
>JBHELK010000040.1:0-16101 GCA_046263085.1 Actinomycetota bacterium
CCCGAGCAGATCATCGAGATCGCGAAGTCATCCGGCGCGAGCCTGATCGTCATGGGCACCAGGGGCATGACCGAGCTGAAGAGCCTGCTGCTGGGCGGGGTGGCCAACAAGGTGGTCCACCACGCCACCTGCCCCGTGCTCCTGGTTCGGTGATCGACGAAGTGCGCCGGGAGGGATTCGAACCCCCGACCTTCTGATCCGTAGTCAGACGCTCTATCCGGACTGAGCTACCGGCGCGGGTGCAGCCCGAGAGCCGCGTCCGGATTCTAGGTGGTGACGGAGTCACACGACACGGCGGTTGAGCCGGACGTCGCCTGGGTACAAAGCATCCAGCCTGGACCGCTTGATCTACTTGGAGGAACCCGAAGGATGCTTGGACTCGCTGCGTTTGCGTACCTCAGTGCGCTCCTCCTGACGATGTTCGGCCTGGCCTTCGGCTCGTCCCGACCGCATCGGCGTGCCCGGAACTACGCGGAGACCGCGCGATTCGACCGCGCGAGGGAGCTCAACACCCCGTAGCCGCTCAGTAGGGGCGCCCACCCGGCCGCCCCTACCCACGTGAGGAACGGCCCAGCGTCGGATCGACCCGGATCTCCCGCGCCGAGAGCTACCCGTTCGTGGGCACAAATCTGAAAAAAACCTCAAATGGAAGCAGGAGTCGGCGGCTCGACCCCGAATCCGGACCGATCAAGAACACCACTGCGGAGAGGAGTTCAACCATGTCGCGCCCCAGCCGACGTTTGACGCTGCTCGCCCTCCTGACCGTCGGGGCCCTTCTCATCGCCCCCACGGCCGGGAAGGCCATCTCGGGCGGCCAGAAGTGGGCCATCGTCTTGTGCAACTTCAGCGACGAGACCCAGCAGCCGTCTTTCACGAACTACAACGACATGTTCCAGGGGACCGCCTCCAGCGCTCTTGACTGGGTGGATTACTGGCGGGACAACTCCTACGGGCAGGTGGACGTCTCCGCCTCCGTGGTCACCGGTTGGCACACCATCCCCGAGACGCGCAACGAGTGGATCGCCAAGGATCGCTACAACAAGCGGGTCGACTGCGGGAACGCGGCCGAGGCCGACGGCTTCAGCTTCTCGGGCTTCTACGGCTTCGTCACCATCTTCCCAGAGGTCAACAAGGCCAGACTGGCGAGCACGATCAGCGCGTCCGACACCACCATGACCGTGAACACCCCGGCCAACTACGACTTCTATCCCACGGGCACGTACATCCTGAACATCAACGACAACTCGCTCCCCAACAGTGGGAACCTCGAGACCGTCACCGTGACGGCGAAGAGCGGCAACCAGTTCACCATCACTCGCGGCGCCAACGGCACCACGGCCAAGAGCCACAACGCCAACGCGCTGGTGGACCTCCCCGGCGACATCTTCGGCCAGGGCCCCATCGCATTCACTCTCGGAGGCAACAACTACACGCTGGGCTCCGCGGTGCTCCCCTCCGACGTCAACCTCACAGGGGCGGCGCACGAGACCGGGCACGGATTCAGCTACAACCACACGCGAGCGCTCTCGACGTCCACCTCGGACTACAACGACTGCTACGACATCATGAGCGCGTACGCCACGTGCTCGTTCTCCGGCGACTTCGGGCTGTCGAACCTGGGGAGCGTCAACGCGGCCGCGGGTCCCGGAATCACCGCGATCATGCTCGACGCCCAGGGATGGCTCGACGGCGGCCGCGTCCTCGATCTCGACAACAGTTCCTGCAATCAGACGACGACAGATCTGGTCGCCCTCAACCAGAATGGCATCGCCGGCAAGTTCGTGGCCCGGATCCCGGCATCCGTGGTGATCCCCGCTCCCGGGAACACCACGACCACCAGCGACAAGTACTGGCTGGAATATCGTGAGGCGACCGGCTGGGACCAGGGCGTCCCACCGGGCGTCGTCCTCCACCTGCACGGCGGAGACGGATACGGGTACTGGGTCAACGCGGTTGGTGGCGTCCCCATCGGTCACAACGGGCGGCTCCTGGAAGGCGACGAGTTCGTCGACTCACCCCAGAAGACCTTCATCGCGGTGAACCGCCGAGACACCACGGCCCACAAGGCCACGATCACCATCGCCGGCTGCAAGATCAACACGAAGTTCACGCTCACCGGCGCGACAACTCAGCACTACAACGACCAGATCCTGCTCCAGGGAGACCTGACGGTGGATCCCTCCGGCGCACCCGTCCCGAACCAGCCGGTGACATTCACCCTCGGCTCGCAGACATGCACCGGCGGCGTGACCAACAACGACGGGCATGTCGAGTGTTGGCTGACGATCGATCAGCACCCGGGCACATACACCGAGCAGGCCTCGTTCGGAGGAACCGACGCCTACAACGGGAGCAGTCCCTCGCGGTCGTTCGACGTCACCAAGGAGGAGACCGAGCTCACCTACAACGGCGCCACCACCTCCCACTACCACGACGCGTTCACCGCGTCGGGCACCCTTATGGATCCGGACGACGTCACACCGATCGCGGGCAAGGACGTCACGTTCACCCTCGGCACCGGCGACACCTGCACCGACACCACAGACGGCAGCGGGTTCGCCTCGTGCTCCATCACGCCGACGCAGCCCTCGGGCGTCTACACCCTGTCGTCATCGTTCGGGCCGGATCAGGACTTCCAGGACGCGACGGACTCGGATCCCTTCACCATCACTCCCGAGGAGACGACGACCACGTACATCGGGCCCAAGGTGATCCTTGCCGGCAGCGGCTCGAGCGTGACCCTCCGAGGGCTCCTGCAGGAGGACGGCGCCAACGACGACGACGGCGACGGGAGCACGGGCGTTCCGCCGGTGCCGTCCGGCCGCTCCGTCACCCTCAGCATCGGCGGCGGCGCGGAGAAGCAAAGCTGCGTCGGGCTGACCGACGCGAACGGCGTCGCGCAGTGCACGATCCCGCAATTCAACGGCACGCTGGGCCCGCAGCCGCTGGCGGCCGAGTTCTTCGGCGACGAGTACTACCAGCCGTCGTCCGACACCTCCCAGACGGCCATCGTGTTCTCCTTCCCCAGCCGGGGCGTCTTCGTGCTCGGCGACAAGACGGTGGACGCCGCCGGGCCGACCACGAGCCTCACCTGGTGGGGAGCCAAGTGGCCCTCGCTGAATGCTCTGAGCGGCGGCGCAGCGCCGTCGGCGTTCAAGGGGTTCGCGGAGAACGTGAACCGCCTCCCCAGCACCAGCCCGGCCGACGTGTGCGGTCAGAGCTTCACCACGAGCCCCGGCGGGAGCTCGTCCCCGCCCCTGACGGTCCCGTCCTACATGGGCGTCATCGTGGCGAGCTCGGTCACCAAGTCGGGGAACGCCATCAGCGGCGTGTGGGGGCGCGTCGTGGTGGTGAAGACCGACTCCGGCTACCTGGCGAACCCGGGACACGAGGGCACCGGGACCCTCGCCGCGACGTTCTGTCCGTAGGACCAACAGAGCTGCGCATGGCATCGAGAGGGCTGCGGCTCCTCGTTGCGGCTGCCTGCGCGCTCGCGGCGCTGCCGGCGGAGAACGCCATGGGGAGTGCCCGACCCGGTCGGACCGGCACGATCGCCTTCGTGCGGTTCCTCGACCGGGTCGGGCACCCTCGGATCAACGTGATCGATGTCCGGGGAGGCCCGGCGCACGGCCTGCGGCTCCCGGTGACCGCGGCGGATGGGCCGTCCTGGTCCACCAGCGGCCGGCGGCTGGTGTTCGTGGGAGGCCTCAACCGCACGGACGCCACCCGGGTCTCGATGCGCGATGGGCTGTACGTCACGACCCGCGCCGGGAAGCACACCACACGCATCACCCACGACGCGGGGCATGAGGTGGGCCCCGCCTGGTGTCCGGCACGGGAGCTCCTCGCCTACGTCCGCTCCGCCCCGCACAGGCCGGACCTCTCTTCCATCTATCTGATCCGGCCGGACGGGACCCAGCGACAACGGCTGACGCGCGGATTCATCGACCTTCAGCCGTCATGGTCCCGGGACGGACGGCTCATCGCGTTCCTGCGGATCGATCCGAAGACCTACGCGACCGGCATCTGGGTCATCCGGCGCGACGGAACGGGGCTTCAGCGCATCCTGAGCTCGATGACGAACGTGACCGAGCCGGTGTGGTCGCCGGCCGCCAGGCGGCTGGTGGTCACCGACGGAACCCGTCTCATGGTGGTGAACGCGAACGGCTCCGGACTTCGGACGATCGCGAGGCTGACTGCCGACGCCAGCGGGGATCGGATCGATCCGGAGCCGGCGTGGGCACCGGACGGCAGCGCGGTGGCATTCGCCCAGATGCGGAAGGGAACCGAAGGCCATTCCGACATCTGGGCGGTGAACGCGGACGGGACCGGTCTTCGACGCATCACCCGGTCCCCGGGCAGGGACTTCGCCCCGACCTGGAGTACGCCCTGAACGCGGCCCGGTCGCTGAAGGAGCGAGCAACGATCGCCGGGTGGCGGAGACGACAGGATTCGAACCTGTGAGGGAGCTATAAACCCCCTAACCGCTTAGCAGGCGGCTGCTTTCGGCCACTCAGCCACGTCTCCGTCGCCGATTCTAGTGGATGCCGCTTCGGCCTCCCCGGCCACGCAGCGGGGGAGCGAAATATCCCCCGTCACATCCCCCGTTCGGGGCTTGCCCCCTTTCCCCTGAAGGCCGATGACCCTGTCATGAGCATCGGAGCAGGCGTGAAGATCATCGGCAGGCCGCCCACGGTCATCCTCTCGGCCGCCCTGGAGGCGCGCGTGGCCGCGGTCCTGCGCGACGTCCGCCGGGTCCGCACCGCCGGCCCGCAGCGGATCGACCCTGCCCTGCTCTGCCTCCGGCCCCAGGCCTGACCCTCAGCCCGCGGAGCAGGTCCTCGAAAAGCTGATCGCGGGGCTGAGCTCGAGCCCACTCGGCGGCCCAACATCAGCGGACCGCCTTCACGCTCCGCCTGAGGGTCTGCTCCATCGACTCGCTCCGCGATCCGGAAGACGCGAGCCGCTTCTTCAGGAACCGCAGCACCGTCCGCTCCTCCGCGGAGAGCCCCTTCCTGCGCGGAGAGGTCCTCCCCTTCGAGATGAGGATCGGCGTGCCATCGAGGTACGCGCCGATGACCTGGGGATGGACGTAGCACTTCCGGCATACCGCGGGGGTGTTGCCGAGTGTCTCGGCGACCTGCTCGATGGCCCGGAGCACGTTCTTCTTCGCCTGTCGCTGCGACCCGAACGGCTCGAGCTCGCACAGCGCGAGCGCGGCGAGCACCGTCCCCGTCCAGGTCCGGAAGTCCTTCGCCGTGAACTCCTGGCCGCTGATCTCGCGGAGGTAGTCGTTGACGTCCTCGGAGCCCACGCTCCGGACCTCGCCGTCTCCGTCCACGTACTGGAACAGATCCTGACCGGGGAGGTCGCGGCACTTCCTGACGATGCGGGCGAGACGCGCGTCCTGCAGGTCGATCATCCTGCGCTGGCCACCTTTGGCCACGAACTCGAAGCGCACCTTCGCCCCCCGGACCTTCACGTGCTGGTCGCGCATCGTCGTGAGCCCGTAGGAGCGGTTCTCCTTCGCGTACTCCTCGTTGCCGACGCGGATGAGCGTGTCCTCGAGCAGCCGGACCACCGTGGCCACGACCTTCTCCTTCGGCAGGCCCTGCTTCGACAGGTCGGCCGAGACGCGTTGGCGGATCGTGGGCAGCGCGTCCCCGAAAGCAACCATCCGTCCGTACTTCGTCTCGTCACGAACCTCGCGCCACCGAGGGTGGTAGCGGTACTGCTTGCGGCCGCGCGCGTCACGCCCCGTGGCCTGGATGTGGCCGCGGGGGTCGGGACAGATCCAGACGTCGGTCCAGGCCGGCGGGACGGCCAGGGATCGGATGCGCCGCAGCGTCTCCATGTCGGCGAGCTTCCTGCCGTCGGGATCCGAGTAGGTGAACCCCTTCCCTGCTCGCTTCCGTCCGATCCCCGGGCCCCGGTCGCCCACGTGGCGAAGGCCCGCGGCTCGCGCCGCCTCCTGCGGGTCGTCGCCGTCCTGGACGATCGCCTCGATCTGCTTCGCGGTCACGGCCATGGCGCTCTCGTACCTACCCGGGGGTTGCTTGTTCTGCACCTGGAGACGGCATGATGACCCCCATGGCACTGCCCGTGACGCCCCCCGTCCCCCCCATGCTCGCGAAGCTCCAGCCCGAGCTCCCCCGTGGCGAGGGCTGGCTGTACGAGCCGAAGTGGGACGGGTTCCGGGCCATCGTGTTCCGCGACGGGAAGGACGTGGAGATCCAGTCCCGGGACACCCGGCCGTTCAACCGGTACTTCCCGGAGCTGCCACCGGTGTTCCTCGACTGCCTTGCGAAGCGATGCGTCGTGGACGGCGAGATCGTGCTGGCCGGGCCCGACGGCCTGGACTTCGACTCCCTGCAGCTCCGGCTGCACCCGGCGGAGTCGCGGGTGCGCATGCTCTCGAAGCAGATCCCGACGTCGTTCGTCGCGTTCGATCTGCTCGCGCTGGGCTCCCGCGACCTCCGGGAGCAGCCGCTGACGAAACGCCGAGCGGAACTCGAGAAGATGCTCCCGGAGGGTTTCTCGACCGAGCCCGGCAAGACCCAGATCTTCCTGACCCCGCAGACCGACGACCCCGACGAGGCCGAGAAGTGGTTCGACACGTTCGGCTCGCTCGGCCTCGACGGGGTGATCGCCAAGCGGACCTCGCTGAAGTACGTCCCGGGCGAGCGGGTGATGGTCAAGGTCAAGAAGATCAAGACCGCCGACTGCGTGGTGGTCGGGTACCGCCTGTCGAAGGCGGGTGACGGGATCGGATCCCTGCTCCTCGGGCTGTACGACGCCGACGGCGTGCTGCACTTCGTCGGCCACACGTCGTCGTTCAAAGCCCAGGAACGCCGGGACCTGCTGCAGGAGCTGCAGCCGCTGGTCAAGAAGAAGCAGCAGGATTTCGGGCCCGGCCGCACGCCGGGCGGGCCCTCGCGGTGGACGCAGGGCCGCGAGCTTCCCTGGGTGGAGCTGAAGCCGAAGCTGGTGGTCGAGGTGTCCTACGACAAGATGCAGGGCGACCGCTTCCGCCACGCCACGAGGCTCCTGCGCTGGCGCGAGGACAAGAAGCCGCCCGAGTGCACCTTCGACCAGCTGGGCTGAGACGTGGCCACGCCGAAGGAAGTGCTCGAGATCGACGGCCGTGAGGTGTCGATCTCGAATCCGGACAAGGTGTTCTTCCCGAAGACGGGCCACACCAAGATGGATCTCATCCGGTACTACCTCGCCGTTGCCGACGGCGCGCTGCGTGGCGTGCGCGACCGGCCCATGGCCCTGAAGCGATACGTGCACGGCGCGGAGGGCGAGTTCTTCTTCCAGAAGCGCGCGCCGGACTCGCGGCCCGAATGGGTGGAGACCGTGGAGCTGGCGTTCCCCTCGGGGCGAACGGCCCACGAGATCGTGGTCCGCGAGGCCGCGCAGCTGGCGTGGATCGTGAACCTCGGCTGCATCGATCTCAATCCGCACCCCGTGCGCGACGACGACCTCGAGCACCCGGACGAGCTGCGCGTCGACCTCGACCCCGTGCCCGGCGTCGAGTGGCCGCAGATCCTCGACGTCGCCATGGCCACGAAGGGGGCGCTCGAGGACTTCGGGCTCACGGGGTGGCCCAAGACCTCCGGGTCGCGTGGATTCCACGTCTGTTGCCGGATCGAGCGGCGGTGGTCGTTCCCCGACGTGCGCAGGGCCGCGCTCACCCTGGCCCGCGAGGTGGAGCGGCGCATCCCGGACCTCGCGACGAGCGCCTGGTGGAAGGAGGAGCGCCACGGCGTGTTCATCGACTACAACCAGAACGCGAAGGACCGCACGGTGGCCTCCGCGTACTCGGTGCGCCCGACGCCGGACGCGCGGGTGTCGGCACCGCTCACCTGGGACGAGGTCCCCGGCTGCGACCCCGCGGCGTTCACGATCGACACCGTCCCGTCCCGGTTCGCCGAGATCGGGGATCCGTCCGAGGGGATCGACGAGGCGGCCGGCTCCCTCGACCAGCTCCTGGAGCTCGCGAAGGAGCACGAAGCGGCCGGCATGGGCGACGCGCCGTGGCCACCGCACTTCGCGAAGCAGGAGGGCGAGCCGCCGCGAGTGCAGCCCTCGAAGCGGCGCTCGGGCAAGGTGGCGGCAGCCGCTCCGGGGAAGAAGGCCGGCCCCACGGGACGGCGGCGGTCCACGAAGCCCCTCATCGAGATCGCCCGCGCCGCCACGCAGGAGGAGGCCATGGCCGGATTCGAACGGTGGAAGAAGCGCCACCGGGCGGCGGCCAAGCATCTCGAGCCGAAGGACGTCCTGGTCGACGCGATGCGCGGCCGGTCGACCACCTGGACCCGGATCCGCGTGAACCTCGAGCACGTGCCGGAGGACAAGCGCCCGCCGCAGGAATCGCTCGAGGTCGACTACGACCCCTGGGCGGAGTAGGCGTCCGCTACGCCGCCGACCGCCAGAGCCACGTGTCGGAATAGGGCAGGTCCGAGCCACCGCTCTGGCCGCCGAACAGGACGATTCCCTGCGACGTCGACCCCGCTACGGGGAACCACCGAGCGCTCGGGCCGCTCAGGGACGGCGCGCGCGACCACGTCGACCCATCCCACGTCCACACCTCGTTCGTGACGGTGCAAGCGAGGTTGACGCACGTCGCGCCGCCGATCATCACGATCTGCCGGCTCACCGGGTCCCAGGCCATCGCCGCGCCGATCTTGCCGGGCGGCGACACCGCGGGCGACTTCATCGTCCACGCCGTGCCGTTCCACACCCAGGTCTCGGACGACGTCGTCCCATTCCCGTCGTTCCCCCCGAACAACACCGTCTCCTTGCGAACGGGGTCGTAGGCCATCTGCGGATAGGCACGGGCGGAGGGACCGGGACCGGCGGACTGCGTCCACCGCCCGCCGTCCCAGATCCACGTGTCACCGAGCCTCGTTCCGCTCGGAAGGGTGTAGCCGCCGAACAGCACGTCGTTCCCGTTGCGATCCTCGGCCATCGCCGCCTGGTAGCGGCCCGGTGGCGAGGGGTCGGGCGTATGGGCCTGCCATCGGGACCCATCGAAGACCCACGCGGACGGGTCGAGCGTGTTGTAGCCGACGAGCCCGCCGGTGAGCACGGCGGTCCCCGATGCCGGATTGGCCGCGATCGACAGGGCCTGCCGCCCGGGCGGGGCACCGTCTGTGTCGATCCGGTGCCAGTCGCCGTCCCAGATCCACGTGTCGGTGGGGGGCGCCATGCCGGTGCTGTCGCCGAATCCGCCGTGCATGAGGTCGCCGCGCCCCATGGGATCCGGGACCATGCTGCCCGCGCTCATCCTGTCCGCCGGCCAGCTCATCGGCGTCTCGGTCCAGATCAGCCTGCGCTCGACGGTCCCGTCGGGAAGACGTACCGCCTCCAGGTTCTCGGCCCAGACGCCGCCGCACGTGGGATCACACGTTCCGCCGAAAAGGACCATCGAGTCCGTCGAGACGTCGTACGCGAGCCCGCCTCCGAACCGTGCCGGCGGCAACGGGCCGCTCTCGACGCCGGGGATGTCCTGCGTCCACCGCCCGTCCACGAACCACCAGCGGTCGGCGAGCGCGACGTAGCCTTTTTCCAGTGCGTAGCCACCGAAGAGCTCGATGGCGCCCACGGCAGGATCCGACGCCATCGAGACGTACGAACGGCGCTCCGGCGTGACCGCCGTCTCCACGCGCGACCAGTCGGTGCCGTCGAAGCGCCAGGTGTCGGCGAGGGACTCGTACGTGTCGGAGAGTCCGCCGAACAGGATGAGGTCACCCGACCCCGGATCGAGGGCGAGTCCCGCCGCGTAGCGGGCCGGCGGCGAATGCGCCGTGACGATCCGGCGCCAGCTCGCGCCGTCCCACGCCCAGGTGTCGGCGAGTTGGCCCCCGAGATGATCCGGGCTCACGTCGGGATAGCCCCCGAAGAGCACGACCGATCCGATGCGTGGCATCCATGCCATCGCGGCGTCGCTGCGGAACTGCGGTCCGCCGGGCTGCGCGTACACCTGCCACGACGTCCCGTCCCACGTCCACGTCTCGCCGTACTGCGACCCGCCGAACATCACGATGTTCCGCCGGATCGGGTCGTACGCCATGACATTGCTCGCGCGGGCCGACGGTGCGAGCGCACCGGGATCGGCCTTCGTCCACGCGCCGTGACCGAAGACCCACGTGTCGCCCTGGAAGCAGCACCCGCCGAAGCTGACCACCTCGTCGCGGGCGGCGTCGTAGGCCATGCCGCCGCCGGAGGGAGGAACAGGCCATGTCCGCGGGACCTCGGTCCACTCGCCGAGCGGGGCGCCGTTCTCGCTCCCGGGACGCCGCACACCGATGACGTGCTCGCCCGTGGGAAGCCGCTGAGGCGTCACCACATGCAACGGATGCAGAGCGTCGAACGACCGCATGCCCGCCGAGACGAACGATGAGGTCACACGCGTACCGCCCTCGGCGCGCGCCTGGCCCGTGATGGCGACGGCGCAAACCAGACCGGCACAGGCGAGGGTGGCCGCCCCTCGGATCCTCTTCATGCCGGTCTTGTTCGTCGATTCCCCGGCCCAAACCTCTGTGCGGGTGCACAAGCGATGGTCGGGCGACCGGCGGATCCGACCTCAGTCGTCGCTCAGTGCGGGGCGTCCTGCTGGGGGTCCATCCCGCGGGTCTCGCGCTTCTCGTGCTCGTGATCGGTGTCCTCGACGTTCGCGACGAACCTCGCGACGTCCTCGATCACGTCCCGCGTCTCGGGGTGCCGGTCGGCGTAGTCGTTCAGGTGGTCACACACGTTGCCGAACGTGACCTCTTCCTCTCCTCGCTTGTCCCGCAGCATCTCGACGCCCTCACCCATGGGACCTCCTCACCGGAGCGATCGACCACTTCGACTTTCCCGTCTGCGGGGACGGGAAACGGTCATCGCGGCCGGCGGAGCAATCCCCGCACGGCGCGGCCGAGATCGGAGCGGTACGAGGCCATCGATCCCCGCAGGTCGTCACGGGCGAACGAACCCTTCTCATCGACGCCCCGCAACGAGCGGATCCACGCACCCGCCGTCAGCCGGCCGTCTCGCCAGTACAAGAAGCTCGACGCCGGGTCGTGGAGCTCGGCGATCCACCGTCGGCCGGCTCGAACCTCGGAGGCCGGCACCTCCCGGCCGGTGAGATCGAGGTACTCGGCTCGGGCCACGTCCATCCCGGCGGGGGCGACGAACAGCCGGAACGCCGCCCCTATCCGGGGATTGACGTCGAGCAGCTTGTATCGCCCGTCGCGCTCGTCGAACCGGAACCCCATGTCGACCACGCCGCGGTAGCCCAACCCCGAGAGGAAGCGCCGGCTCGTCTCCTCGACCTCATCGTTCCGCACGCACTCCCCGAGCGACGTCATGCCCGTGTACGGCGGGTACTGGCGGAGCTTCCGTCCCACGCCCCCGAACATGCATCGCGACTCCTCGCCGAAGTAGCCGTTGAACATCCACACGGACTCGGGCCCGCCGGGGATGTGCTCCTGGAGCATGATCCCGACCCCCGCCTCGCGGGCCGCGTCGGTGTACGCCACCACCTCGTCCCGAGCCTGCAGGATGGCCACGCTCCTCATCCCCGACCCCAGCGCGATGGGGTCGACGGCCTTGGCCACGACGGGGAGCCCGGCCTCGTCGCAGAATCGCTCGACGTCCCGGCGCGATGCGGGCACCGCCATCCGCGCCGTCGCGACCCCCGCTCGCTCGCATGCGTCGTGGAGAAGATGCTTGTTGGCGAGCGTCCGGGCCAGGCCGGGCGGCTGGTCCGGGAACGAGAACGACCCGCGGAGCCGCTCAGCGTGATCGGCCACGAACAGGGCGCCGACGTCGTCGGTGGGGATGAGGACGGGGCGCGCGCCGATCCTTTCGGCCACGTCGAGCAACCGCTGCGTGCGATCGTCATCGCTCGCACGCTCGACGTCCCAGATCGAGCGGCCCGCCAGGTATCGGGAACGGGCGGCGGGAGCGCGACGATCGCCGTGCACGAGGAACACCGGCACGCCCATGCGCCCCAGCGACCGGACGGTCCCAAGCGCGGCGCAGCGTCCAGACATCACCTTCAAGACGACGACCGGCGTCCGCATCGCGGTCAAGCCTGCTGGGGTCCTCCGTGGGGTGCAACCGTCCGTGGCGCCGCCACGACCTCCTCGCCTTGCAGCGCGAACGTCGCGTCCAGGTCGTCCACGTGCTCGAGGACGAAGCGCAGGTCGTCCTCCTGGCCGGTCCGGCGCAGGTAGTCGGCGCTCCTGCCCTCGAGGAGCGCCTCCGGCGGAGCCGCGCGCCACCGGTCCGCGATCTCCCGGGCCGCGGCGTCGGGCTCGAACCCGGCGTCCATCAGCAGCTCCGCGAGGCGCGCGCAGCAGATCTGGTCCTCCTCCCGGAACTCGCCGTCGGTGGGGGCCCCCACGAGCGCGACGTCGTCATGCGGCAGGAGCTGCGCGGCCTGCGCCGTGAGGTTCCGGAGGCTGCCCACCTGAACCGGGTTCGTGCGACCAGCGGCCCGGATGAGCCGCGCTCCCGAGGTGGACAGCAGGACCATCGGGCGCTCCACGTCCCCCCGGGCCGCAACGGCGGCCGGGCTGTTGTTGAGGTCGAAGCCGTCCGGCATCGCGCCCGCCTGTTCGCCGACCAACAGAGCACCGGGGAAACGCCCGGCCAGATCGCGCGCGGTCTCGGCCGAATCGGCCGGGAAGCATCGGCGTCCGGCGGCCACCGCCGTCACCGCCGTGGTGGTGGCCCGGAGCACGTCGATCGCGACAACGACCGTCTTCCGCGATCCGGGCGGCGCGTCGAGGCGGCAGTCGACGGCGACCCGTTTCGGCACCGCGCTCAGGAACTCGAGAGGGCGTCGCCTCGCGGGGAGAGCCTGGGGTTGCGGAACGAATCGGCGTGCAGCCCCCGGCGGTAGATCTCCACGCGCAGGATCTCCTCGAGGCGCACGTTGCTCAGGTGGACCTCCGGTCCGAAGTGGTCGAGCAGCGCGAACTGGCTCCGCTTCGCCGGAGCCTCGAAGATCACGCGGTCGAGCCCGAACTCGTCGGCGAAGCGCTGCGCCGCCTGCGCGTCCAGATTCCCGTGCTCGTCGAACAGACCCACACCGCTCGCGCTCTCCCGGGCCTCGATCACCAGGGCCAGCGCACCGGCGTCGAGCCACTCGCCGCCGCGAAGCAGCAGCTTGTCCATGGTCCGCTCGGTGAACGCGCCCTCGTGCTTCTTCCCCAGCTCGAACTCCACCTCCACGCCGCGGTCCCGCGCCGCCTGCACGACCTCCGCGGGCGCCATCGGCATGTCGGTGAACCCCTCGCCGCACTCCACGCGGTCGAAGCCCAGCTCGGCGCAGAGGTCGAGGTACGCGTGCAGCCGGTTCTGGGCCACCGCGATCTCGAAGGCGCCGCCTCCGGCGATGGTGGGCACCATGTGCGCGCCGGCCGCGGCGATCTTGCGCCGGGTCGCGGCCTCGTCCGCGATCAGCCAGGTGGTCATGGAGAGCTTGAGGATCGACATCAGATGGGCGCTCTGTTCCAGGTGCGCCTCGAGCGTGGCGGGGTCGTATCCCGGATCGATGGGGCTCGTCCGCGGTGGGAGGGGATCCACGCCGAGCTCGGCGAGGTACCGGCCGGTGGAGGGGCGAGCGTCGTCCATCAGGCGGGGGAGATCGAACGACGGGGACGGAGGCGCGGGCGCACGGTCCGAGGAGCTTACCCGCCGAGAACCTGCAGCGGCGCGCAGGGATAGACGGCCACGCGCAGCGGCCTCTCGGGGCCCTGCTCGCGCGCGACCCGCTCCAGCACCGCGCCCCACGCCCCGGCCTGCCGGATCCCGGGGATCTCCGCGGGGAGCGGCGCATCGCTCCCCTCCGGGCGGTAGAGCCAGACCGGGTGCCGGCCGGAGGCGTCGTCGGACGTGCGGCGCAGCCGGCTCGAGGCGCGGCGGGCCAGCGCGCCCGGCACCGCGCCGGGGCGCGCCCGCACGGTCCGCCACGCATGGCGCGGCCGCTGCAGTCTCGAGCCGGTGACGAAGGGGAACAGGCCGTGGTGGCCGACGCCCTCGCTGCACGCCGCGATGACGATCCGCGACGCCCCCGGCGCCGCCCGGAACAACGGGATCAGGCCCTTGCTCCGGACGAACGTGAGCGAGGTGTCGATCGGATACGCGTTGGCGATCACGACGTCGGCGTCGTCCGGATGCGGCGCGCGGTACGACGCGAGTGCGAAGGCGGCCTCGTCCCGGTAGGAGGCCGCCGGGTCGCCCGCAACGATGCGCACGATCTCCCGGTTGGCGTCGACATGCGTGCTGATCACGGTGCCGAGCCCGATCATGCGAGCGATCTCGTCGAGGTCGCGGCGGAACGGGTTCTCCACGTCGACGGATCCGGCGCCGCTCTCGTGCCCGTAGTGCAGCCGGATGATCGAGCGCTTCCCCAGTGCCCCCAGGGCGAGCTTCGAACCGCCCCCGAACCCGGTGCTGTGCTGCGGGTACACGCCGCCGATGCCCACCAGGAAGTCACCCGCGAGCACGTCGCGGTTCACCACGACGGGCGTGCCGAACGACGTCGCGCCGATCCGAGCCACGTCGCGGGTGCAGTCGTGCACGATCACCCGGCACCCGGAGGCCGCGCCGAGCTTCCGCTCCACCCCTCCCGGCGGCGGAGGCGGGTGCGAGCCGGTGCCGACGACGACCGAGATCCGCGCGGCCGGCACGCCCGCCAGCTCGAACTGCCGGATGACGTGCGGCAGGATCCGGCCGACCGGCGTGGGGCGGGTCAGGTCGTCGACGAGGATCACCGGGCGCGCCTTCCCCCTGGCGAGCTCGGCGATCGGTGCCTGCCCCACGGGACGGTCCAGGGCGGCGGCGATCTCCTCGTCACCGAGAGGGGATGGGGTGTCCGGCCGGAAGACCTGCACGTCCCAGGAGTCGGGGACCGTGAGCTCGATCTCTCGATCCCCGTACCACGCGGCCGTGCGGAGCCGAAGCGGCGAGCTCACGGGTCGCGGCGCGCCAGCACCACGTACTGCGCGCCCATCGAGCGGACCAATGCCTTGCCCTCGTCGGCCCATCGCTGGAGCCGGTCGTTCAGCCGCCGGCCTCGCTCCTCATTGAGCACCGGACGCCGCATGATCGTGAACGGGCCGAAGCCAAGCGTCCGGCCGGTGATCTTTCGCAGGCCCGCTCGGGCGAGCAGCTCGTCAAACTCGCGGATCGAGTGCATCGTGACGCGGACGCCGCCGGGATCGCGGCCGAGTGCCCTCCTCACCGAGCGTCGGAGGGTCGCCGACCCCGGCACCTGCAGCGGCTCCAGGAAACGGATCGCGCGGCGGTTGTTGTCCGCGTTCGTCACGAGGTGGCCGCCGGGTCGCAGGACCCTCGCGATCTCCTGCGTCGCGCGGTGCGGCGAATGGAGGAACGGGAACACACCGAGCGCGACGACGAGATCGAACCGAGCGTCACCGAATGGCAGCGCGTGGGCGTCGCCGGTGGCCACGGTCACGAGGTCCACGAGGCGAGCCGTCTCGGCCGCGTGGCGTGTCAGCTCGAGCATCTCGGGGACGGGATCGACCGCGGCCACGGCGAGTCCGCGTCCGGCGAGGGCGACGGTGGCCGCACCCGCACCGCACCCGAGGTCGAGGGACTCCGCGCCGGCCTGGAGCCCGAGCCCGTCGATCCAGGTCAGCGCGGTGGTCAGCCGCTCGCGGTGAACGAGGGCGTTGACGTCGTCGCGGCCGTAGACCCGTTGCCACTCCTCGGCCCGGTCCCTGAAGTGCTGGTCGACCGCGCGCTGCTGCTCGGGGCGCGCGCTTTCGCCGGTCGACGGATCCGAGGCGCCCATGGCGGCATGTTCCCACTCGCCGCAGGGGCCCGCCCGGAGGGGCTAGCGTATCCGCGTCGCCGGATCGGGAGCGTCATGAGCGCGAGACTGGTCGAGCATGCGGAGCGGCTGCGGGCACTGCACCACGCTCCCCGCCCACTGGTCCTGCCGAACGCCTGGGACGCCGATTCGGCGCGCATGGTCGCCGAGATGGGATTCCCGGTCGTCGCCACGTCGAGCAGCGCCGTTGCGGCGGTGCTCGGGTTCCTCGACGACGACACGATGCCCCCTGAGGAGGCGTTCGG
>JBHELK010000041.1:0-3773 GCA_046263085.1 Actinomycetota bacterium
GACATCGAGTCGCTGCCGTTCCTGGAGGGCGTCCGCCAGCTTCGGAACGAGGTGGGCCGCGAGCACTGCGCGTTCGTCCACGTCGCGTTGATGCCGTTCATCGGGCCGTCGGGTGAGCTGAAGACGAAACCGACCCAGCACTCGGTGAAGGAGCTGCGCTCGCTCGGTCTGCAGCCGGACGCGATCGTGTGCCGGAGCGACCGTCCCATCTCGCGCAACCTCAAGGAGAAGATCTCACTGCTCTGCGACGTACCGATGGCCGGCGTCATCTCGGCCGTCGACGCGGAGTCCATCTACCAGATCCCGCTGGTCCTGCATCAGGAGGGGCTCGACGACTTCGTCGCCCGGCACCTGGGGATCGAGGAGCGGCCGGATCTCAGCGAGTGGCAGACGCTCTCGGATCGCATCGACCACGCTACCGAACCGGTCGAGATCGCCGTGGTCGGCAAGTACGTCAACCTCCGCGACGCCTACCTCTCGGTGATGGAGTCGCTGCAGCACGGCGGGTTCTTCCACGCCTCGAAGGTCCGGCTGAAGTGGGTGGCGTCCGACGAGCTCGCGGCGGGCACCGCGGCGGAGATCCTCGCGTCGGTCGACGGCATCCTCGTCCCCGGGGGTTTCGGGGTCCGCGGGGTGGAGGGGAAGGTCGACGCGATCCGATTCGCCAGGGAGCGCAGGATCCCGTTCCTCGGCATCTGCCTCGGCCTGCAGTGCGCGGTGATCGAGTTCGCCCGCACCGATTGCGGGCTCGAGAACGCGAACTCCAGCGAGTTCGATCCCATGACGCCGCACGCCGTGATCGATCTGCTGCCCGAGCAGAAGGACGTCACCGACCTCGGTGGTTCGATGCGGCTCGGCTCCCAGCCCTGCCACCTCGTCCCTGGGACCCACGCCGCGGCGGCTTACGGCGGCGAGTCGGTGGTGTATGAACGCCACCGGCACCGCTATGAGGTGAACCCCGCGTACCGGCGGCAGCTCGAGGAGCACGGCATGGTGGTCTCCGGTCATTCGCCGGACGGCAGGCTCGTCGAGATCGTGGAGCTGCCGGATCACCCCTTCTTCGTCGCCGGGCAGTTCCACCCGGAGCTGAAGTCCCGGCCCACGAGACCTCACCCGCTGTTCCGCGATTTCGTCGGCGCCGCGCTCGCATACCGCCGGGCCCGGACGCCCGAGACGGTCGTCCTCCCGGGCTGACGCCGGGGGTCGGGGGGGGCGTTGCCGATCGAGCCCGAGGGATCGGTCGAGGTCTTCCACGGCAGCCTGATCCGTGTGCTCGTCGAGACCTGGCCCGAAGGGCTGCGCGAGATCGTGCAGCATCCCGGCGCGGCCGCCATGGTCGCCTTCGACGGGGACGACGTCATCCTGATCCGGCAGCTCCGCCAGGCCATCCGGGCCGAGACCCTGGAGATCCCCGCAGGGATCCTCGACCGAGAGGGCGAGTCGCCGCGGGCGTGCGCGGAGCGGGAGCTGCTCGAGGAGACCGGCTACCGGGCAACCGGAGTCGATCGCCTGGGTATGGTGCACACGTCGCTCGGGTTCACGAACGAGCGGATCGAGCTCTTCATCTGCAGCGCCGAGCGCGAGGGCGAGCCGGAGGACGGCATCACGGTGGAGCGCATGCCGTTCGCCGACGCCCTGGCGGCGGTTCACGACGGCCGCATCACCGACGCGAAGTCGGCGGTGGCCCTGCTGCTGGCGGGCGAGCGCCGGCATCCGGGAGGGGCAGCGGCGACGCGGTAGGCTAGGCGCGAGGAGGGAGCCGGGTGATCGTCGGGGTTCCTCGCGAGGTCAAGGACAACGAGTTCCGCGTCGCCCTCACGCCGGAGGGCGCTCGCGAGCTTTCCGATGCCGGCCACACCGTGCTGCTCGAGGAGGGCGCCGGCGACGGCTCCGCCCTTCCCGGCGATCGGTACAAGAAGGCCGGCGCGCAGTTCGTCTCGACCGCCGACGACGTCTGGCGCGAGGCCGAGATGATCCTGAAGGTGAAGGAGCCGGTGGCGCAGGAGTTCGACCGGATGCGCGAGGGCCAGATCCTGTTCACCTATCTGCATCTCGCGGCGAGCCGCGTGCTCACCGAGGAGCTGCTGCGCCGCGGGGTTTCCGCCGTGGCCTACGAGACCGTGCAGGATCGCGAGGGCCGCCTGCCGCTCCTCGCGCCGATGAGCGAGGTGGCCGGGCGCATGGCGCCGCACGTCGGCGCGCGCCTGCTCGAGAAGGAGTACGGGGGGCGGGGGATCCTGATGGGCGGCGTCTCGGGCGTGCGTCCGGCCAAGGTGCTCGTGCTCGGCGCGGGGATGGCCGGGTCCAACACGGCCTGGATCGCCGCCGGCATGGAGGCGGAGGTCACCGTCATCGACAAGAGCCTCGACAAGCTGCGGTACATCGACCAGATCCACAAGGGCCGCATCGTCACCCTCATGTCCGACCGGCTCACGCTCGAGCAGCGCGTGCGCGAGTCGGATGTGCTGATCGGCACGGTCCTCATCCCCGGTGCGAAGGCGCCGAAGCTCGTCACCGAGGAGATGGTGGCCTCGATGCGTCCGGGATCGGTGATCATCGACATCTCCATCGACCAGGGTGGGTGCGTCGCGACGTCGCACATGACAACGCACTCCGACCCCACCTACACGGTCGACGGCGTGGTGCACTACTGCGTTGGGAACATGCCCGGCGCCGTCCCCAACACCTCGACCTACGCGCTGACGAACGTCACGCTGCCCTATGCGCTGGAGATCGCGAACCGCGGGCTCGAGGGCGCGGTACGGGAGGATCCGGTGCTCGCGAACGGCGTGAACGCCTATGGCGGAGAGCTCACCAACGTCGGCGTTGCCGAGGCGCACGGCCTGCGAGCGCGGCCGGTGTCCTCGGTCGTCGGCGCCGGAACGAGCTGAGACCGGCCGGGGCGGACGAGGACCATGAGCGACGAGGTATGGGGCCAGATCGAGCGGTTCCTCGACTACCTGGCGGCGGAGCGCGGCCTCTCCCCGCACACGCTGGCCGCGTACCGAAGGGACCTCCGTCGCTACGGCGGATTCCTGCTGGAGCGCCGCGCGGTTGCCGTGACCGACGCCACCGACCGGGACGTCTCCGAGTTCGTGGCGCACCTCTCCGCGTCTCGACATGGCGACGGGAAGCCGTACGGAACCTCCTCCGTCGCCCGAGCCCTCGCCGCCGCGCGATCGCTCCACAGGTTCCTGGTGCAGGAGGGTGAGGGCGCGGACGATCCGTCGGCCGGCGTCGTCCGCCCCCGCGTTCCGAGGACGCTCCCCCGGCCGCTGTCGCTGGCGGAGGTGTCCCGGATCCTGAGCTCGCCCGGCACGGGGACGGCCCCAGCGTTGCGCGACACCGCGATCCTGGAGACGCTCTACGGCGCGGGGTTGCGGGTCTCCGAGCTCGTCGGCCTCGACGTGGACGACGTGGATCTCGATGAGGGAAGCGTCCGGGTGATCGGGAAGGGCAGCAAGGAACGTCTCGTGCCCCTCGGCCGGTACGCGCGCGACGCCATCCGCGCGTATCTGAGCGGCGGCCGGCCCGACCTCGCGTCCCGGAGCTCGCGCGCAGCGCTGTTCCTCAACCAGCGGGGCGGGCGACTGACCCGCCAGGGCTGCGACCGCATCCTGCGCGGGCACGTCCGCCGGGCCGGCATCGCCAAGCGCGTGAGCCCGCACACGCTGCGGCACTCGTTCGCCACGCATCTCCTGGAAGGCGGCGCCGACGTCCGTGTGGTGCAGGAGCTGCTCGGACATGCCAGCGTGGCCACCACCCAGATCTAC
>JBHELK010000042.1:0-7817 GCA_046263085.1 Actinomycetota bacterium
ACGGGACTACGGAGCCATCACGTTCGACGCGAGGTCGGGGCAGTCGGGCAACCAGGCCTACAGCAAGCTCGCCGAGATCATCCAGGACAACAGGCGCGAACGGAGCGCCCCGGCCCAGGCCCCAGCGCCGGCACCGGACGCATTGCCCCCGGCGCCACCCCCGCCGTCGTAGCCACCGCTTCGCCGGTCCTAGAGACCGGGCTGGAGTCCTCCGACTGAATGCTGGCCCCGGGCCGGGCGTTCCGGCGTCTCGGAGTCAATGCCCAGGTCACCAGCGGATCGCCTGCCGAAGTGCTGCCAATCTCTCGTCACGTCGCTCCGCACCTCGGTAAGGCGACCTCAGGCTGTTCGTGGAGAACAGACAACAGGTCAGTGCCCCTGATCAGGACACCGTGACCGGTTGGGCCACGTGCCGGGAGGCCCATCCCGGGTTCCCGGGAACGCCGTCGTAGGTCGCGGCCAGCCGGAAGGTGAACACGCCGGGGCCGATGCCCCACGGGCTCTGGTCGAACGTCGGCAGCACCGCTCGCGCCACGCCGGTGGAGTCCGTCACCGCGTCGACCTCCGAGCCGTTGAACCATGACTGGCCGGCCGGGTCCGTCGTTCTCGGCGCCCAGGCCTGCAGGCTGAACCGGATCAGGGCACCCGCGATCGGCGACCCGTCGGGGGCGGTGAGCCGGGCGCCGAGATCGGCCGTGCCGTCGATCGTGACCGCCGCAGGCGTCCCCGGCAGGAGCGAGAGCGCCGGGGCCGTCAGGCTCGCGAAGGGAGCGAACCCCGAGGCCGTCCCGGCATCCTGGTACCAGTCGTACAGCTGCGTATCGGGGTCCGCGGTGTTCGCGTGGCAGTCGGTCCACGCCACGCTTCGTCTCGGTTGTGGGGAAGCGGGGCACTGGCCCTGCGATGGATCCGCCTGGATCCAGGGGTGCTGACCCAGCGCCACGAACAGCCCGTAGCCGAATTCGTCCACCGCTCCCTGCGCGAGCGGGAACCCGATGCCTCGCCGGTGGGCTCCCGTGGGATCGGGCGAGGTCGTGACCGGGTTCTCGTTCGAGACGACGAAGCGGTCACCGTCGCCGCCGAGGTCGAGCAGCGCCCCCACGGCGTGCGGCTGCGCGTGCGCCACCCCTTGCACGAACATCCCTGGGCGGAACTGGGACAGCGCCACCACCTGCGGGTCCCCCGGCCCGTCATCGGACGTCGCGCCCGCGTCGGTCTCACTCACCGATGAAGCCGTGTACGTGTCGTTGCCGGCATCGTCGAGGAGGACACCGAGGCTGTCCCCGTACGTCGCGTCCCCGTACCCGACGCCCTGCGCGATGTTCCAGGAATCGCCGTACCCCTCGACGGAGAGGGAAGCCGGTGCCTGAGGGTCGGTGAGCGCGTCGTGGAGGTGGACATGGAGATGCTCGGAGAGCACCGACGAGTACGTGTCGTTGCCCCCGTGGTCCTCGAGCAGCCCTTCTCCGGCCTCCGCGGTGCCCTGGGAGTACAGGAGCTGGTCCCAGTAGTTATGGTCGTTCGCGTCGACCGACGCCCGGGCCGAGGTGCACGGACCCGTCTCCTCGGTGTCTGGATCCGTACACGTCGAGGAGTCCCCGACCGTGATCTCGTGGTCGGAGGCGAGCGAGCCCAGGATGCGGTAGGTGTCGTCTCCCGCCAGGTCGTCGAGGACGCCCGCGCCGAGCCCGGCCGCACCCTGGGCCAGGGTCCCGTTGTACGCCATCCCCGACCCGTGCAGCTCGATCGAGTAGGTGGTCCTGCCCGGCCCCTCGAGGAGCATGCCCTGGCCGATGCTTCCCGCGCCCTGTGCCAGGACGCTCGTCTGCGGTCGCCCGAAGACCGGATAGGCGTCCTGCTGCAGGGTGGCGGCTGCCGTGATGGTAAAGGTGTCGGTCCCGCCGTCGTCGACCAGGGTCCCCGAGCCCTCTCTGCCGGCGCCCTGTCCGGCCACCGATCGGGAGGGGACGAAGAAGGAGCCGACCGGCGCGGCGCCTTCGGCCGCACCGGCGTCCGCGCGGTAGACGTCGTTCCCGCCGCCGGTATCCACGAGCGCGCCGATCCCGGCCAGCCCATCCCCCTGCACGGCGAGATCGATCTCATCGAGGGTGCCGTCTCCGCCCGTCGCGGAGTATCGGTCGTTGCCGTCGAGGTCGAAGAGCGCCCCTACCCCGAGCGCGCCCATGCCCTGAGCGTCGAGGGCAGACCCGGGGGAATCGGGGCCGGTGGGCGGCGCGCTCGCCTCGTACGAGTCGTCGCCCGCTTCGTCGACCAGGAACCCGACGCCCCCTGTGCCCACACCCTCTGCGGTGGCGCTTCCCCCCACGTCTGCGGTGTTCGGGGGCCGGTACGAGTCGTTCCCGCCGAGGTCGACCAGCACACCGACGAGGATCTGGGAGTTGAGCGTTCCGGCACCGGCGTGGTTCAGGTACGTGTCGTCGCCGCCGGGATCGATGAGCAGGGCGGTATCGGCTTTGTAGGTGTCCGAGCCTGCAGTGCCGATGCACAGGTACGGGACCTGATCGACGGTGTCGCACCCATCGGCGGCCCGGGATGTCGTGGCCCCGCCGTCCCACGCTCTCAGGGTCGGAAGGTTGCGGTCGAGCGCCGCCGCGAGAAGAAGGGAGGCACGCTCGGTGGCGCGCCGGAACCGCAGAGCCGTGGGCGACAGCGTGAGCTTCCGGAAGCGAAACGCGGGCATCGGCACCGTGAGCGTCGAGCCTGTGGGGCGGCGGGCCGTGAGGCCCGGCATGGGGGTGCTTCCGTCCGTATGGACGGCCCGCAGGGCCCGCCGGATGGCCGGAGCGGGGAACGCCCGCAACATCCTCGTCGATCGGCGGACCGCGGCGTCCAGCCTGGCTACGGAAGGGCGAATGGAGACCGGGACGCCCGTGAGCCGCGCCGTGTGGAGGGGCGCCGGCAAGGAAGGGATGGAGGGGACGGACTCGCCGTT
Organism: Actinomycetota bacterium; assembly: GCA_046263085.1. Classification (GTDB taxonomy): domain Bacteria; phylum Actinomycetota; class UBA4738; order UBA4738; family JACQTL01; genus JBHELK01. Next base: position 2,954 of record JBHELK010000042.1, read on the forward strand.
CGAACGGATCATGGTGGCCACACGGTCCACGAAGCTGGCGCCGGAGAGGCCCGCTCGAGTCGAGGCCACCTGCGCACGGGTCCGATCGACCCGGGCCTGAGCCGTCTTCGGAAGGAATGGCGATGCACCCGTCCCGGCCGCGCCCGCCGACGGGGGCGCGAGCATCGCCGCGGTGACCATCGCCGCGGCGACGACCGAGACGGCGACAGGCCGCCGGGCCCGGGCCCTCATCAGAAGGGGGGAGAACGGCCTGGGCAACATGGGGCCTCCTTGGTCTCGTCTATGGGGCGAGTCCGGCTCGCGGCTCAGGGAGTGTGTTCGCTCCCGACCCGTCCGATTCCTCCCCGATCGCCCTGATCACCGTGGAACGGCCGAACGAGACCGCGATCCCCCCGGCGAGTGTGCTCTACGCCGTCTCGGGGTGACGCGGCCCTGTCGGCGGGCCGGGCTACTCCCCGCCCAGGTAGTCACCGTGGACGACGTGTTCGCCCCACTCGGGTTCGCCTTCGGCCATCGACAGATGGGTCATGAAGTGGTCGGGTGCGGCCCCGTGCCAGTGCCACTCGCCCCCGGGAGTGTGGACGACGTCACCCGGACGGAGGGTGACGGGCGGCTCGCCGCGGGACTGGACCCGCCCTTCGCCCTCCGTCACGTACAGGGTCTGCCCGATCGAGTGGGTGTGCCAGGCCGTCCGTGCGCCCGGCGTGAAGTGCACGGCCGCGATGCTCACGGGAGAGGGACCATGCCCCTCCGCGATGGCGTCGAGCCACACGTCGCCGGTGAACCACTCGGGCGGTCCCTTGGCGGTGGGTTTCTTCGGTTGGACTTCCACGTCGTCTCCCTTCCTGCTCGCCGGTCGGCTCAGGGGTAGAGCAGCGCCTTGATGGCGCGGCGTTCGTCAATGGCGCGGTAGCCCTCCGCGACCTCGTCGAGGGGCAGAGTAAGGTCGAAGACCTTGCCGGGATCGATCTCGCGGTTCCAGATGAGGTCGACCAGCTGGGGCAGGAACCGGCGCACCGGCGCGGGACCGCCGTGCAGGTGAACGTGGGAGAAGAACATCTCGTCGCCGGGGAGCTCGACGCCATGGGCGACGCCGACGTAGCCGACGTGCCCGCCTGGGCGGGTGGACGGATCGCGGAGTGGGTTCAGCTCTTTCTTTCTGGGGTGGGTTCGACCACGCAACATCTGGTGACCCTGGTTGGAGCCAACTCGAACCCGGGGCCGATCCCGTCTCGGGGTTCGACTAACAGAGGTTTGGTGCCCCCGGAAGAATCGAACCTCCGACATACCGGATACGCGGGGTTGGGTCGTCGGACATCATCAGGCTCGCGTACGCCGCATGAAGGCGGTCAGCAGGTCCCGAGCTGGTAGTCGCTGCCGTAGCCCCAGTCCCAGTAGTGGCTGGTGTCGGGCGCGTCGTCGATGGGGAGCTTGACGTTCGCCACCGTGACCTGGGAGTGGGCGCCGGAGAAGCGGAGCAGGGCCCCGTCGGGTGCATCGAACAGCGTCCTCGGAACCGAGATGCGGATGAACCCGTTCGGACCCGTCTGCACGTCGCCGGTCACCGACGCGATCTTGTTCATCTGCTGAGACCACAGCGGCATGTAGAAGCCGGCCTCGAACGTCCACGTCCCGGCCTCATCCACCGAGGCCTGGGCGTACGAGGTGATCCTGTCCCACATCCAGGTGACGAGATAGGTGTAGCGAACGCCCGCGGGGGCCGCGACCGGGACGTTGGCCAGTTGGAGCGTCGCGGAGAGACCGGCCCCGTCGGCGTCGAACCACGCCGAGCGGATGTCCGTGTCGGAGGGCGCGTCGGGCGCCGGGTCGGTGATCTCCGGCGTCCCACAGGGTTGCCCGATGGGCTTGGGGGTCGGCGCCTGTGTCGCGGGAGGCGACGGCATCTCCGAGCGCAGGAAGGAGAGCGCGACCATATCGGGCAGGAGCGTGTACGACGGGCTGACCCAGTACAGCGGATACGTTCCCCCGCCGCCGGCGACCAGGGGGCGCGTCGACGAGAGGGAGGGACTGGAGTACGTGAGCGCGACGTCCTGTCCTTCGAGCGAGACCCCCGGGTCAGGCGCCGCATCGGGCTCGAGCGTCGCCGGCGCTCGCTGGACGACCACTCGTCCGTCCAGGCCGGGGCGTTGATCGGTCGCCGGGACTGCCACGCTGCCGCTGATCGTGAGGCTTCCGACCTGGAGCGAGGGGTGGCCGCCGTTCATGTCGAGTGGGGCCGCGAACTCGGTGGTCCGCTCTGTTCCATCGAACGTGACGGTCCCGCTCGGAACCTCGAGGTACTGCTGGAACGACCCACTGATCGGTTCGCCACCGATGGTCCGGATGATCCCCGCGGCGGCGAAGGAGCGTCCCTGCCTGAGCTCGTACGGCGCGGGCTCCATGGCCACGAACGTGAGGAAGGCGTCTACGCCATCCCCGAGGTCGTACACCGCGTCGATCACGAGGGCCCCGTACTCCCCGCGCATCCCGGTCGTGCTGTCGTACTGGAGCGGCCCGGACCCGGACCCGATGCTGCCGGAGAGTGCGCCCGAGGTGGAGATGGGGACGGCCCGCAGGTCGATGAGGCGAGACCGGTCCAGCCGGAACGCGCCGCGGTCAGTGAACGCGTAGGGGATGGCGCTCGTCTCGGCGAGCGTGCGCCCGAGCGTGGTCCGGCGCACTGAGTGCAGCGCCAGGAGGCCCTGACCTCGGTAGTTGGGGTCGACCGTGACCGCCCACGTACCGGAGGCCCCCGTGACGTCCACGGGCGTATCCATCGAGGGCCCGACGTGCGTTGCGGAAGCGAGGTCGGCGATGGTCTGTGAGGACGTGGGAGCCGCGGCGGCCGGCCCGCCGCCGGACTGCACGCCGGCGCTGAAGGACCCTTCGGCGTTCGGGGTGAGAACCGTGGCCGTGGAAGGGACCCTCGGGACCGCGCCCCGAACCACCTCGAGCGACGCTCGGGCCGTCGCTCCGGGGATCTTCGCCACCGAGGCCGACTCGAGCACCGGCGAGGGATCCGTCACCACCGTCAGGACGCCCGCGATGGGGAGGTGCCACTCCTCCACGTCGGCTCCGCTCGGCAGCGTGTACTCGCTCGCCTGGTGGATGTAGCCGAAAACGCTCGCCCGGACCTCGATCAGGCCCGCTTCGGGCATGGCGCGGAAGTTGATCCCGTCCACGTAGGGCGATTGCGTCACGGCTTCACCGTTCCATCCGGTGACGTCGCTCGTGGGGAACAATCGATGCAGGTCGATCAGGAGCGGCGGTGTCGTCACGTCGCCGGCTCGCGCGTCGACGTCCCCGCCCACCGCGACCACGTCGGCCCGGAACTGCAGCGACGTCACCGAGGCGGACCCTCCCGCGGTGGAGGCCTGGATGTCGCGGACATCGAGGGCCGACGCCCACCCGAGCGTGCCCGGCTGCGCGCTGAACGGGCGGTCCCAGGGCGTGGGGGAGTCGAAGACGACGTCGCCCATGGCGAACTCATAGCGATCGCCACCCGCGACCGTCGCCCCGCGGGACATGTCATTCGCGTAGTACGCGTTCCCGAGCAGCCGTGTCTGCGGCGCGAACTGCTGGAAGTGGCCGGAGGGGTAGAGCCACGACCCCACGAAGCCGTCGTCCCCCCACGTCCCGCTCAGGGCCGCCCGGTGATCGGAGCGGCTGATGACGGTGCCCGGAAGGAGCCCGGCGGGAGTGGAACCGCGGAACTCCTCGTCGGCCTGGTACGCGATCAGCCCGGCCCCCCCCGTGCTCGTGGAAGCCCGGTGGACGCCCGCCACGGTGGTCACCACGGTCTGTTCCTGTCCCTGGTCCTGCGCCGAGGCAGGTGAGACGATGGATGCGCCGCCGAGGACGAAGGCCACGACGACGGTTCCGGCCGCCCGGGTTCCTCGTCCCATGTCGGACATCACGTTCGCTCCCCGGTGGGGAGAGTCCTGCTCCACAGCTTGTTTTCCCGTTGTGCAGCCGCACAAAGCTGTGCGATCGACGAGACGAGCGCAAACACTGGCTACCTTCAGACGACGGAGGCGACGGAAGAGTAGACGCCCAGCGGCGTGATTGGCGCAGTACTACACCGATGACTGCTTGCGGACGCGGAAGCGAAGGATGGTGACGGCTCCCGACCGCGTGCTGCTGACCGGCTCCAGGTCGATCCTGCCCAGGTCCGGGGACGAGAAGCGGATGCCGTCGCCGAGCAGCACCGGCAGCACATACACCAGGATCTCGTCGACGAGCCCCCGCCGCAGGCACTGGCCGGCCACGTCAGCACCGGGGATCTCCAGGTTCTTGCCACCGGCGGCGCTGCTCGCCGTGGCGACCGCTTCCCCGATGTCACCGGTGAGGAACGTAACCGCCGGGTCCGGCGGGTCCGGTGGGTCCGGTGGTTCGTGGGTCAGGACGAACACTGGTCCGGAGAAGGGGTACGTTTCGCCGCTCGATGGCGCCCCCGCTCCTTGCCGGCATCCATCCTCTTGCCGACCTCGTAGGTCCGCCGGCCGGCCAGCATTGCACCGGTGGCCGCGATCTCCGAAAACGCGTCTGGCGCCAGGAAGTCGAAGATCCAGTCCATCCCGTCACCGGGACCGGCGATGAAGCCGTCAAGCGACATCGCCCTGTTCACGACCACCTTGCCGATTCCGGTGCTCGTATCGCTCATCCTGTTCCTCCGAAGAACCTTAGGACACCCACCTCCTCCTCGTCTGGCAGGGACAAAGAGAAAGCAGGCACCTCGAGTGTCAAGCATCAGCCGGAGCCACTGTCAAAGATCAGGCGGAACAGGTGTCAAGATCACCCGGAGCCATGTCCAAGATCCGGTGACGCCGGAACGGCAAGCATCACCCGGAGTACGACACACGTT
>JBHELK010000043.1:0-6502 GCA_046263085.1 Actinomycetota bacterium
GCGTGGTGCAGGGGGTCGACGTCGAGCGCGTTCTCCGGCCACACGACGAGGTCCGGCCGGTTGCCGTCGGCGAGCTCGAACGTGAGCCGGACGTGATCGAGCGCGACCCGGCGGCTGCGCTTCGCATAGCTCTCGGGGTGCGACTGGAACGAGTTGCCCTGCACCACGGCGATGTCGAGCGATGGTCCGTTCGCCGAGGGCAGGGCGATGGCGACCGGCGTGATGCACAGCGCGGCGGCTGCGGCGACGGTCACCGCCACCGCCCGCACGGCCGTTCGTGAGCCGCGCACCTGCACGACCACCGCGGCCAGTGCGCACGAGGCGAACGCCACGACCCACGTCACCCCCCACGCGCCGGTCACCGACGCCAGAGGCAGCAGCAAGGGATTGTGGTGCTGCGTGTTGGCGATGGCACCCCACGTGAAGCCCCCGACCGGCGTGATCGACCGCAGAAAGTCGACCGCCACCCACGCGCTCGCCAGCCCCACGGAGGACGTGAGCGGACGCTCGTCGCGCCACAGCAGCGGGATGGCGATCGCGAAGAGCGCGGGGAAAGCGGCCTGCACGATCGCGGTGGGCGGATATGCGAACGGCGATCCTTCGGCCAGCCAGCTCAGCAGGATCGCGTTGTACGCGAGCCCGAACCACATCCCCAGCCACACCGCGCGACGGACGGTGGCCCGGCGAGCCGCCAGGACGAGCGGAACGAGGGCCAGGAACGCGAGGGGCCCGACGTCGAGCGGCGGGTTCGCGAGCGAGAGCACCACGCCCCCCGCGACGGCCGCCAGCACGTCCGGCGCCGGCACGAACCGCCGGACCCACGGGGCCTTCCGGGCGCCGGCGGCGCGGTTGCCGTTCCCGGCGCGACCGATCCGGCCGTCCGCGGACCTCGGAGGCCGGGTCCTAGTGGCCATCGTTCGCCGCCGGGATCACCGCGGTGTCGCCGATCACCTCCGGCCGCGCCGGTCGGGGCGACGGATCCCTGGCCCGCCGGCGCGCCTCGCGGCGGCGACGCCGCCTGCGCCTGCCTCGCCCGGGTTCCTGCCGCCGGAGGGCCCACGCCGCGAGGATCAGCGCGACCAGGGTCTGGCCGGCCATCGTCGCCAGGCTCAGCTCCCACCGCCCGGTGCGGTGCTCCCACCGCCAGTCGCACGTGGGCGTGCCCTGCTCGGTGGCCCGCTGCGAGACCTCCCCGGGGTCCGGCAGTCGCGCCACCCTGCACAGATCGATGGAGGCGGCCTCCGCCGAGACGCCCCAGTTCGCGCTCGTGACGTACCCGATCTGGCGGAGTACCGGCTTGCCCTCCAGGTTCATGGCCACACCGGAGAACAGCCACTCGACCAGGAAGATCACCGGGACGAGCGCCATGGCCTTCTCCGGTGACGACGCGAACGCAGAGATCAGGAGCCCGAGCCCAACCGCGGCGATGCCGGCGAGCGCGGCGTCGAGGCACAACTCCGCGAGCGGCGGCAGCACGAGTGAGTCGCTGGGGCCGCCCGAGCCACGCGTGGCGATGATCGTGAGGATGACCACCTGGATCGCTGTCAGCAGCCCCAGCACGATGAGCTTCGACGCCAGGTAGCTCGAGCGCGACAGCCCGATCGATCGCTCGCGCAGGTAGATCGGCATCTCCTTGCGGATCTCGCGAACGGCGTTGGCCACGCCGATCACCGCGGCGCCCACGGCGATCGCCCCCAGCAGCACCCGCGAGTTGCGCACGATCTCGGCGGTGCCGGGCTGCAGCGCGTGCGAGCCGGCCACCGCTCGGATCAGGACGGCGGGGATCAGCAGCTCCGCCAGCAGGTACAGCCAGTTGCGGCGGTCCGCCGCGACGATCGCCACGTGGCGGCGAACGAGCATGGACAGCTGCCGGAGCCGGCCGATCTGGGGCGACGCCGGCTCCTCCGCCGGAGCCCGTACCGGCTTCAGCGTCATGGGCGGCTGCTGCGCGGCCGCGTTCCCGTCGTGCAGCAGGTCGCGGAAGACCTCGGCGAAGTCATCCTTGCCGAAGCGCTCCCGGATCTCGGACGGCTTGCCGAAGAAGACCATGCGGCCGTGCGCGTCGAGGGCCAGCACGCGGTCGCAGAGGTCGAGGCTCTGCACCGTGTGCGTCACGACGATGACGGCGCGGCCGTCGGTGGCCAGGTCGCGGAGCGTCTCCATGAGCGTCCGCTCGAACCCCGGGTCGAGACCCGACGTCGGCTCGTCGAGGAACAGCAACGTCGGCTTCGTCAGGAGCTCGAGCGCCACGTTGGTCCGCTTGCGCTGCCCGCCTGACACCCGCTCGATCGCCACGCCGGCCCGGTCCTCGATGCCGAGCTCCTCCATGACCTCCTCGACCCGGCCGCGGCGCTCCCCCTTCGACGCATCCGGTGGGAACCGAAGCTCGGCGGCGAAGTTCAGCGCCCGCCGGATGGTGAGTGAGCGATGCAGGATCTCGTCCTGCGGTACGTAGCCGATCCGGCGGCGAAGCTCCTCGAACGAGGCGTAGAGATCGTGGCCGTGGAACGCGACCTCGCCCTCGTCCGGCGGACGGAACCCCGTGAGCGCCCGAAGGAGCGTGGTCTTGCCGGAACCGGTGGGCCCGACGATGGCCAGCACGCTGTTCGGCGCGAGCTCGAACGTGACGTCGTCGAGGACGGTCTCCTTGCCGACGTGGACGGTGAGGCCGCGCGCCTGCAACGCGGGGATGGTGCCCGTGTCGTCCGGCCGCTCGAGCTCGCCGCCCACCACGGAGAAGGTGGTCTGCCCGATCGTGACGCGCTGCCCGTCGCCGGCGACAGCTCTCGTGATCCGGCGGCCGTCCACGAACGTGCCGTTCGTGCTGTCGAGGTCGGCGATCTGGAGCGAGCCGCCGTCGATCGAACGGACCTCGGCGTGGTGTCTGGAGATCGAGGGATCGTTCAGCACGACGTCGTTGTCGCCGTCGCGTCCGATGCGTACGACGGTGACCGCCGAGGGCGTGGGCCGGCCGCCGTCGCCATCGGCCGCTCCCGGATCCAGCTCGAGGATCGCCCCGCGTTCGGGGCCCGCCAGTCGCAGCTCGACGGGGCCCGAGATGGCGAGCTCCTCGATCCGCTCGCCGTCGAGGAACGTCCCGCCCGTGCTCCCGGCGTCGCGGTACACCCACCCCTCGCCCGTGGGCTCGAGCACCCCGTGTTCGCGCGACACGGCCGGGTCGGGGACGAACACCTCGGCGTCCTGATCCCGGCCCACCCTGGCGGGGCGTGCCGGATCAAGCAGAAGCACCTGATCGCCGAGCTTGACGGTGAGCTGCCTGGCCAACGCGATCTCCTCCGCGGAGCGTGGTCGGTTGGTTTGTCCCCTTTGTCGGGAGGGTCTACGCCTCCGGGGCGGGCGGCTCCGTGCGAGGAGGAAGCCTCAGCCGTCGAACGGCTGACCGAAGCGCTCCCGGTGGGCGATCTCTCCGAGCGGCCTGCGCGTCTTCTTTCCCTTGCCGGCGGCCTGCGCGGGATATCCGAACGGCAGGATGCCGATCACGTCGAGCTCGTCGGGGATGCCGAGCGGCTCCTTGAGGTGATCCATGCCGGCGAAGCCGACCCAGTTGGAGCCGACGCCGTCGGCCCACGCCGTGAGCATCATCGACTGGATGGCGCGGCTGGCGTCGGATAGCGCGAAGCGACCCTGCTCGCACGCCACCACCACCGCGACCGGCGCCTGAGCCAGGTACGGCCCGGTCGGAGCCATCGATGCCAGCTTCTCGATCGCCTCTCGCTCCCGGACCACGACGAAGTGCCACGGCTGCGCGTTCTTGGCACTCCCGGTGAGCCGGCCCGCTTCCACGATCCGGTGCACGACCTCGTCGGGGATCGGGTCACTGCGGTAGCTGCGAACCGCGAGCATCGTCCTGATCGCCTCGAACGCCTCCATGGCTAGAGCTCCTGGTTGGAGGGTCGGATGAGGACCTCGTTGATCGCCACCCTGCGGGGCCGTGTCACGACGTACGCGATGGCGTCGGCGATGTCGTCGGCCTCCAGGCGCTCGATGCCGGCGAAGCGCCCTTTCGTCATCTCCTTGATCTCCGGGCGGAGGTGGTCGGTGAGCTCGGTGATCACCGCGCCGGGCTCGACGAGCGAGACGCGCACGTGGCGGCTCGCGACCTCCTGCCGAAGCGACTCGCTGAACGCCCCGATCCCGAACTTCGTGAGGTTGTAGACGCCGCCCCCCAGCCGCGGTATCCGACCGGCCACCGAGCTGATGTTCACGAGGTCGGCGACCCGGCGCGGCTCCGACTCCGCGGCCTTCAGCAGGTGGGGCAGCGCGGCGTGCGCGCAGTACAGCAGCCCCTGCATGTTGATGGCGATCATGCGGTCCCACTCCTCGGTCGGCGCGTCGACGATGGGGCCGAGGAGCATCACGCCGGCGTTGTTGATCACGGTGTCGAGGCGCCCGAGCTCGCGCACGGTGCGCTCGACGGCGTCGACGGCCTGCTGCTGGTCCGTGATGTCGGCCTCGATCGGGACCGCCCGCCCGCCGGCCTTCTCGATCTCCTGGGCCAGGGCGTCGAGGCGGTCCTTGCGGCGGGCCACCAGCGCCACCGCGGCCCCTTCCCGGGCCAGGGTGCGGGCCGTGGCCTCGCCGATCCCGCTGGAGGCGCCCGTGACGAGCGCGACCGTGCCTTCGAGGATGTCCGACATCGTGGGCCGGAGCCTACCGAGTGCGCCGTCGGCGCGCTGACCGGGCACGTTCACCCCCCCGGATGGTTGCAATGGTGGCGAAGCGGGCTAATCTGCTCGAGAGACGACACTTCCCCCGTCGAGGTCGAAAATGGCTCAAGCCGTCCAGGGTCGATCCTTCGGTCGCTCGCTGCTCAGCGTGATCGGCGCGGCCGCCATCATCATCTCCGCGTTCTCCGAGTGGCTGAACGGCAACAACGCGTTCGACATGCCGCTCTCGTCGCTGTACCGCCAGACCTTCGAGCACACGCCGAAGTTCGGCGTCCCGGTCGGCGGGATCCTCGTGCTGCTCGGCCTGCTCGCCATCCTCGGCCTGGCCACGAAGGGATTCCTGACCCGGGTGGCCGGGGCGCTCGCCATCCTGGTGTTCGCGGGGTGGATGATCCAGCTCTACGCGCGCGGCAACCCGGTCAACATGCTGCCGGGGATCGGGGCGTGGCTGGCGCTGATCGGCGGGATGTCGGCGGCCACCGGCGGCGGCTGACCCACCGGCCCAACCGCACGACGACTACGCCCGCTCCAGGATCCGCTCCTTCACGAGCCGGAACTCGGCGTCGGTGAGGAGCCCGTCGTCGTGCAGGTCGCGGAGCTTCGTGAGCTCGTCGGCCACGCTCAGCTGACCCGGCCTGGGCCGCGCCGCGCCGGCACCCTTCATCTCCGAGAGCAGGCGCTGGATGCGCCCCGGATCCGGCATGTCCTTGAAGACCTCCTGGCCGGCCTTGCCCGCGGACTCGATGCTGATGTCGCCGGCGCGCACGACCCGCTCCAGCACGTTCTGCGTGTAGTGCACGTCGTTGACCTTGTCGAGCGAGATCTCCACCCAGTGCATGCCGATCCAGCGCGACTTGCGGATCACTCTGTGCGTGGTGACGACGATGTGGGTGGTGGCCCAGGCGATGAACGGCCGGACCGGGAACACGAGCAGCAGGATCACCGTCGCGAGGAAGGTCAGGATGTAGGGCCAGTCCCCCCACCGCAGGGGCAGGAACAGCCACGTCAGCACGAGCCCGCCGAGGATCAGCACCGTCTGCGCCACCGGCTTCACCAGCGCGATCCAGTGGGGGGAGAGATGCAACACGACGTCCTCGTTCGACGCCAGCTGCGACATGGGGAACCCGCGCCGGCTCACGTGCCCGACGCTACGTCAGCAGTCTGGCCCAGGCAACGACCGCCGGCCCATCTGCATGCCCGTCGCATCGCTTGTGCACCTGCACAGAGGCCCGGGCGGCCCGGGCGCCGAATCCTCTCCTCCGGACCCTGGATCACCGGACCCCGAACGAGAGGAAGAACCCGTGCCCTCGACGCCCCGAACCGGCCGGCGCGCACTGATCGCGATCCTGCTCCTGGTGACCACCACGGCCATCGGCAGCGCGCAGTCGGCGCAGGCCAGCAAGGAGAACCCCGTCACCTTCGTGAACTACGCGGCGCCGAGCGGCGTGGACGGCAACGGCGGCGAGCCCTCGATCGGCGTCGACTGGAAGAGCGGCAACGTGATGATGCAGTCCGACCTGAAGACCCTGCGTGTGAGCTTCGACGACACGCAGACGCCGGCCGCCGCGACGTGGGCCGACGTCACCGCGCCGACCTCGAAGGAGACCATGGACCCGATCATGTTCACCGACCCGGTCACGGGCACGACGGTCGTGTCGCAGCTCATCTCCTCGCTCGTCGTGCCTGGCGGCGGGTGCAGCCTCTCCTCCACCACGACGGACGACGGCGCGAACTGGAAGCCCTCGACGGGCTGCGGCGTGCCCGGGGCCTACGACCACCAGACGGTCGGTGGCGGCCCCTTCGTCGACCAGCGG
>JBHELK010000044.1:0-27192 GCA_046263085.1 Actinomycetota bacterium
ACGGCGTGAATCTCACGAAGCTGGAGTCGCGTCCGGTCGGTCACACGCCATGGCGCTACCGCTTCTTCCTGGACGTGGAAGGGACGCCGTCCGACGAAATGTTCGCGAAAGCGTTGCAAGAGCTTCGCGAAGAGGCCGCCGAGGTGCAGATCCTCGGCTCGTACCCGAGCTGGAGATAGACGAAGGGGCGGCCCGAAGGCCGCCCCTTCTCGGCTTCAACGCCGCTTGTGTCTAAGTGCCTGGGTCGAAGGTTGCACCCACAGCCATGTGCGCCGGCTCGATCGCGATCGTGCGCTTTCCGATGATGGCCCTTGCCAGTGCCGGGCTGTCGGCCGTCGTGTCCATAACCTGCTCGTACAACCGAGCATGGAGCACCACGTCCACATAATTGTTGCCGTTCGCAGGGTCGTCGTAGTTGAACCCGACGTCTGTGGCTCCCCAAGTGAACGCGTTCGCGTCCCGGTTGGCGATGTACGACTTGATGATGGCGTTGTTGTCGTCGAAGTTCATCGTGCTCAACTGGTGTGCACGGTTGCAGAAGACGACGTGTCCCACCGGACCTTCGTTGTCGGGGTTGTTTCCGCCGGTGGCGGCCGTGTCATCCGTGCTCACGGGGACGATCTTGCCGTCAATCGTGAGCCAGAACTCGACACGGGCGTCCGCCGTGGAGGTGTCGTTCCCGGTTGTGGCTGCCTGAGTGAACAGCGCGCATTCAGCTGAAACAGTGATGAGCAGGTCCTGAGGGCCCGAGAACTTGACGTGGTCTCTGGCCAAGGAGACTTCCTCCTTGTCGCAGGGGACGTTGCCGGTGGTCCCAGCCCCGCTACACATCTCCTCGAGCGTGGACGCGCTCATCCACGTCTTGTTGGCAGCGTTGTCGCTCCCGCCGGCGCCCATCGCGAAGTTCGCAAACAGGCCTACGGCGAGCGCCGCAACGGCGACCGTCGGAGCTGCTCGAAGAATCTTCTTCATCAACTTCATGACACCTCCTGGTGCGTTGTTCCCCCCCTGGTCGTTGTGCGATACCAACGATCAGTTCTGTTCTGGTGCCCTCACCTCCCGGTCCCCGGATCGGACTTGGGCGCTTCGGATTCGTATGAAGCCGGGGCGTATGTAGGCAAAGCGGGCGCGGGCGTCAAATCGCTTACTTGTGCGACTGCACAGCACAGCCATGCTCGCTCGGGCACGTGGTGAGGGTTCGCGCTCCGTGGTCGCCTTCCCTTTGTGCAACCTGCCAAATCAGAAGTTTTTGGTTGCTCCGCTGTCCCCGATCGCCACGGCCCGTGGCCACGGACCGCGACCTGCGAGCCGCGGGGGCCGGAGTAGGCTCGTGCGCCGACCTCACAGGAGCACCCCCTATGGCCGAGGATCTCATCGAGCTCGCCGATCGGATGTGGCGCGGGGAAGCCGACGTTCCGGGCCTCATCACGGTCTCGAACGAGCTCACCGAGGTGGCCGACGACGTCGCCTTCGTGTGGTCGATGGCCAACGTCAGCGCCTTCGCCACCGATGCCGGGCTCGTCCTCATCGACACCGGCAGCGCGTTCATGGCGGGCAACATCCACCAGGCCGTCCGGGGCTGGACGCAGGACCCGCTGCACACGGCGGTGTACTCGCACGGGCACATCGATCACGTCTTCGGCGTCCGCCGCTTCGAAGACGAGGGGCCGCGCGCCCGCGTCGTCGCACACGAGGCGATGCCCGCCAGGTTCGACCGCTACGTCCTCACGAACGGCTACAACTCGATCATCAACGAGCGGCAGTTCGGCCTGCCCAACGTTCCGTGGCCGAAGTCGTACCGCTACCCGGACGAGACCTACCGCGACCTACTCACCCTCGAGGTCGGCGGTGAGACGTTCGAGCTCCACCACGCGCGGGGCGAGACCGACGACCACACCTGGACGTGGATCCCGAACCGCAAGGTCCTCTGCACGGGCGACTTCTTCATCTGGGCGTCGCCCAACGCCGGCAACCCGCAGAAGGTCCAGCGCTACCCCCGCGAGTGGGCGGTGGCCCTCCAAGAGATGGCCGCGCTCGGCGCCGAGGTCCTCCTGCCGGGTCACGGCGTTCCGATCTTCGGCGCCGAGCGCATCCGCGAGGCGCTGACCGATACGGCCGAGCTCTTGCAATCGATCCACGACCAGACTGTCGCGCTCATGAACGACGGCGCCTCGCTCGACACGATCCTGCGCACGGTGAAGATGCCGAGGGAGCTGTTGGAGAAACCGTACCTGCGGCCCACGTACGACGACCCGGAGTTCATCGTCCACAACGTCTGGCGCCAGTACGGCGGCTGGTGGGACGGCGATCCGGCCACGTTGAAGCCCGCGCCGAACGCGGATCTCGCTGCGGAGCTGGCGCAGCTCACCGGCGGCGCCGACAAGCTGGCCGGACGGGCACGCGAGCTGGCCGACGAGGGGCGATTACGCCTTGCAGGACACCTCGCCGAATTCGCCGCGCTGGCCTCGGAGGAGGAACATGCAACGCGCGCGGAGATCAACGAGCGACGCGCGCAGCAGGAATCGTCAGTCATGGCCAAAGGCATCTTCGGGTCGGCGGCGAGGGAGTCGAGAGCCCGGGGACAGAGCCCCGGAGCACGTCCATCGGAATCGCAGTGATCCGGCCGTCGAGCTCCTAGATCCGGCGAACGCGTGTGGAAGACGACGCCGGCCAAGCGCCTCGGCGCCGCCCTACAGGAGACCAAGAGCCGTCAACAGTGCTTCGTCGATGCCCCACATCTCCTCGGGGCTGGCGCGGCCGACGAGCCCACCGAGCCGGGTGGTGTCGACGGCGACGAGCTGCTCCACGAGGGCCACCGTCACTACCGCCAGGGCGATCGATCCCGGAGCGCCGGCTCGTTCTATGAGACCGTGATCGGGATCTCGTCGGTCGTGCACGGGCCGAAGCACGCCTGTACGAACAGGGTGTAGCTCCCCGGCGCGAGCCCGGCCGTCGAGACGTCGCCGGCGAAGGGCGCTTCGTTCGAGCCCTTCGACGTCGTCACGGTGGCGTTCGAGGTGAACGTCACGCCCTCCGGGCTCGTGTCGCTCGGGGCGATCGCCGTCGAAACGGTCGCGAGCGGAACGGTCAAGGATGAGGTCCACGTCGCGAAGTCCTGGCCCTCATCCAGGGAGCCGGCCCAATCGAATCCAGACTCGGGCGGGTACTGCGAACTGAACTGCTTCACGGCGTCCTGGGTGAGCGCTCCGTCGGGCTGCACCTTGGCCAGGTCGCCCAGCGGGACCGTGCCGGTCAACGTGCGCGTTGATACGTCCCACGTCACGGGGAACGACGGCGTGGTCCCGTGGACGCAGTTGCTCCCGAGTGCGAAGTTCTTGCAGTAGAACCACGATCCCTTCCACGCGAACGTCCCGGTCCCCGACGAGGCGTAGTCGAAGTCCACGAAGTACCAGATCTTGTCGAGCTGGAAGGGCCACTGGTACCAGAGGTAGGGAAGGGGCCCGGTGTCCGCGCCGACGGCCGGGCCGAGCTTGACCTGGAACGTCAGCGGGTCCGCCGGGTTGGCGTGCGTGACGTCGCCCTCGACCAGGTCGACCATCGGATTCGAGGGGACCGCGAGGAAGCAGGACGACAGGCACTGCATTGGTGTCGACGTGATGTCCTCGACCAGCGTGGGATCGGTCCAGGCGGTCTGCTTCGGTTGCGCCGAGGTGGTCATCGTCCCCGTCACGTGGATCCTCGCCCCCGAAGGGACGCTCGTCGCCGAGGCCGCGAGCCCGGTGACGACAGGAGCCGCCCCAGGTTCGGCGAACGCCGAAGGCGCGCTCAGCATCGCCATCGCCAACACCGCGACCAGTGACGCCAGGCCAGCAGGGATCCATCTGTTCGATATGTGCCGCTTCATCGTCCGTCCTCTCTGGTTCTCCTCGTCGATGTGGTTCTTGGCTAGCAACCCCTCACAATCCTTCGATCGCGACGATCCGATCGTTGTCGGAGTCGGCGACGTACAGAGTGCCGTCCGGCCCGAGAGCGACGCCGAGCGGCAGGCAGAGACGCAGGGCGTCAGCGAGGCCGGAGGCCGACGACTGGTCGCAGCCATCCATCGAGAACGCGCGGGAGCCGGCGTCGTAGGACATCTGGCCGGAGCCCGCGATAGTCGTGATCGTCCCGTTCGGCGAGATGGCCCGCACGCGGCTGTTGCCGGTGTCCGCGACGTACACGGTCCCGTCCGGAGCGACCGCGATCCCGTGCGGGAACCCGAGCTGCGAGCTCGACGCAGGGCCTCCATCGCCTCCGAATCCCGGCGTCCCCGAGCCGGCGATGACGGTCGACGTGAAGATGGGGCTCGAAAGGTCGACCTTGCGGATGCGCGACGCCTCTGGATAGCCAGAGTCGACCCAACCGTGCTGCAGGCTCTGCAGGGCCCCCATCTCGCCAGTCTCCGCGACGTACAGAGAGCCGTTCGCGACGGTCAGGCTGCCCGGCCCGCAGAGAAGGGTGGCGTTGCCCGGAAGCCCGCTCTGTGCGTCCTCGTCGCAATTCGAGTACTGCGGGATCCCGACGATCACCCGCGCCACCCCGGTCGATCCGTCCACTCGATAGATGACGTTGTGGCCGGCGTCGGCCACGTAGATGTTCCCGGCTGCATCGGCCGCGACGTCCTGGGGATCCTGGAAGGCGACGCCGACCGCTCCTCCCGCCGCCGCGTTGACGGCGACCGGGTTCGTGCTCCCTCGGGGCACGCCGATGATGGTGGCGATGTGACCGGGCCTGATCGTCACCGGGCTTGTCGACAGCGGAAAGGCGGTGTAGTCGGCGCGTCCGAGATTCATCTCGTACACCCTGCCCGGATAGTCGTCGACGATGTAGAGCTGCGTTCCGGTGCGATCGATGCCGATGCCGGTGGGGCTGCGGAAGTGGACGTTGGTGGCGAGATCGCCGTCGGTCGCCGGTCCGCACGAGGCGTAGTCCTGGGGCGTGAGGCATCCGGCGCCCGCGACGGTGGTGATGGTCCCGTCGGTCGCGATGCGCCGCACGCGGTCGTTGTAGGTGTCGAGGAAGTAGAGGTTGCCCTCGCCATCGACCACCACGTCCGACGGGTAATAGACCTGCGCCCTCAAGGCCGGGCCGCCGTCGCCCGACAAGCCCCCCGTCGACGCGCCGTAGATGCCGTTCAGGATCGGCACGGCGTGGGTGACGAGTGTCGCCAGCCCGTTCCCGGCGACCGTCGTTATCGTTCCGGACGGATCGATGGCCCGGATACGGTGGTTGCCGACATCACCGACGTCGACGGTTCCGTCCGAGCCGACCGCGATGCCCTGGCCCGTCCAGTTGCTGCCGATCGGCTCGGAGAAGGAGAACTTGGCCTTGGTGGCGGGACCGCCGTCACCTGAGTAGCCGCGACCGGAGCAGCACCCACCGATCTCGTGGACGACGCTGTCGGGCCCGAGCGGCCCGTCGATCCGGAAGACCCGGTTCCACGGCGAGGAATAGGAACCTGCCCCCTCGAGGTAGGACAGCGATCCGTCCGGTCCGAACGCCATCGCGGCGGGCACGCCGATGTGCGCGTCCTTCGACGGCTGGGCGTTGGGTTCGTCGGGTGACTCGGCGTATTGGAACGGCGTGCCGACGACGATGTGGAACTCGGGTGCGCCGCCGGCCTCGTCGACGCGGGCGACGACGCCGCAGTCCGCGAGGTAGAGGTGATCGTCGGGCCCGACCGCGAGGCCCCAGCCGTTGCCGTTGATGCCGGCGCACAACCCGATGGCCGTGTCCTGAGCCGAGGATCCCTCGGTCATGGTGTGGTCGCAGGCCGGATGGACGTACTCCCCGCAGCCGGCGTACCCCACCAGGTTGTCGTCGGGCGTCACCTCGAAAATCCGGCTGACCCCGATGCCCGCGATGAACAGGTCGCCCTCCTCGTCCAGCGCCAGCGACCCAGGCCAGCCGATCGCGCCCTCCGTCGCCGGACCGCCGGCTTGCGACTCGTCGAAGTTCGGCGAGCCGTTGCCGGCGTAGGTCGAGATCGTCCCGGTCTGCGCGTCGATCCTCGTGACGATGTGCGCATCGCGCTCGGAGACGAAGATGTCACCGTCCGGAGCCACTGCCATCCCGGAGACCGTCTGGAAGGCGACATCGAGCGCCTTCATGCCGTCCTGGTGGCACTGTTTGGGGTCGGGGAGACACAACACCCCGGTCCCCGCGACGTGAGAGAGCGTCCCGTCCGGCGTCTGCTTCCAGATCACGTTGTTGTCGGGGTCGGCGATGTAGAGGTCGCCGTCGGGGCCGTAGGCCAGCGCGGATCCCGACAGGGACACGGAGGTCCCGGGCAGACCGGTAGGCATGCCGCCGGTCACCGGGCTGACGGTGGCAGTCATCGACCCCGTCACCTGCAGGGGGGATCCCGCCGTCACCGAGGTTTTGTCGAGCTGCGCGCCGGAGATGGCATGCGCGCCGCCGTCTGCGCGTCCGATGCCGGGGGCCGACGCGATGAGCGAGAGCAGCGTGAACGACGCTAGCGTGACGAGGTGTGGAAAGATGAACCGGCGCACGATCCTCCTGACTATCGGGACGCCAGGAGGATTCGCGGGATTGTCCCGTTATCCCTCTATGCTTGCTTTGTGCAGTCGCACAGAATTCGCGGCCGCCGCTTCGGCGAGGCCCGGTTTTCGACAGGCTTGAGTCCCGGTTTTCGACAGGCTTGATTCCCAGTATCCGTCGGCCGCCCCCCGGAGATCTCGCCGATTCGCCGCGACGCCGTCGGGGGAGGAACATGCAACGCGCGCCGAGATCAACACGCGGCGCGAGCACGAGGAATCGGACAAGGCCCGGCCCACAGTGAGGGGAGCCGGGAGACCGGCCTCCGAAGAGCAAGAGGAGTGACGCAGTGAGGTTCGGGATCTTCTACGAGCACCAGCTTCCGCGACCGTGGAAGGCGGGCGAGGAGCAGCAACTCATCCTGGACGCCCTCGAGCAGGTCGAGCTGGCCGATCGCATCGGGCTCGACTACGTGTGGGAGGTGGAGCACCACTTCCTCGAGGAGTACTCGCAGTCGAGCGCGCCCGAGGTGTTCCTGGCCGCCGCGTCGCAACGCACGAAGAACATCCGGCTCGGCCACGGCATCGTGCAGCTGCCCCCGGGGTTCAACCACCCGGCCCGGGTCGCGGAGCGCATCGCCATGCTCGACCTGGTCTCCGGCGGGCGCGTCGAGTTCGGGACCGGCGAGTCCAGCTCGCAGATGGAGCTCGGTAGCTTCGGCGTCGATCGCGAGCTGAAGCGCGAGCAGTGGGAGGAGTCGCTCGACGCCATCACCCGGATGTTCGTGGAGGAGCCGTTCGCCGGCTACGACGGCAAGTACGTGAAGATGCCCCAGCGGAACGTGGTGCCGAAGCCCGTGCAGAAGCCGCACCCGCCGCTGTGGGTGGCCTGCAGCAGGCGCGACACGATCCTGCTCGCCGGCAAGATGGGCATCGGCGCGCTGTCGTTCTCCTTCGTGGAGCCGGAGGAGGCCAAGGAGTGGGTCGACGGCTACTACGCCGCGCTCACGTCGGAGGAGTGCGTGCCGGCCGGGTTCAGCGTGAACCCGCACGTCGCGGTGGTGCTCCCGTTCATGTGCCACCAGGACGAGCAGACCGCGATCGACCGCGGCATCGACGGGGGGCACTTCTTCGGGTACTCGCTCGCGCACTACTACGTCTTCGGCAAGCACCGTCCGGGCCACACGAACCTGTGGCAGGAGTTCCAGGAGCACCGGGGCGAGTTCGGATTCGCCCGTGAGATCGTTCAGGCGGACGAGGGCCCGCTCGGCGTGAAGCTCCTCGAGGCGGGGCTGGGGTCGCTCCGCGGCGCCGTCGGCACGCCGAAGCAGATCGCCGATCTCGTGGAACGCTACGAGGCCGCCGGTGTCGACACCGTGATCTTCGTGTCGCAGGCCGGCCGGAACCAGCACGAGCACATCTGCGAGTCACTGGAGCTCTTCGGCAAGGAAGTGATGCCGCGGTTCGCCGAGGAGGCCGACCAGAAGGACAAGGAGCGCCTGGATCGCGTAGCCGAGGCGACGAACCAGGCCATGATGCGCCGCTCCCCGGCCCGGCCGGCCGACCCGAGCTACCTGGTGAGCCCCGAGGGCGAGCCGAACCCGGCGCCGTCGACCGCACCAACCGCACGGCAGCTCACGATCCGCGAGCAGCTCCAGCAGCGGGGCCAGCAGCGGTTCACGGAGTTCCTGAAGGGCAAGAGCGACGCGCAGCTCGAGCGGATCGTCGGCAACCGATTCACGCTCGGGCGGATCTTCCACGGCATGGAGCGCCAGTTCAATCCGGCCCAGTCGGGCGCGTTCAACGGCGAGATCCAGTACGTCCTCACGACGAGCCGCGGGGAGCACCCGTGGGCCATCGATGTGCACGACGGGAAGGCCACCGTGCGACCCGGCCGTTCATCGAAGCCGGCCGTGACGCTGAAGCTCAGCGTTCCCACGTTCGCCCGGATGCTGTCCGGGGATGTCGAGCCGGGCCGGGCGTGGCTGGAGGGCGCCGTGGAGATCGAGGGCGACCTGCCGCTCGCAGCGCGCCTCGGCGACATGTTCGGCCGCAGCCGGTTCTGACGGGCGGGGACGAGCCCCGCCCTACGGAGGCGGGACGAGCCCGGCCCTACGGAGACACAGCTTCGATGGACCCTCTCTTGGATAGTATATTATTAGCCCGGAGAGGGTCCAGTCCCAACCCGTCAGCGACCGGTTTCAGGTCACCGTGAGAGGCAGCGTGGTCACCGTGCACGGCCCGAAGCACGCCTTGGCGTACACGGCGTAGGCCCCGGGGGCGAGGCCCGCGGTCGACACCGACCCCGAGAACGGCACGTCGAACGAGCCGGCGGTCGAGGTCGTCGTCGCGAAACCCGAGTACGTCACGTCTTCGGGTGCCGTCCCCGCCGGCGCGACGCCGAGGAAGACCGACTCGAGCGGCACCGTCACGCCGCCGAAGGGCGGCGCGGAGTCGATCTGGTAGGAGATCGTGTTCGAGTAGCCGGACTCCGGGATGTACTGCGTGGGATCGAACGTGCGGATCTCGTCCTGGAGCAGCACGCCATCCGGCTGGACCCTGGCCAGGTCGGCGACGGGGATGCCGGCGGTGAATGTCCGGGTCTGCGCATCGAACGTCACGGGGAACGCCGGCGTCGTCCCGTGGATGCAGTTCGATCCCAGCGCGAGCTTGCAGTAGTACCAGCTGCCCTGCCAGGCGAAGTTCGTCCCCGTCGTGGGCAGGTACTTGAGCTCCACGAAGTACCAGATCTTGTCGAGCTGGAACGGCCACCGGTACCACATGTACGGCTTCGCACCCGTGTCGGCGCCGGCGACCGGCGCCACCTTGATGGTGAGCACGAGCGGGTCACCGGGACGGGCGTGGCCCACGCCGCCCTGGACGAGGTCCTGCATGGGATCGATCGGCGCCCGCAGGGAGGGGACATCCCCGGTGAGCGTGGTGTCATTCCACAACACGGCGCTCGACTGCGGGGTCACCGACATCGTGCCCGAGACCTGGACCGGCGCGCCGGTCGACACGGCCGTGCGATCGAGCTGGGCCCCGGAGACCACCGGACCGCCGGCGTCGGCGCTCCCGATCCCCGGCGCCAGCCCCATGAGGACCAGGGTGAACAGACAAGCCATGCCTTTGCGGATGTCGGACTGCTCCACGATCGAACCTCCTGTTGCTCGTGACAGAGGAGAGTTCGCCGGGAGGCTCGCCTATCCCTTTTCGCTTGCTTTGTGCACCCGCACAGAATTTCAGCAGCGGTGCTTCGCGGCGGAGCAGACGCTCGGTGGCTGGTTACCGCCCACCTCGACCACGAAGGAACGCTGGCCGAGCACCACGGCGTCCTGCGCCCGGCGCACCTCGTCGGCACCGCCGCGGCCGCCGGGGACATCGAACTGCACGACGAGATCGGAGTTGTGCTCGTCTCGAGCCAGCTGGTCCACGAGGTCCTCGAACGTCTTCGGCTGACCGCTGCGAGCTGCCGTACGTTTCCCGAAAGCGATGCCGAACCCGCCGCCGCCGGCCTGTCCCCCGCGCACGAGGAGGTTCCCTCCGGACTGCGCGGAGCTCGGCACGACCACCGTGACCCGCACGACCTTCGGCGTCGTCTCGCCGAACGGCGTCAGCTCGACGTGCAGCCGGATCCGCTGTCCGGGCTGCACCATGATGCGGTGCTTCGAGCTGAACCCGTCACTCCCGGGCGTGGCCCACGAGACGTCCGTGATCTTCATGCTCCGCTGCTCGTCGGTCATCGTCGACTGCCAGTCGAGCGCGGAGAACGTCACATCCGTGAAGTCGTTGGAAGCGAGCTGGTACAGGTCGTTGAGCAGCTCGATGATGCCGTCGAAGGAGGCGTCGTATGCAGACCACACGATGTTCTCCCGCGTGAGCGACCAGGGCTCCCCGTCGGAGGTGGTGCCGGTCAGCGTCCAGGACATGGTGTCGGTGCCGCTCCCGAGACGGTCGAAGGCGACGTCCTGCTCGGCGAGGACGGCGAAGGGCGCGATGCCGGCGAACGGCGATGACGCGCCGACCCCCTGCTTGACGATGTCGGTTTCCCCGGTTCGGGTCGTCCCGAGATCGGCGTTCGTGACGCCGACGGTCACGGGATAGCGGGGCGGCGTTCCGGCTTCGGTCCCCCGGAGCCCCGAGAAACGGTCCTGGTCGAGCACGCCATGGAGGTCAGTGACCTCCCCCACCTTGTAGGGGCCGATGAGGCCGCTCGGATCCTTCACCACGGTGATGATGTTCGCGCCGTTCAGCCCGAGTGTCGTAGGCCCGTCGAAGTAGAGCGAGTGGCCGAACAGCACGTCGTCGCTGCCGCACGTGGCGGCGACCGTGCCGATCCCGGCGAGCGACACGTCCCCGTAGCTGACCACGGCCGACGCCGCGTCGCCGGGTTGGAACGGCTGGGGCGCGGTGGCCGGCTGGGCCGCCGACGCCGACGACGCGCGATACGGCACGACCGGCAGGTGGAGCTTGGTGAGGACCTTGGAGAGCTTCCTCATGCCGCGGTCGTTCAGACCGGAGACCGCGAGGGGGACGCGAAGCTGCTCCAGCGACGCGGGCATGCCGGACGCCGACCCGCCGGCGACCCGGGCCGCGTCCCTTCGCGCCGTTGGCGAGAGCCGCACCGATCGTGGATAGGTGCCCTTCGCCGTCGAGGCGCCCTGCGGATAGCCGAACAGATCCACGATGCGCTGGGCGGGCATGAGGCCGGCGATGGTCTGGTCGCCGTAGCCGCCGGGCGGGCCGTAGATGAGCGCGCCGACGAACTTGCCGTCGATGAAGAAGGGGGAGCCGGACATCCCGTACGCGGCGCCGCCGGTCTCGTCGATGACGGCGCCCGAGAGCTGGACCAGGATCACGTCCACACCGGGCAGGGGCTGGTCGTGGAGAACCCCGAGGATCTTGCCCTGGAACGACTCACGCGTTGTCCCGTGGATCACGGTGTAGCCCGTGGCGACCTGCCCCTCCTGGAGCTGGTCCTCCGGATAGACGGCGGGGAGCTGCGCGGACGTGCAGGTGGGATCGGCGGGAGCGGGAACGACCATCGCCGTCAGCGAGAGGACCGCGGCCGAACCCACGACGGCCGTCATCAGCCTGCGACCCGGCACGGACGACTTCCGAAGACGCATCATCCACTCCCCTCCCTCGATCCCACAGGTCTCAGACGGCTCGGTGCTCGGGTTGGTTCCGTCGCGGGCATGCCGCCGGGCTCCCCCCGGTGCGTAGTGTGGCGCAACCGGGCCATTTCAGCCAGGCCCGCCGATGATCCGGCCCGAGAACACTCGATACTGCTCGGCGTGCGGATCGTGCAGTGGCATGGGTGGCTGCTCGAGGGGAGCGGCTCGAACGTCTACACGGCTCGGGTGACGGAGGCGTTCCGCCGCCGGGGCCACGACGTCGTGCTGCTCTGTCAGGAGCGCCACGTCGAGCGCTACGACTTCTTCGACGCCTGGGGCACGGTTTCCGCGAGCGGGGTGTCGGCCCTGACCCCCACGGGTGCGCCATCCGGGCCGGGGAAGGCCGTCCTGCTCCGGCCGGACATCGGCCACGTGCTTCCCGTGTTCGTCGTCGACGAGTACGAGGGGTTCGAGGTGAAGCGCTTCGTCGATCTCTCGGACCGGGAGCTCGAGGCGTACGTGGAGGCGAACGTCGCCGCCCTTCGCGCAGCGATCGCGTGGCACGGCGCCGACGCCGTGATCACCGGGCACGCGGTCCCGGGCTCGGTCATCGCGCGCCGGGCCCTCGGGCCCGGCCGGTACGTGGCGAAGGTGCACGGGAGCGACCTCGAGTACGCGGTGCGCATCGACCCCCGCTGCCGGGAGCTCGCGCGAGAGGGGCTGGTCGACGCCACCGCGGTGGTGGGGGCGAGCCGCGACGTGCTGCGCCGGGCTTTCGAGCTGGTTCCGGAAGCCTCCGAGCGGCTCGGACGGGTGGTCCCGCCGGGCGTCGACGAGCGCTTCCGCCCGATGCCACGACCGGCTGCCCTGCGATCGGCCCCCGACGCCCTCGACGACGACCCCGACACCGCGCGGGGAAGGCGAGAGGAGACGACGGCGCGGCTCCGGGATGCGATCGCGCACAGGGACGCCGACGCGATCGACGCACTCGTGGTGTCCTACGACCAGGAAGCGCCCGATCCCGGCACGGCGGCGGCCCTGCGCTCCCTGGCCGGATCCACCCGGCCGCTCGTGGCGTACTTCGGCAAGCTCATCCCCCAGAAGGGCGTCCACCTCTTCCTGCAGGCCCTGGCGCGGAGCTCACCGGACATCGACGCCCTGGTCATGGGCTTCGGCGGCTCGCGGGAGTGGCTGCAGGCGCTGGTGCTCGCCCTCGGCGACGGGGACGCGGAGGCCGCGCGGTGGATCGCGGAACGGACGGGGTTCTCGATCGAGCTCGACGACGCGGGGATCGCGGCAGCCCGCGGTCTCGGGGACCGGGTCCGCTTCACCGGCCGGCTCGACCACCGGTACGCCCCGGGGGCCCTCGCGGCCGCTGAGGTCCTGGTCGTCCCGTCGATCCTCGACGAGGCCTTCGGCATGGTGGCCGTGGAGGGGGCCGCGGCGGGAGCCCTCCCCCTCGTCGCGCGGCACTCGGGGCTGGCCGAGATCGCCGCCGAGCTCGAGCGCTCGTTGGGGGTCCCGGAGGCCTTCTCCTTCCTGCCGGGGCCGGGGGCGGTGGAGCGGATCGCGGAGGGGATCGATCGCCTCATCCGGCTGCCCGAGCGCGACGAGGCGCGGGCGGCCGTGCACCGGCTGGCGGCGACGCGGTGGTCGTGGGAGCAGACGGCCGACTCGCTGCTCCGGGCGGCGGGTCCGTAGTGGGCGTTTGGGGATAGGGTTGGGTGGAATACCCCATCTGCACCGACGCGTCATTCTCGGTGCCACCCCAGACCGATCCCTCGAGGAGGGCACCACATGCACCCGATGCGCCCCGTACGTCTTCCACTCATCGCCGCCCTGGTGGCGGTGGCGTCCATCGCCGGGTTCGCCGCCGTTCCGAGCGCCGGTTTCGACGCCGCCGTCGCCGGCGAGGCCCGGACATCGGGCGCCTGCCCTCCCGGATACGTCTCGATGTCGAAGGAGGGCTCGACGAGCCTCGCCGGTCACGTCCACCGGGCGGGGTGGTGCATCAACGCCAAGCACCCGGAGGACGCGAGCGAGCTCGCCGACAACGGCGCCCAGCAGTTCGCCAAGTACGCGGCCCCCAGGACCAAGTTCCCATCCAGCTCCTACTTCACCGCGATCCGGCAGCGGAACCGCCTGCTGAAGCGGGGCCAGAGCGCCGCCAACAGCAATCGCTGGACGCCGTATGGGAAGGGCCCGCTGCAGTCGGCCGACCCCGACTATCCGGGGGTCAACGGCCTCGGACTCGTCGAGCTCGCCGGCCGCATCACCGACTTCGCGTACGTCCCGCCCACCGACGCGCACTTCGGGGGCGCGCTGTTCGCCTCCGTCGCCTACGGCGGCGTGTGGATGTCGAAGGACGAGGGCAAGTCGTGGCGGCCCATCGGCAACCGGCTGCCGACGCAGATCGTGGGGTCGGTCGGGTACACGCCGGCCGGGGGCGGCACCATCGTGGCCATCACCGGTGACGGCTCCTTCGGGCGATACAGCCGCCCCGGCGCCGGCGCGTTCTGGTCCAACGACGGCAAGACGTGGCACCACGCCAAGGGCGTTCCCTCCGGCGCGTTCGGGTTCAACGTGGCCGTGGACCAGAGATTCCCGAAGCGCGTGTACGTCGCGACCGGCAAGGGGCTGTTCCGCTCCGCGGACGCCGGGCGCACCTTCGTGAACGTGCAGCTCCCCACCGGCGACTGTGCGGGCACGTCCCGCGGCGACTGCATGCTCGCCAACGAGGTCACCGACGTGGTCGTGAAGGCCCCGGCCGGCACGCCGGCCCGCCACGGCGGCGCGGTGCTCGCGGCGGTCGGGTGGCGCGACGGCGACGCCCCCTATGCGAACGGCAAGCCGCAGGCCCCGGCGAACGGTCTGTACTTCTCGCCCCACGGCGGCAAGCCGGGAACGTTCAAGAAGCTCGAGCCCTCCGGGTTCGCGCCGCAGGAGCGGATCGGGCGCGTGGAGTTCGGCCCGGCCGTCGGTCCCGATCAGGACCACAACTACGTGTACGCCACGGTGCAGGACGCCACGCTCTCGCGCGGCGGCGGCTACGGCATCGACGCCGACCAGACATCGGGGACCATCCCGTCGGTCTGGGAGGGCCTGTACGTCTCGTCCGACTTCGGCCAGACCTGGTCCGAGCTCTACGACGTGAGCGAGGCGCAGAGCCCGACCACGGGCTCCGCGCTCGCAGTGGTGGCCCAGGCGCAGGCCAACTACGGGCCGGGCGTCCAGGCCTGGTACAACGAATGGGTCGCTCCCGATCCCACGATGTCGGCGGGCGGCGTCCCCTCACGGGTGCTGTTCGGCCTGGAGGAGGTCTGGGAGAACGACGATCCGGGAGCGCCGCAGGACGCCCACTCCAGCTTCCACGTCGTCGGGCGGTACTACGGGGGCAGCACCTGTCTGTTCCTGCCACCTCCGGTGGAGGGAGTGCCGTACGCGTGCCCCACGAACCGGGGCGACGCCCTCACCGTGACCAACACGACGCACCCCGACCAGCACGCCGCCATCTACATCCCGCACTCCGATGGAAGCGTCACGCTGGTCGTGGGCAACGACGGCGGCGTGTACACACAGACCGTGGCCGCCGGCGCCGACTTCAGCAGCGCGAACTGGGGCGTGGGCGCCAACCGTGGCTTCCACACGCTCTACCCGTACGACGCGGTCATCGCGGATGACGGCACCGCCTGGATGGGACTCCAGGACAACGGCACGGCGAAGATCCAGGACGTCGCCGACACGAACGGCAACGTCACGTCGGTCCAGCGGCAGATCGAGACGCTGGGCGGCGACGGGTTCTTCGTCGGCGTCGACCCCCGCAACTCGAACCAGGCGTACGGGGAGTACACGTACGGCGCCATGAGCGGGACGAAGGACGGGGGAAAGACCTGGTCGAGCATGGATCCGCCCGGCATGAGCGGCTCGACCGCGCAGTTCTCGAACCCGTTCGCCGTGGATCCCGAGGACGCGGACCACGTGATGATCGCGGGGAACCAGGTGGACGAGACCGGCTCCGGCCCCGGCACGGGCGCCGAGGACTGGGCCGTCGTCTATCACCTGGGGACCATGAACCACCCGGGCGAGGACGTGCAGCCGAGTGAGGGCGATCCCGTGAACGTGGACTCGGCCATCGACATGGTCGGGTCGAACGCCTACGTCGGCTACTGCGGCAGCTGCGACCCGCTCGACACCGCGGTGTTCGGCGGCGCGCCGTTCCACAGCGGCATCGCCACGAACGTGGGCGGCGCCGAGCCAGCACAGCGCTACCAGCCGGCCGGATGGCACATCGCGACGGCCGCCGGGCTCCCGAACCGTTACATCACGTCGATCGAGATGGACCCGGCCGATCCGAACATCGTGTACGTGACGGTCGGCGGGTACCGACGCCTGTGGACCCCACCCGGCCAGATCGACGCGAACACGAGCGTCGGGTTCGGGCACCTCTTCGTGTCGCGTGACGCCGGCGAGCACTTCACCGACATCTCCGCGGACCTGCCGAACTACCCGATGAACTGGGTTCGTCTCCGCGGGAGCCAGGTCGTCGTGGCGAGCGACGTCGGCGTGTTCATCGGCGACCGCACGTTCATCTGCAAGAACGCCGCCTCCCGGTCCTGCCGGCACTTCGAGGTGCTCGGCACGGGCCTGCCGATCGGGCAGGTCGCGACCGTCGAGGTCAACGCGTGCGACCCGAACCAGCTGGTGGCCGCGGTGTTCGGCCGCGGCGTGTACACGTACCGGCTCGGCCCGGCGCAACACTGCGCGCCGCTTCCGCCGCCGCCCCCACCGGCGCCATTCCTGGGGCAGAAGGTGGCCGGACCCTTCGGGTTCGAAACCGGAACCGACGGCTGGACCACCAAGACGAACAACGACGCGGAGCAGTGGCAGCTCCGGCCGCCGGGCCACGCTTCGGCTCAGAGCTTCGGGATCCTCCCCTACCAGGATGCAACCACGGCGACGCTGCTCTCGCCCAAGTTCGACCTGACCGACGCGAGCCACGTCAAGGTCACGTGGTGGCAGCGGACGAACACCGAGGAGTGCTGCGACTACCTGTCGATGGACTGGTCGAGCGACGGGTACGTGTGGCACACGGGGTCGTCGGTGGCCGGGCAGAACGCCGGCTACCCCGACTTCACCCAGTTCACCGCGGAGTTCGACGCGCCGGCCGGCGCGCTCTACCTGCGGTACCGCATGACGAGCGACGCGCTCGTGTCGTTCCCGCCCTACGACGGGGTGGCGGTCGACGACATCCTGGTCGAGCGGTAAGCCGCCACTCGACCGCTCCGACGAGCCGAGAAGAGGCCCCCACCCAAGGGTGCGGGGCCTCTTCCCTGTCCGGGGAGCCCGGCCTGGGCCGTTTCGGGTCTATGCACCCGCACAAAGGGGTTCGCCCGGAAGGGCCGGAATCCCTAGGGCGGCAACCCGCCTTCGGTCCGAACACGAGTGCTTGAGAGGAGACCCCGCCGATGCGAGCGCGAGCCCGGATCCCGTCCCTGCGAACCTCCGCCGTGGTGGCCGCGATGATCGTCGCCGCCTCCACGCTTGCCCTGCCCACCACGCCGACCCCCGCCTCGACGGCGCCCGGGATCACCTTCGGCGCGCCGGTGAAGCTGCCCTCGACGTCGGCGCACGACGCCGCGCTCGCGGCCGCCGGTGAGCCGGGGATCAAGGTCGACTCCGCCGGCACGATCTACGCCACGACGGTGTGCTGCCTCCTGCCCGCCGAGACCTTCTACTCGAGCGACGGCGGCAAGACCTTCCAGACGATGGACAGCCCAGGCGGGTCGCGGCAGAACTCCATCGGCGCCGAGGGCGACTTCGCCGTCGACGACGCCGACCGCGTCATCTTCGCCGACACCGCGGTCGCCGACATCCGCGTGTCGCGGTGGCGGGACCACGGAGCAACGTGGGAGCGCACCGTGGACGCGTCGGAGGAAAACCCCATCAACGACCGCCCGTGGCTCGGATGGGGCCAGGGCACGCTCTACATGTACACCAACGGAGTCACCGGCCAGAAGGTGCACGTGTCCTACGACGAGGGCCTCACCTGGAACCCCGTGGAGATCGGCAACTTCAGCGGCTTCCCGTACAGCCTCACCGCGAACCGCCAGGACGGCGCGGTGTGGATGGTGAGCGCCGCGAACCTGCAGGCCAACGTGCTCCCAGCCGGATCCACGACGTGGAACACGAACACGGTGGCCGCGCCCGCTCGCGGCTCGCTGTCGGGCCCGTTCGGTGCGGTCGTCGCCACGGACGAGGCCGGCAACGGCTACGTCGTGTACTCGACCTCGAACAACACCGGCTGCGACCTCTACGTGAGCGCGTCGACGGACCACGGCCAGTCCTGGGGCCTGCCGATGCGCGTGAACGCCAACCCGGGGTGCGCCACGTTCCCCTGGATCGACGCCGGCGACCCCGGCCACATCGTGGTGGCCTGGTACCAGTCCGACACGAAGAAGAGCCAGAACGCGATGCCGGCGACCGCCACGTGGCAGCTCCACACGGCGATCTCGACCGATTTCCTATCGGGGACGCCCTCGTTCACCGAGACCACGCTGCCGAACGTCACGATCGACACCGGCCCGCTGAACCGCGACGTGTGGGACTTCTTTCAGGTTGCCATCGGGCCCGACGGCCGGTTCAATCTGGTGTACTCCGAGGACACCTCCGGCGGATGCCCGGAGCCCGTCACCAGCGCCTACGGCACCTGCAAGCACGCCTGGTACGTGGGCCAGGCCGGCGGGCCGCTCCTGCACGCCAACCGGCTGGCACCAGCCACGAGCGTCACGGTGGACGCGGCCTCGGCCGCCGGCGGCACCCTCTCGGTGAGCGGTTCCTCGACGTTCAAGGCGGCGCCCTCCGCGACGTCGTTCTCGGGAACGTCCGCGACCACGCTGATCGGGGGCTCGATCAAGCCGGTCGGCCCCGACTCCGGTGAGCTGCTGTTCACGCTCTCCACGCCGCCGAACGGGACACCGGGCTTCGACGGGCTCCCGGGCTCCCGCTACGGCTGGGGCATCAAGGTCGACGACGTGCCCACAACTTCTGCGTGAGCAGCCGAGAGCAGAACGGCCCGAAGTTCCTGCTGGACAACAAGCCCATCGGCGGCACGGTGGACGGGTTCGGCGGCAAGGCCATCATGCGGGTGCCGTTGAGCGCGATCGGCGCGCACCCGGGCTCCGTCATCACCTCGACCGGCGCGAACGAAGGCGTCGGCGGGTGCACCGGGGTGAGCGCGAACCAGACCGCGAACGGGGCGGCGCCCTATACCGTTCCGGGTGCGACGGTCACGCTGTCGCTCCGCCAGGGCACCACCGAGGTCGCCTCCGGGGCGGCCGCGCTGCTGGCGGATACCACGGGCTACACCGGCTCGCTCGACGTCTCCGCGGTGCCAAGTGGCGTGTACGACCTTGTCACCACGGCTTGCTACGCGGGGGACTGCTCCTCCACCACCACGCAGGTCACGATCTGACGGATCGCTCGGTCGCGATCGTCACCGGCGGCGCGTCCGGGATCGGGCGTGCGCTGGTGGATGCGCTCGTGCGACGGGGCGCGTCGGTCGTCCTCGCCGACCTCGACGGTGACCGGGCGGAGATCGTGGCGAAGGAGATCGATCCCGACCGGGTCACCGCATCACAGCTCGACGTGCGCGACGCGGCGGCGGTCCGGTCGCTCGTGGAGGCGACTGCCGAGCAACGGGGGCGGCTCGACATCCTCTGCAACAACGCGGGGATCGGGGTCGGCGGCAACCTCGAGGACCTGACCCTCGAGCACTGGGATCGCATCGTCGACGTGAACCTCCGCGGCGTGATCAACGGGGTGATGGCCGCCTACCCGGTGATGCTCCGGCAGGGGCGGGGCCACATCCTGAACACGGCATCGATGGCCGGACTGGTCCCGACGGGGATGCTGACGCCCTACGCGACGACGAAGTTCGCGGTGGTGGGGCTGTCGCTCTCGCTGCGCAGCGAGGCGGCCGGGAAGGGCGTCCGCGTGAGCGTGCTGTGTCCCGGCCCGGTGAACACGCCGCTGCTCGACTCGACCGGGCCGGAGGACCTTCCGCGGCCGGCGTCGCTGCCGAACGCTCGCCGCTTCCTCACCAGGCGGGCGCCGCCCTGTTCCCCCGAACGCGTGGCCCGCGCGGCGATGAAGGGCCTCGAGCGCAATGTCCCGGTGATCGTGGTGCCGTGGTGGATCAAGCCGGGATGGGCGCTGATGCGGCTCTCACCGCGGCTGTTGCTGCGGATGGCGGAGGGAGAGATCCGCAGCGTGCGCCGGACGATGGCCTGAGCTCAGGCCTGGTCGCTGAAGTCCGGCAGATCGGCCTTCACGGTGGCGTCGGCGAGGTCCGACGGATTGAACGTGATCCCCGACGGGACCTCGCTCGTGTCCCATGCCCAGAGCGCGCCCTTGTGGCCGGCGGGGTCCTGGCCGACCGCCGTGCCGTGGAGGCCGATGTACAGCATGAGCGTGTGCTCCTCGACACCATCGCCATCCTCGAGCGCGGCACCACCGGTCTTCACGTCGATGAGCTGGCCGTTCGCGTCGTACACCGGATCGGCGAAGCCGATGTTCGTGATGGAGAACTCGAACAGGTCCGTCGCGCCCGAGTTCGTCCTGACGGGCGTGAGCGTCACGGTCCGGCCGTTGTTGGGCTGTGCGCCGGGCGGGAAGATCGCCTTGCCGTCCACTTCGGCGTAGAGGCGCAACGTCTCCGTGGAGGTCTGGCGCACGTTGTTCGTCAGGAACTGATAGAGCCGGATCGTGAGATCCCGAAGGTTGCCGGTGAAGATGCCCTTGTACTCCACGTCGTAGAGCGGGTTCGTGGTGCCGCCCCAGTCCGCTCCCCCGCAGCCAGCGCCGGACTCGACGGACTGCGCCGGCCGCGCGCCGTCCCAGGGAACGGCCACCGACTCGTCTCCGAGCGTCGAGGCCCAGTTCGCCTGATAGACCTTCGTTTGACCGTTGCAGTGGAAGTACACGTCCGAGGTCTTGAACGTCGGGCGGATGAATGTGCCGGCGGCGGCGGCCGACGACGCGGTCAGACCGACGGCGATCCCTGCTGCGACGACGAGACGAGTGGCCCTCACGATGGCCTCCTGACGACCTGACGACAACGGATCCTCCGCCGTCTTCGCCCGATGAGCACACACAACCTTCGTGCATCCGCACAAATCGGACGGTTCTGAGAGCCGGGGTCCTTGTGCAGATGACGAAATTCAGGCACGGAGCTCGCTCGCACGGAGGAACGAGCCTGCCCGCGGCGAATCCTCACCCGGTGAAGCCCGCGCGCCCCCTGTTCGTCGCCGTGGTCGTGGCCGCCCTGGCGATCGCCCTCCTGCCCGCTCCGGGCCGGGCCGACGACGCCGTCGCGCAGGGGCTCTCCTCGTCCAACGTGCAGTACGTGAAGTACGTGCCGTTCGAGGTCGGAACGGCCACCGGAGCCCGCCTCGTCGGGAAGTACCTCTACGTCACGAGCTGGCGGAGCATCTCGATCTACGACATCTCCGATCCCGTCGATCCCCAACTCATGAGCCTCACCCCGATCGGGTTCCAGTTCGAGAGCGAGGACGTCGCGACGAACGGGAGGATCCTGATCTTCTCGGAGACGCTGCCGCAGGTGATCCTCCACGTCTGGGACGTGACCGACAAGACGAAGCCCGTTGAGATCGCCCAGGTATTCGGTCTGGCCGATCACACGTCCACATGCATCCTGGACTGCACGTACGTCTACGGATCGAACGGGAAGATCGTGGACCTCCGCGATCCCGCGAACCCGGTGCTCGTGGGGAACTGGGGGGCGGCGTCGGGCGCGTCGGTCGGACACGACGTGCGCGAGGTGGCGCCGGGGGTCGTGAGCGTGGCGAGCAGCCAGGGCGCCATCCTCGACGCGAGCGATCCGCTGCACCCGAGGCTGCTGTCGCGGATCGTGAGCGCGCAGGAGCATCCGAATCACTCGACGGCGTGGCCGAACGACGGATCCGACCGGTTCATGTTGGGAAGCTCCGAGACGTTCGTGTCGGGCCCGTGCACCTCGGCGAGCGGCGCCACGACGGTGTGGGACATGAGCGGGTGGCGCGAGACCGGCCAGTACCGGATGGCAGACGTGTGGAAGCCCCGCAACGGGGTCCTGTTCGACGGCAGCCCTCCGGGGAACGCCATGGGGTGCTCCGCGCACTGGCTCGAGCCGAGCCCGTCCTTCCACGACGGTGGGCTCTTCGCCGAGGGGTACTACGAGCACGGGTCCCGGTTCTTCTTCGCCAACGGGGCCGGGAAGATCACGGAGGTGGGGTTCTTCCTGCCGTTCGGCGGCTCCACGTCGGCGACGTACTGGATCACCGACCGCATCGTGTACGCGGTGGACTACACGCGGGGGCTCGACATCCTGCGGTGGACCGGGCCACTGCCGCACGATCCGGCGGAGCGCAATGCCGTGAGTGCCCTGACGGTGAGCTCGAGCGGTGGGGCGACCACCGTGGATGGCACGGCCACGTTCGCCGGCGAGACGTCTCCCGTGGTGCTGGCCGACGACCCGACCGGCGACGGGCCGTTGCAGGCGGAGGCGTCGAGCGAGGCGGGCGCGGACCTGACGCAGTTCAGCGTCCAGCAGGCCGACGCGGCCGACCCGTACCTCACGATCCGGTGGAAGGTCACGAATCTGCCGCTGCCGAACGAGGGCGGCGCACCGGAGATCGTCCGGTACCTGTGGGACTTCGGTGTGGGAACGCAGCGCTATTCGGTGTTCGCCATGCTAACGAGCGTGCTGACCGCGGCCGCGACCCTCACACCCACCGACGATCCCAACGGCGAGGTCACGAAGCAGGGACGGTCCTTCGAGCTGCGCGGGAACTGCTCGGGCAGCGGGGTCTCGCTCTGCCACCACATCGCGTGGCTGGACGGATCGTTCGACGTCGCGACCAAGACGGTGAGCGTCCGGATCCCGATCGGCGCGCCCTACGCGCCGGAGATCGTGCCGGGGGCAGTGCTCGGGCCCCGCTCCGATTCCTCGATCGCCGCCGAGCTCAACGCGGGCCTTTCGGTGGTGGGCGGCCCGGCCACCATGGTCGATGAGGCCGAGTGGACGGACGAGGACGCCTACATCGTGCCGGAGCGCACGGTGACGGTCGGCGTGGCTCCCCCGGGAACGGATCCGTCGCAGGTGACGTACTCCACGCCGGCCACCCTCGCGTCGAACGGCTCGTTCACCGCCTCGATCGACACCTCGAACCCTCCGCCGGGATGGAGCAAGCTGTACGTGCGGGCCTGCTTCGGAACCAGCTGCGCCTACTCATCCACCCCGCTCGGAACCTGACGGATTCAGCTCTCCGCTGGGTGCATCACGAGATCTAGGATCACGGTCTTCCGTCGGTGGATCGTCACCTTCCTCTTCGCTTCGGCGTACTTCAATCCGGCTCGGACGATGATGACGTACCTACCTGGACCCATCGCCCGTATGTACGTCCCGTCGGGTCGCGTCTCGTATCCCATCTCGTATACGGGCGCACCCGAGATGTACAGGGCGTCGATCGAGGCGAGGGCGATCGGACGGCCGTGCTCATCGACGACGCGACCCTTCACGAAGCCCGAGTAACCTGGATCGGGTGGTCCGGAGCACGGCCCTGAGGTCGGTTCCTGTCCAGAGACGATTGGGGTATCGGGGTCACAGGTCGCCGTCGCCGGGGATGAAGCGCTTGGGGCCGGAGGCTTGCTCCCTGACGGCTGCGCTTGCCCAGCACAGGAACCCGCGAAGACCAAGGCGACTGCAAGCAAGCCGAATAGACCACGCCGCGGCTTCATCTCATTGCTCCATACGGACCCGGATGCTCTGCAGCCGACCGTGCCTATCGAGCGCGATGACAGCCTGCCGGACGAATTGATTCACTGACCGCCCGTGAGCAAACCGTACGTAGATCGCATCTGCGTCGGTGTCAACGGACACGGAAGGTTGCCCAGCCTCGCCCCCCGGGATCGTCAGGCGCGGGTGTCGGAACAGGAGCCCGAGGACTTCTAGCCCCAACACGTCCCCGGTCTCATCGACGTCAACGACTACCTCGATGAAGTCGCTGATGGCGTCGCGCCCGAGCGGAACGACGATGTCCGAGCCTTGCCACTCGGGCCGCCTGTCACTCATCGTTGGTTCGCCCAGGGTGGTCCGCGGTGGGCGCTAACGATCGCGCCGCCGTCGCCGGTGATGACCGCGATGTCATTGTTCGGATCGTAGTAAACGGTTTTGCCGTCCTCGATCAGCTTGCCGGGGTAGTTGTCGATCCCCTCGTCGATCACACTTCCTGCGTGCGTGCGTGCCCGGGGTGGGATTCGAACCCACACGCCCCTCTCGGGACACGACATTTTAAGTGTCGCGCGGCTCCCAGCTTTCGCCACCCGGGCCATCGTTCAGGATACGTCGTAGGCCCGCGGCTACTTCTCGGTGACGGTGACCTTCTCGATGTAGACCTTCTCTTGGGGAGTGTCGCCGTTCGGTCCGGCCACCGGCACCTGGGCGATCTTCGTCACCACGTCCATCCCTGCGGTCACGTGCCCGACGATCGCGTACTGGCCGACGCCGCCCGGCGCGAGGGCCTGCTGCGCCGTGTCCGCCGTCACGACGAAGAACTGGCTCCCCGATGTCCCCGGGGCCTCGGAGCCGGTCTTCGCCATCGCGATCGTCCCCACCGGGTACTGCGCGTTGGCGGGCGGCGTGTCCACGGTGCTGTACCCCGGCCCGCCGGTCCCCGAGCCGCTGGGATCGCCGCCCTGGATCACGAAGTTCGGCACGATGCGGTGGAACACCCCACCGTCGAAGTAATGCTGCTTGATCAGGAACACCAGGCTGTTCACCGTGTTCGGCGCTCCCTTCGCGTCGAGCTCGATCTCGATGGCCCCGCAGGACGTCTGCATCGTCGCCACGTACGTCTTCGACGGGTCGATCGTCATCGCCGGAGCTTTCGAGTACTTCCCGTTGAAGGCCGCCACCGAGTCGGCCGCAGCCGGCTTCTTGCCGCCGCACGCGACGGGGCCGGGCGGGGCGCTCGGCGAGACGCTCGGGGTGGGCGTCGCGGCGGGCGTGTTCGAGGCCGACGCGGCCGGCTTGTCGTTCCCCCCGAGCAGGGCCACGGCCGCGAAGGCCCCTCCGCCGAGGGCCACAACGAGGGCAACCACGATGGCCAGGATGCGCTGCCGCCGCTGGCGCCGCCGCTCCTGCTGGCGCCGCTGGGCGAGCTTGGCAAGCTGTCGCTGTCTGCTCCTGCTTGGCACGGCGAGACAGGTTACCGGCTTCCTCGCCGTTCGGAGGACGGGCACACCGAAAGAGGACGAGCGACCCCCTCCGCGAACCATTCGGGGACGGCCCGTGCCCGCCATGGCCCGGGCAGCCACCTCTCGAGGAGATCGCGCTCACGTGGCCGTCCGACGCATCCCAGGGCGGCGCGAAGAACGCGACGTGGGTCACGGTCCAGACGGACGGGCCCCGGGTCTGCTGAGCCCGAGCAGCTCGAGCGCCAACCCGTCGAGGATGTCGGTCTCGGAGACGACGGCCTCGTCGAACCCGAAGCGCCGCATCACTTCCACGAGGATCGTGGCCCCGGCCACGATGACGTCCTCACGGCCTGGCGCCATCACCGGCAGCTCGGCTCGCTCCGCCGAGGTCATCGCCGCCAGGCGCTCCAACACACTCTCCGCCGCGTGCAGCGAGAGCTTCGATCGGTGGATCGCCTCCGGGTCGTAGAACGGCAGGCCCAGATCGATGGCCTGCAGGGTGGTGGCCGTGCCGGCCACCGCGACCAGGGTGCGCGCCTCGCGAACGGGCACGGTCGTCTCGACCTCATCGAGCATCTTCCCGACGGCCGTGACGAGGGCTTCCCGCTCGGCTCCCGTGGGGGGATCACTCGAGACGAAACGCTCCGTGAGCCGGACGCTGCCCATCTGCGTCGAGATGGCGGCCTGCGGCTCGTCGCCTCCCACGACGAACTCCGTCGAACCCCCGCCGATGTCGAGCACGGCGAGCGGGCGCGGCGCGTCGAGGCCCGTCGTCGCGCCGAGGAACGACAGCCCGGCTTCGCGTTCGCCCGAGATGATCTCGAGCTTCGACCCCGCATGGAGAAGAACGGCCTCCTCGAGGGCCTCTCTGTTGGACGCGTCGCGGACCGCCGAGGTTGCGCCGACCCGGATACTGCTCGCGTGCAGGGCCCTGGCCCGGCGGCAGTACGTCTTCAGCACACCGACGGTGCGAGCCAGCGCGTCGGGATCGATCCTTCCGGTCTCTCCCACGCCCTTGCCGATGCGGGTGATGACCATGTCGCGGGCGAGCTCGCCGAGGGCGGGGACAAGCCCCGCCCCACGTCGCTCCGCCACAGATCGCTCCGCCGACTCGGCCACGATGAGGCGGATCGAGTTCGTCCCGAGGTCGATCGCCGCGACCCGGTCGCCCTCCTGGTGCACCGGCTCGACGCGTTCCGCCACCCACGCCCCGACCGGGTCGTCGCCTCCGGCCAGGTGATACGCGTAGTGCGCGTGCAGGCACTTCACGCCGGTGCGCGTGCCGCCGACACCCCCCCACGCCGCCGCCTCGGACAGCTCGCGGGCCCGATCCTCGGCGTAGGCGCGGTGGACTCGCTCGAGCTCCGCGTCGAACCGCTCCTCGAGGCGGTCGATCCACCCTTCTGACTCGAGCCTCGCCACCCGCTTGACCGCCTCCGGGCACGTCAGCCAGTACAGCGTGGGGAACGGATCGCCCTCGGCATCGAGCGGGTGGTTGCGGATCACGAGCGGGTGCCCGGGAAAGCATCGCGCGACGACGCTGAACCGAGTCGTGGGTTCCCGGCCGAGCTGCTCGCGAACGGCGACCACGTCGGACGAACGAAGCTCAGGCACTCGCGAGATGGACGTTCGGCCTGGGTGGGCGGGAGGACAGAAAGCTATCTGCGCTTATGCTCGACGGACCGCTTGAAGTCGACCAGGCGTTCCTCGCTCTGGCGCATGAAGCGCTTGAGCTTCTGCTCGAACTCCGGGTCGCGGTCGCGCCGGTCCATGCGACGCGGCGGGGGGTCCTGGAGCTGCTTGATCGACAGGTCGATCTTGCCGTCCTCCTTGATGGCGACGACCTTCGCCTTGATGGCGTCGCTCTCGCGGAGGTGCTCCCTGACGTCTTTCACGTAGTTGCGGTCGATCTCGGAGATGTGCACGAGACCCACTCGACCGTCTTCCAGCTGGATGAACGCCCCGTAGGGGGTGATGCGCTGCACGGTCCCTTCGATGACCGCGCCGACCTCCAGATCCGCTATGTCTCCTCCTCGACGCCGTGAGCAAGGCTGGCCCTCGCCCGGGTCCGGGAACTATCCCATCGGGACCAGGGGGCGTCAATACTGCGAAACAGCCCGTTCCTGCAGGAATCGGGCACCTCCCGACCTTGGGCCTCGGCCGGTCCCGGAGCCCGGACCACTCGGAAATAGTCATTTCGGGTGATAGGCAGGCCCCGTGCCGAACCCTATCGTTCCGGACAACCCGATCGGCGAGGGGGGCTTCGTCGCGGGTCCATGCCGGGCGACCTCGGACGACCAAGGAGCAGCGACGATGAAGCCGAT
>JBHELK010000045.1:0-55151 GCA_046263085.1 Actinomycetota bacterium
GGAGGCGAGGAGCCGACGGCTGGTGGGATGTCGTGCCATCCGAGCACTGATCCATTAGGGCGCCGCGTACTCCTCCAGGCTCGAGATCGTCGAGACGGAAGGAGGAGGAGTGATCTTCGTCGGGATCGACTGGTCGGAGACTCACCACGACGTGTGCGTGATGGACGTCGACGGCCGTGTGCTCGATAAGGGGCGGGTGCCAGAGGGCGTGGAAGGGGTGGCCCGGCTCCACGAGATGCTCGCTGCCCACGCCGAGGATCCCTCTGAGGTCGTAATCGGCATCGAGCTGGACCGAGGGCTCTTGGTTGGTGCCCTCGTTACCGCCAGGTACGCGGTGCACGCCATCAACCCGCTCTCGGTCGACCGGTACCGGGATCGCCACCGCACTTCGGGCGCGAAGTCGGATCCGGGGGATGCGAAGGTGCTCGCGGATCTCGTTCGGACCGACCGGCACCTGCACCGGGAGGTGGCCGGGGACAGCGATCTCGCCGAGGCGGTGAAGGTGCTTGCCCGGGCCCACCAGGGCCTGATCTGGTCCCGGCAGCGACAGCTGAACCAGCTGCGCAACGCGCTTCGGGAGTTCTACCCGGCGGCCCTCGAGGCCTTCGGCACCGAGCTGGCCTCCGCGGATGCGCTGGCCGTGCTCGGTGTAGCCCCGACGCCCACGGAGGGCCGCTCCCTCTCTACCGCGCGGATCGCCGCGGCCCTGAAACGAGGAGGACGCCGTCGGCGCATCACCGAGCGCGCCGAGGAGATCAAAGCGGCGCTTCGGAGTTCTCAGCTCGAAGCACCTGCGCTCCTGGCTCGTGCGTACGGCGACGTCGTGGGTTCCACGGTGCGCATCGTGGCCGAGATGACGGCTCAGATCGAGAATCTCCAAGGCGAGCTCGAAGCGAGTTTTGAAGGACACCCGGACGCCGAGATCCTCAGCAGTCTTCCCGGACTCGGTGTGGTCCTCGGCGCCCGGGTCCTCGCGGAGTTCGGGGATGACCCCACCCGCTACGCCGATCCTAAGGCCCGCAAGAACTACGCGGGAACCTCACCGATCACGAAGGCGTCGGGGCGCTCGAAGGTCGCCCTGGCCCGGTTCGCCCGCAACCGTCGGCTCTCCGACGCCCTCGAGATGTGGGCCTTCTGCTCGCTCTCGTGCTCCACGGGCGCTCGGCGCTACTACGACGCGCATCGAGCGAAGGGTCACACTCACCGGCGGGCCTTGCGATCGCTGGCCAACCGGTGGGTGGGCATCCTTCATGGGTGCCTCCGCCATCGCGAGCGCTACTCCGAGGAACAGGCCTGGCCGGCCCTGCGAGAAGCCGCGGCTTGACGCTTACGGGCCGTGGGATGTCTAGGCGACCCAGACCTCTCATCAACTACTCCTTCCGGCATCGCGTAAGCAAGCAACTATGACAAAATCGAAGCAAACCTAGCACACTTATGCAAAGTGGTTCAAGCTCGTCCAGGATCGGCAACCGAAACAGGCTTCTCTCTTATACTAGGAACACGACATCGCAATAAGGGTGAGTACCCCGACGTCTGATGGACGAATAATCAAGAAACGGGTGGCGCTCGAAAACACGAGGGGAGGGGAATCTACTGGCCCCAGACCCCTGAGGCCGAGAAGGACTCGGAGCCGTCTGCCCAGTTGGTCGAACAACAAAGCCCTCATCCTCATCTCGTAGAAATGGAAGACGTCGCGCCCTTTGTGCCTTCCGAGCCATGCCTTGCGCGGAATCTGAAAGGCTCTAATCGTCTGCAAGTCGCAGACATCAAGATCCTCTTGGGCGATCCTGGCTAGGTGTGACGCACCTTTCGGGACAGGGATCACCTGGGCGCCGGGGAACAAGAGAGTTCGTGGCCAGGCAGTAGTCGCCGGAGGCCTCGCCGGAGTTCTGGCAAGTCTCTCCGTGAAGGAGAGCGCTAAGCCTATGCTGGTCACACCCACAAGAGCGAAGACTAGGATGGCCCGACGCTCCCGATGGATAAGGTCGTCGGGTCGCCGCTGATGATCGGGTGGGTGCCATCCCCTACCGCCCATGAGCTCCTAAGCTTCGTTCTCCAGCCTCCAGAGGCGTACGGCGTTGCCGGCCAGGATCTGGTAGCGCTCCTCTCCGTCGACGCCCGTGAACATCTCGTTGATGACCTTGCGCGAGTACGGGAAGTCGTTGCCGTGGTGCGGGTAGTCCGTGGACCACAGCATGTTGTTGATCCCGACGTTGCGACGCTGCTGCACGCCGTTGAAGTCCACCATGAACGTGGCCGCGTTGTTGTTGAACCAGTAGTAGCTCGGCTCGTGCTTGAGGTCGATGTCGCCCCACCCGCGGTTGCGCCAATACCGGTCGTCCATCTGCTCGACGAAGTGCGGGATCCAGCCCACGCCGACCTCGACCCACACGACCTGCAGCCGCGGGAAGCGGTCGAAGACGCCGGTGAAGATGAACTGGCCGATGATGTCGGGTGTCACGCTGAACACCGACGACAGCCCGCCGAGCGCCTTGGCCTTCTGGGCCTTCGTGCGGTCGCTGACCCCGGGCGACATGGCCTTGCCCGCCTCGAACCGCTTCACGCCGGCCGCTCGCGAGACGAGGCGGATGTGGATCGAGACCGGCATGTCGAGCTCCTGCGCGACCTCCCAGAACCGGTCGTCGTCTTCGGAGATCGACTCGCCGCCACTCGGCCAGGACGAGATCACCACGCCCTTGAACCCGATCTCCTTGGCCTTCTTCAGGTACTCGATCCCTTTGTCCACCGACAGGTTGGGGATCTGCATGAGGCCGATGAGCCGCTCACGGTCGGGCGCCATCCACTCGTTCCACAGGAACTCGTTGTAGGCGTCGATGCCGGCGAGCGAGAACTCCTCGTCGGGGTGGCCGAGCCAGTGGCCGATGGTGCGCTGCGGCGGGAAGTGGACCTCGGCATCGAGGCCGTCGATGTCCATGTCGACGAGGCGCTCCTTGCCGTTGAAGCATGCCGGGCGGATCTCGTCGTAGGAGACACCCCACCACTTGAAGTCCTCGAACCGCTTGCCGGGCGTGGACACCAGGCCGATGGGGTCGGGGTCGGAGTTGCCGAACTGCCAGGCGTCGCCGCCCTCGTGGTCCTTCACCAATCGGGGCGCGTCGTCCTGGAACTTCGCGGGGAGGTGGTTCTTCCAGATGTCGGGCGGTTCGAGGATGTGCGTGTCGGCGGAGATGATCTCGTACTTGCGTGGCATGTCGCGTCCTCCGTGATGTCCGTGGGGCGGGGCTCGTCCCCGCCTCGGCCGGGCGCGAGGCCCGGCCTGCGGTCACGTCAGGCTATCGCTGACACGGCCGTCAGCGCCAATCCGGGGCGCCTACTTCGTCCACTTCTTGCGCTCGGCTCCCGGCTTGTACCAGGGGATGAACTTGCGGTTCTGCATGTCGCGCCCGGCCTCGTAGTAGGTCTTCGCGTCCTCCCCCACGGCCTTGTGGCGCTCCTCCTCCTCCCACGCCTTCATCTGCGCTCGCTGCTCCCACTCGCTGATCACGAACCACCGCCCGTCCACCATCGACCGCCCGTAGTGGCCCCAGAGGTAGCCGGGCTGCTCCTGCGCCGACTCGTACATCTCCTCCATGAGCCGCTCGAAGTGCTTCTCGGTCCCCTCCCGGCAGAAGAACTGCAGCACGGAGAGCCATGTGCTGTTCGGATCGATCCCGCCGGTGATCTCCTCGGGGAGCTCCTGCATGGCCATGCCGCCCGACCTCCTTCGTGTCTCGTTCTCGTGCTGCTCGGGGCGCGGTTGACACACCCGTCAGGTGGCCCGAACTATACGGACACCCATGAGCCCGAACCAACCGCTTCGCGACGGCGCCGCCATCGTCGGCATCGCCCACACCGAGTTCGTGAAGGACATCGGGAGGCCGGAGCGCACGATCGCGCTCGAGGCCATCGCCGCTGCCCTCGGCGACGCCGGCCTGAGCGCCTCCGACGTGGACGGCCTGGTGAAGTTCACGATGGAGGCGACGCCCGAGGTGGAGATCGCCCGCAACCTCGGCATCCCCAACCTGCGCTTCTTCGGCGAGGTCGGCTACGGCGGCGGGGCGGGATGCGGCGCCGTCGGCCACGCCGCGATGGCCATCGCCAGCGGGATGGCCCAGTGCGTCGTGGTGTGGCGGGCGCGGAACCGCGGCAGCGGCGGCCGGCCGTGGGCCATGAAGTCCAACAAGGAGCGCGGCGACTTCCAGTGGTTCCTGCCGTGGGGCCTGTCGAGGCCGGTCGATCAGATCGCCATGCTGGCCCGCCGGCACATGATCGAGTTCGGCTCGACCGAGGAGCAGCTCGGGCACGTTGCCGTGACATTCCGCGAGCACGCGCAGGCCAACCCGTACGCGCTGATGCGTGGCAAGCCGATGACGCTCGAGGACTACTTCGCCGCGAGGTGGGTGAGCGAGCCCCTGCGGCTCTACGACTGCTGTCTGGAGACCGACGGCGCGCTGGCCCTCGTGCTCACCACCCCGGAACGCGCGAGGGCGCTGCGCAAGCCCGCCGTGCTGGTCCGGGCCGCCGCGCAGGGAACGGGGCCCGACCACATGGTCATGGCCAACTACTTCAACGAGAACCCCCTGGAATCGCCGGCGAAGTTCGCGGCGGAGGACCTGTGGCGCCGGGCCGGCCTGGGGCCACAGGACATCGACTGCGCGCAGTTCTACGACGCGTTCTCGCCGCTCGTGGTGATCTCGCTCGAGGAGTACGGATTCGTGAAGCCGGGTGACGGCGGGCCGTTCGCCGCCGAGGGCGAGCTCCGCGTGGCGGGGGGTTCGCTGCCGTCGAACACGGCCGGGGGGTGCCTGAGCGAGGCGTACGTGCACGGGATGAACCTCGTTCTCGAGGCGGTGCGCCAGCTCCGCGGGGAGAGCGTGAACCAGTTGCAGCGATGCGAGACCGCGCTCGTGACGAGCGGCAACGGCGTGCCCACCAGCGCGCTCGTGTTGAGGAGCGATACGTGAGCGTGGCGGCCGGGCCGGGGCGGCCGGTTCCCTATCCGGATGACGCCTCCGAGCCCTTCTGGAGCGCGTGCGCCCGCCACGAGCTCGTGCTGCAGACCTGCGCCTCCTGCGGCGCCGTGCGGTTCCCGCCGCGGCCGATGTGCCCCGCGTGCCGTTCGCTCCAGTCGACGTGGACGCCCGCCTCCGGCCGCGGCACCGTGTGGTCCTGGGTCGTGGCCCACCCCCCCGTGCTCCCGTCGTTCGCCGAGCGCGTACCGTTCAACGTGGCCGTCGTGGAGCTCGAGGAGGGCGTGCGGATGATCGGCAACATCGTCGGATGCGAGAACGGGGACATCAGGGAGCACATGCCCGTCGAGGTGGCGTTCGAGGACCTCGAGGACGGCGTCTCGCTCCCCCAGTGGAGGCCGGCCGGATGAGCTCGGCCGATCTCGATCTCTTCTTCCACCCCCGGACCATCGCCCTGATCGGCGCGACCGACGACAAGCGCAAGGCCGGGTACGCCCTGTTCCGCAAGATCGTGGAGCGGGGTGAGCGCGAGGGCACGAAGGTCTATCCGGTCAACCCCCGGATCGCCGAGATCGACGGCATCAAGAGCTACCCGACGCTCGCCGACGTCCCCGACGACGTCGACGTCGCGGTCGTGATGATCGGCGACGCCGAGAAGGGCGTACGCGACGCGGTCGAGAAGGGCGCGCGCTTCTGCATCGTGTTCACGGCAGGGTTCGGCGAGCTCGGTGAGGAGGGCGCGGCCAAGGAGCGTGAGCTCGCGCGCATCGCCCGCGAGGGCGGCATGCGCCTGTTCGGGCCGAACACCAACCTCAACGCGTTCGAGGCCTTCCCCGACCTGCCCGGCAAGAAGCTCGCGCTCATCACGCAGTCCGGGCACCAGGGGCGGCCAATCGCGCAGGGCGTCGAGCTGGGAATCGGGGTGGCGGCGTGGGCGCCGACCGGCAACGAGGCCGACCTCGAGGTGGCCGACTTCATCGAGCACTTCGCGGACCAGGACGAGGTGGCCGTCATCGCGTGCTACATCGAGGGCTTCAAGTCGATCCCGCGACTGCGCGAGGCCGCCGACCGGGCCATGGCCGCCGGCAAGCCGATCGTGCTGATCAAGATCGGAC
The DNA here is from genome assembly GCA_046263085.1 of Actinomycetota bacterium. GTDB lineage: Bacteria > Actinomycetota > UBA4738 > UBA4738 > JACQTL01 > JBHELK01. The sequence goes on from JBHELK010000045.1 coordinate 6,086, forward strand.
GCACCGACGAGGGGCGGCGTATGGCGCTCGCCCATACCGGCCACCTCACCGGCTCCGACGACGTCCACGAGGCGTTCTTCAAGCAGTACGGGATGATCCGGGTCGACGACCTCGATGAGTTGCTCGAGACCTCGGCGCTGTTCATGCGATCCGGACCGCCGCGCGGCGACGGCATCTGCATCTATGCCATCAGCGGCGGGACCGGGGCGCACATGGCGGACCTCGCGTCCTGGGCCGGGCTGCGCCTGCCGCCGCTCGAGGAGTCCACGCAGTCGAAGCTGCGCGCGATCATCCCCGAGTACCTCTCGGTGGCGAACCCGGTCGACAACGGCGCGCAGACCGTGAAGTTCGGCCAGAACAAGCAGCTGCTCGACATCGTCATGGAGGACCCCAACGTCGACATCGTCGTGTGCCCCATCACGGGCGTGCTGCCGTCGATGTCGAAGGTTGTCTGCACCGACATCGTCGACGCGTACGCGAACGGAAAGAAGCAGGTCGTGGTGATCTGGGGCTCGCCGGTGGTGGACGACCCCGGGTACCGCATCCTCGTCGAGGGTGGCGTGCCGATGTTCCGCTCCTTCCGCTCCTGCGCGATCGGGCTGCAGCGGTACCTGGCCTGGGGCCGCCACGGCGAGACCCACGAATCACGCACGGTCGGCGCGCCGTACGTGCCCGAGGCGCTGATCGGCCTCCTGGAGGAGAGCGGGCCGCTCGCGGAGCACGAGTCGGCCGACGTGGCCCGCGCGTTCGGCGTCCCCGTGGTGCGCTCGAAGCTCGTCATCACCTCGGACGAAGCGGTCGCCGCCGCGGAGGAGCTCGGCTACCCGGTGGTGGCCAAGGCGACGGGGCGCGAGATCCAACACAAGAGCGATCTCGGGCTCGTCCACGTCGGCGTGGCGGACGAGGGCGAGCTCCGAGGGGTGTTCGACGAGCTCGCCAATGCGCCCGGCTCGGAGGGCGTGCTCGTGCAGGAGATGGTGGCCGGCGGCGAGGAGGTCATCGTCGGGTTCAGTGCCGACCCGCAGTTCGGACCGGTGGTGCTGTTCGGCCTCGGCGGCATCTTCGCCGAGGTCATGAAGGACGTGTCGCTTCGGGTGGCACCGCTCACGAGACGCGACGCCGAGGAGATGATCCGCGAGGTCAAGGCCTTCCCGCTGCTCGACGGCGCGCGCGGCCGCCTGAAGGCCGATCAGGGAGCGCTGGTCGATCTCATCCTGAACGTCAGCCGGATGGCGATGGATCTGCGCGAACGCGTGGCAGAGTTCGATCTCAACCCGGTTCGGGTCCTGCCCGAAGGCCGCGGCGTGATCGCCCTCGACGCCCTCGTCGTCCGGAAGTGACCGCGGCATTCGGTCCTGACGAAATAAACCAGCTCGACTACGCACTTCTGCAAAACGGCGCGAGCAGTTTCTATACGGACAAGGCAATCCTTGCGGAGGATATCGAGTGGCTCTCTCGGAATCGGTACCGGGTGATCGAAGTCGACGTCACGAGTCGCAGGGAACGCGGCGAAGTCTTTGAAGCGATCGAAGAGCGGGTGGACGAGTGGCCTACAGGTTATGCGGCCAACGGAAGCTGGGACGCTTTCCGCGACGCTCTCGTTGACCTGGATTTTCCCGAAGGCGGGATCGCCTTCCTGTTTCGGGGATTCGGAGACTTCGCGCAACAGACTCGTGACGGAGCCGAATCAACTTTGGATGCGTTTGAGAAAGCATCTCGCGACCACCTGCTCTTTGGCAGAAGACTCATCGTGATCCTCGAGGCGCGGACCGACGTCAACCTTGGGCCCGCCGGGGGTCGACATCCCCTGCTGAATCGCCGGGAGTGGCTTGCGCGGATGGCGAGGCGGCTGCGACCCAGCCCTTAATCATGCTTCGCGCTGGTCGCGAACCTCTCGCTCGGCCTTGCGCGCGGCCGCTCGCACGATGACGTCTCGCATGAGCTCGGGCGAGGAGTCCTTCAACAGGTAGGCGTACGCGCCGACCTCCTGCGCGCTCCTCGTGGGATGCGGCTCGTCGTAGACCGTCACGAACACGATCTCCGTGGCGGGGAGGAGCCGCTTGATCTCGCGCGTGGCCTCGATGCCGCCCATGGACGGCATCCGAACGTCCATCAGCACGACGTCGGGTTGAACCTCGCAGACCACCTCGATGGCCTCATGACCATCACCAGCCTCACCGACAACATCGACACCCAAACGTTGCAATGCCGGCGCCAGGACTCGGCGCACGGAGACGTCGTCGTCGACGATGACCACTCGTGGCATGGGACGCTCATTTCGGAAACGATTCTTGGACGACCAACGGTTCTGGGATCGACCAGGGAATCGACGCCTGGTTGCCATGATGTATTCGCGCCCGGACCCCGGAATCCTTCCCCCGGGGCAGATGATTGGCTCGCTCGGCCCCTGGGTACATGTGCGCCTGCACAACCGACACCGGAGACAACCACCGATGAACGCGCCCCGCACCATCGCACGCCTGCTGATCCTCGTCACAGCTACGGCATCCGTGGCGCTACCGGCCACCGGGGCGCATGCCTCCGCCAGGAGCTGCACCGACGGATCCGCCGCCGTCATCCACACGCAACGCCTGCTCGGCCTGTCCGGGCTCTACGCGAAGCCCGCTGGAGTGCCCAAGCAGCTCGTGGTCTTCGACCACGGCTACGGCAAGTCCGCCACCGCGTACTGGGCCGGGCATCTACGCGAGGCGGCCGACCACGGCGCGCTCGCCGTGGCCGTCGACTACCGGGGGATCGGCCCCGCCCCCGACTACCGGGGCTGGAACGTCAGCGCCGGCGCCGCCGACTCGATCAAGGCCGCGAAGACCTTCCTGCGCATCTGTCCGTCGCTCAAGCAGGTCTTCCTGCTCGGCGTGAGCATGGGAGGGAACGCGTCGGGGCTGGCCGTCGCCTCCGGTGCGAAGCGCACCGACGGCACGCCGCTGTTCGACTACTGGGTCGACATCGAGGGGGCCACGAACGTCACCGAGACCTACAACGAGGCCTCCGCGGTGGCCCCGTCGGGGAACGCGTACGCGACCAGGGCCAAGGAGGACATCGAGAACGAGATGGGGGGCACCTTCGAGGAGGTTCCCGACCGGTACCTCGAGGAATCGGTGGTGACCCGGGGCGCCGACATCGCCGCCTCCGGCGTGAAGGGCGTCATCCTCGTCCACGGGCTCGGCGACGGGCTCGTGCCCTACGACCAGAGCCGCGAGCTGGAATCCGCTCTCGTCGCGAACGATGTCCCGACCGACTTCTTCACCGTCGGCACCAGGGGCGAGGGCGAGCCCGGCACGACGCTCGACGGATACGTGCCGGTGGATCATGTATCGCCCTTCGCGGGACACGGCGGCGAGGAGAGCACCACGCAGCTCGTCATCACGACGGGCTTCGATCAGCTGTGGTCCCTGATGGCGGGAACGACCGCCATCGGACCGCACCGCGAGTTCTTCGTCGACGGCGACACGGGCCTCTTCCTCCCGCCGCAGGCCGCCTGATCAGCCCCGCGGCAACCCGAGGGCCCGCTCCGCCAGGACGTTCTTCTGGATCTCCGTCGTGCCGGCGCCGATCGTGGTCATCCGCGAGTAGACCGCGTCATGCGCCCATCGGCCGCCGTCGGGCGAACTGGGATCGTCGCGCCACCGGAGGCCATCCTCGCCGAGGGCGCGAAGTGCGGTCTCGGCGACGTCCTGGCTGACCGTCGACCACAGCAGCTTGCCGATGGGAACCTCCGGCCACGGCATCTGGCCGTGCATGGCCTTCGTCACCGCCCGCAGCGCCGTGAGGCGAATGACCTCGACGCGCGTCCAGAGGTCCGCGACGTCCTGACCGAGGAGGCGGGCCGTGACCTCCTCCGCCGGCCACGCCTCCGGCCGCTCCATCAACGCCTCGAGCTTCTGGCGCAGCTGGATGCCATAGGTGACGGTCCCCACGCGCTCGTGGGTGAGCGTCGACATCGCCACCCGCCAGCCGTCGTGTTCCTCCCCCACCCGGTCGGTCACCGGTACACGGACGTCGGTGAGGAAGACCTCGTCGAAGCTCGACTCCCCCGAGATCTCGCGGATACGCCGGCACTCCACGCCGTCGGCGTGCATGTCCACGACGAGCAGCGACATCCCCTTGTGCTTCAGCGACCCGGGATCGGTGCGGCACAACAGGAAGCAGCGGTCGGCCCGGTGGGCGTAGGAGGTCCACACCTTCTGGCCGTTGACGACGTAGGTTTCGCCGTCGCGCTCGGCTCGGGTCTGCAGCGACGCCAGGTCGCTTCCGGCGCCGGGCTCGCTGAAGCCCTGGCACCAGATGGTTTCCGCGGCGAGCATCAGCCGCAACCATCGCTCCTTCTGCTCCTCGGTCCCGTGCTCCAGGATGGTGGGGCCGATGTTCCACACGCCGATGGCGTTCACGATCACGGGCGCGCGGGCCACGGCCATCTCCTCCTGGAAGATCACCAGCTGGGAGATGGACGCGTCGCGCCCTCCCCACGCAGCCGGCCACCCGGGCGCCGCCCAGCCCGCATCGGCCAGGGTCCGCTGCCAGCGCCTGCGGACGTCGAAGGACTCGTCCGGATCCTCGGGCAGCTCGCCGGGGTGGTTCGCCGCGAGCCAGGCCCGGAAGTCGGCGCGGAACGCGGCGTCCTCGGGCGCGTCGTCGAAATCCATCAGGCGCTCCGGCGATCGGTGAGGTGTCCGGCATCGCCGGAGAGCTTCTCGACGGGGGTGACGTCGGCCCGCAGGCGAACGATGCCGCGGATGGCCTCCGCCACGCGGTCCTTGAGCGAGTCGTCGGCGGAGCCTTCGATCTCCACGACGAACCGGTCCAGCCCCCGCTCGTCGGCCTCGACCACGGCGTGCCACGGCCGTTCGAACGGCGCCATGGCCTCGGCGATCTGCTCCGGGTACACGAACATGCCCCGGACCTTGGTGGATTCGTCGATGCGGCCGAGGAACCGGAAGCGGATCGACGTGCGGCCGCACCGGCACGGCTCGTCGACGAGCATGCCGCGGTCGCCGTTGCAGAACCGCAGCAACGGGCGGTACGGGTTCATCACGCTCGCGGTCACCGCGCCCGCCTCCCCCGGCGGGAGCGGATCGCCCGTCTCGGGATCGGTGATCTCGAGGATCATGATCTCCGGCACGTGCATGCCGTCGGCCGCCCAGCATTCGAAGCACGGCATGAGACCGTCGGCGGACCCGTACAGCTGGCGCACGATGCACCCGTACGCGTCCTCCATCTCGGCGCGGAGCTCCTCCCGAAGCGTCTCCGCGGTGGTGAGCGCGCATTCCATCGAGAAGTCCTCGCGCGGCGTGACGCCCATGTCCGCGGCCTTGTCCGCGAGGATCCGCAGGAACGACGGCGTCCCGACGTACCCGGTGACGTCGAGCTGCTGGAGGATCTGCACCTGGAGGTCGGTGTTGCCCGGGCCGGCCGGGATCACCGCGCAGCCGAACTCCCCGAGCGACTCGTCGAAGTTGATGCCGGCCGGCGTCAGGTGATACGTGAGCGTGTTGAGGACGATGTCACCGGGGCGCATCCCGATCGCGTGGTACACCTTCAGCAGGGGGTTGGCCTTGTGCGGGATCGGTCCGTACGCGTAGAACTGCGGGCCCGGCGACACGAAGATCCGCCGGGCGTGGTTGTACGGCACCGTCATGACCCCCTCGAACCGTAGGCCCTGCGTCTCGTCCTTGCGCGTGACGGGGATCCTCGTGAGGTCGTCGAGCGATGCGATGTCCTCGGGCCCGATGCCGGCACGCTCGAACTTCTCGCGGTACGTCGAGGAATTGTCGAAGCAGAACTGCGTCAGCGTGCCGAGGATCCCCTCGTGCATCGCACGGATGGCGTCACGCGACATCGTCTCGGCCTGCTCGTCGTAGAACCCCTGCAGACGATCCGGCGAGACCGTGGGGGTCATCCCGCGCGGAAGATCTGGAAGGCCTGGCGGAAGAACGCCTTGACGTCGTCGGGCAGCTCGGCGGCGCCCCCCAGGACCTTCGTCCACAGGTACGTGCCGGCCGCGCGTTCCACCATCCGGGCCACACGCATCGCGTCGAAGAGCGTCCGCCCGACGCTCACGAGCCCGTGCGAGGCGAGGAAGACGGCGTTGGAGTCCTCCCCCATGGCCTTCACCACGTTCTCCGCGATGTCGGGGGTGCCGGACATCGCGTAGTCGGCGACGCGGACCTCCTCGCCGACGAAGACGCCGAACTCGTCGAGGAACGACGGCAATGGAACGCGGGCCGCGGCGAACGCGGTGCCCATCTGGGGGTGGGAGTGGATGACGCCCTGGATCTCCTCGCGGAACCTGTAGCAAGCGAGGTGGACCTTGTGCTCGACCGAGGGATTGCGATCGCCCTGAAGGATCTTTCCCTCGAGATCCATCAGCAGGACGTCCTCGGGCCGGATGTCGTGATACGGGGTGTTGGAGGGCGTGATGAGGACACCCTCCTCGACGCGGCGGCTCACGTTGCCCGAGGTGTGGATCGTGAGGTTGCGATCCTCCATCTCACGGCCGTACGCGCAGACCTCCTCGCGCTCCTCCTCGTGGGTCATGGGCGGCTGCACTGCGTCATGGGGGGCCGATCATATGGCTCACGCGCATCGTGTTCTCCTCGAGCCGCTGGAGGCGCTCGCGCCACCCGGCGTACGCGCCCGATGTCTCGGCGGCCCACGCGGGCTCGGGTTCGACCTGCTGCCCAGGGTCGGCCATGGCCTTCGAAGCCTCCGTCACCGAGCCGTGGACGCCGGCGCCCGCGGCCGCGGCCATGGCGGCGCCGAGCGCGGTGCCGTTCGCTTCCGTGGCGACGGTGATGGTCCGGCCGAGCGTGGTGGCCAGGATCCGCCCGAGCGTCCCGCTCCGCGAGAGGCCGCCGGACAGCGCCACCCGCTCGGCAGGACCGGCCACGTCCTCGGTCCATTCCAGACCCGCCTTGACGGCGAACGCGATGCCCTCGAAGAGGGCCCGGGCGACGTCCTCCCTCGAGCGTCCCAGCGCCAGAAGGGGCGCCGGGAACGTGAGCTGGCCCGCCCGGAGCATGGCGAAGTCGCCCGCCGGGCTGGGCGACGGGTCGAGGAAGAAGACGCCGCCGGCACCGGGTTCGGAAGCGGCGGCCGCGGCGTCGAGCGATCCGGGGGACTCCCCCATCAGGGCCGCCATCCAGTCGACGGCCACGCCGGCTTCGCCCAGCCAGCTCTCGACCACGAAACCGCCCGCAGGAAAGGGCGAGGTCCACACGCGCCGGGTCTCGTCGTGCAGAGGCTGCGGGACGTTCTGCTCGGCGAGCATCGTGCTCCCGGCCACGATCACGGCCGTACCGGGATCCACGACGCCGAGCGCGAGGGTCGCGCTTTGCGTGTCACACCCCCCCGCTACGGTCGGCACGTCGAGCGGGAGACCGAACTCGTCGGCAGCGGTGGGCGTGACGGTCCCCGCCGGCTCGCCGGGGGCGCGCACGTCGGGAAGGAGGGCCATCGGCACGTCGAGCACGTCACAGAGCTCCTCGCTCCACGCACCGGATGCGAGGTCATACACGAGCATCTCCGCGGCCTGGGTGGGCTCGGTGGCCGCGTTGCCCGTCAGCCGGTGCACGAGCCAGTCGCTGAACGACAGCGCCGAGCTCGCCCGCTCCAGCACCTCCGGCCGGTTGGCACGGAACCATCCGAGCCTGGCCGGGAGGTAGAGCATCACCGGCAGCCGGCCGCTCGCCCGGTAGACGCGGTCGCCGTGCTGGCGCTCGAGGTCGAGGCCGACGGCGGCGCCCCGTCCATCGGCGTTCGGTCCCGCGTACAGCGGCGCGCCGTCCTCGTCGATCAGGACCACGCCGTTGCGCTGCGACGCCACGCCGACGGCGGCGATCTGTTGCGCGTCGACCTGGCCGAGGGCCTCCCGGATGGTCGAGGCGAGCGCCCGCGAGGCCTCCTCGAGGTCGAGCTCGCACATGCCGATGCCCTCCCACCGGTAGGACCAGGGCCGCGATGCAACCGCCTGCCGGCGCCCGGTCTCGTCGACAACGAGGCATCGGCACCCCGACGTGCCGATGTCCAGGCCGACCAGGAGGCTCACGTCAGCGTGCCGCGGCGAAGAAGTCGGAGAGCACCTCGGGGTTCACGGCGTTGGGTGGCTCCCGCCCGGCGAACAGCGCCTCGAGACCGTCGGCCATCCACGTGGTGTGGTTCTCGACGGTCTGCGCCGTCTGCCCGCCGATGTGCGGCGTGAGCACGACGTTGTGCATCGACAGCAGTGGGTGGTCGGCGGGAAGGAACTCCCCCTCGAAGTGGTCGAAGCCGGCGCCGGCGAGCTGACCGGACCGCAGCGCGTCGAGAAGCGCTGCCTCGTCGGCGATCCCGAACCTCGCGGAGTTCACGAAGTACGCGCCGTGCTTCATCCTCGCGAACTGCGCGGCACCGAGCATGCCGCGCGTCTCCCGCGTGACCGCCGCGTGGATCGACACGATGTCCGCTCGCTCCAGCAGATCATCGAGCTCCACGAGGTCGACGCCCATCGCCGCGAGTGCCTCGCGGTCCGCGTACGGATCGAACCCGACGACGGTGGCGCCCAGCCCGACGAGCCGCTGCGCCGTGGCCTGCCCCACCGCGCCGCACCCGACGAGGCCGACCGTCATCCCCGCCACCTCGCGGCTGCGGTACCGCTGCTGCGGGATCCGCTCGTCGATCACCCACCGGCCTGCACGCACGTCGGCGTCGGCCGCCACGATCCCTCGCACCACCGCGAAGATCAGCCCGATCGTGAGCTCGGCCACCGCGTCGGCGTTGCGGCCGGGCGCGCGCAGCACGGGGATCCCGGCCTTCGTCGCCGCCTCGATGTCCACGTTCACCGGGTCACCGCGTGTGGTTCCGATCACGCGCAACGAATCGGCCGTCTCGATGACGTCCCCCGACACCGGGTCCGCCTCGACGAGCAGGACCTCCACGCCCCCCAGACGGGAGCTGAGGTCGGGGCCGGCGTGCATCGCGATCGGCACGTGTGCGTCCCACGGGTCGAGCTCGAGCTCGCCGAGCGCTCGGATCCGATCGAGGCCCGGGCCGGCGAGCGGCGCGAAGGAGAGGATCTTCATGGGCGTCGGAGCATAGTGCGCGGCTCCCTCAGGAGCGGAACCAGCCGTGCGGATCCATCAGGCGGAGCATGTTCAGCTCCCCGCGCTCCGGACGGGCCATCCGCTGGAGCGAGCGCGCCACACGGAGGTCCCAGCCACATTCCTCGCGAGCGGTCCTCGCCGCGGCCTCGACGTCGTCGCCGAACACCGCGACCAGGACCAGCTCGCCGTCCTCCTTCTCGTAAGCGCCCAGCTGTGACACCACGGCGCTCACGCGATCGCCGGGAGCCGTGACGTACGGCACCTCGGCGAGGAACCGGTCCCTGCGCTGCGTCGCGACGACCACCGTCTCCGCGGCGCACGACGCCACGTCGTTCGCGCCGCCCGACCCCATCAGGAGGCGCTGGCCGGGGATCTCCGTCGAGTTGATGTTGCCGGATCGATCGAGCTGGGCCGCGCCGAGCGCGCCGATCGTCTGCGCCCCCCGGCCACCGACGAGGATCGACATCGTCCAGTCGATGTCCGCGAGCATCGTGCACGTCGGGAAGTTGCGCTGGTTGAACAGCATGGGTTCCCCGGGCCGCGGCCAGTACCCGATCAGCCCCATCTCAGCGGCCAGGTCGACGCCGACACCCGAGTCGGCCAGCCCGTACGCGGCCAGCCAGGCAGAGAGGTTGGAGATGCCCGCGCCCGCGAGGAGGGTTCGGTACCCCTTGGCCCGGATCCGATCCCCCAGCACGCGGGACGCCCCGACCGCGGCGGCCTCCATCGGCGCGCACGGCGCTGCCAGGTCGACCCCCTCGATCGCCCGCCGGACATCCTGGGCGACCTCGTCGGCCGTCCCGGCGCGAGCACGGAGTACGTCGACGCGTGCCGATCCCAGGTGCCCGACGTACGCCTCGTGCGTCGGACATCCCACGATCCACTCCTCGATCCACGCGTCCAGCGCGGCGGGGTCGCGGGCCGCGGCGCGGATCTCGTCCCAGAACTCGTAGTCGTCGCCGTAGCCCTCGATGTCCGACATCGTGCCGTCGCGGAGTGCGCCCGTGTACAGCCCGCCGGGGTGACCGCCCAGCGGGGCCTCGACAACGGCGGCGACCGCCGACGACGGGAGCCGAACGAGATGCGCGTGCTCCCGGATCACGGACGGCTCGACGATGCGTTCCACGGTCACGATCGCGCCGCGCCGGGCCGCCAGCGCCCCGTACACGTTCTCCATCAGGGGCGGCGTGAGGATCACATTGCCCGCGGCATCCGCAGCGGGAGCGTGGAACACCGACACGTCGGGGACGAGCGCCGAGACCAACCCGACGCCCGGCTCCAGCTCTCGATATGCACCGGCGTTGTCGACCGCCATCGTCGATCCGGCGAGCGACCGGGTCGTTGTCCACGACAGCCCGCGCGCAGCCGCGGCCAGCCGCTGCACGTACGTGAGGATCGACCAGTGCTCGAACTCGACGCCGGACGCCCAGGCCCGCTGGTACACCGGCGAGGGACCGGGCGAGAAGTAGGAGTCCCCCGCCCAGCTCGTCACGAGCTTCCGGGCGAGGCCGGCATGCACGAGCACCGACGGCGGGGTCGAGAGCTGGACGCCGAGCAGGGTGAATCCGGGGTCCCGGTCCCGGAACTGCCGCAGGATCTCCCACAGCGCCACACCGCCCCGCGTGTGCGTCAGTCCGAGATGGATCGTGTCGCCCGCTCGCAGGAAACGCTGCACGGCATCGCGCAGCGAGGTGGTCTTGTCCTCGGATGGGTCGGGGATGCGGAAGGAGCGCGAGAGGAGGGATTCGAGGTCCGGGTCCATCGGGCGTCGTAGGCTACCCGCTATGCCGGACCCCAACGAGCGAGCCCTGCGGGCCGTCGGCACGCAGGGCGCGAAGACCCGCACGCGGCTGCTGGACGCCGCCAGGAGCGCGTTCTCCGAGCGCGGCTACCCCTCGACCAGGGTCGACGACATCACGCAGGCCGCCGGCACGAGCCACGGCGCCTTCTACCTGTACTTCGCGAACAAGCAGGACATCATGGAGGCCCTCGCGGACGAGACCTCCGGGGCGATGTTCGCGTTGGCCGACAAGCTCGAGGGGATCCAGCCCGGCGAGGCCGGCTACCAGCACCTCCGGCGGTGGATCACCGAGTTCGTCGACATCTACCGGCGCGACTCCTCCGTGGTCTCGGCCTGGATCCAGGCCGCCGACGAGACCAGGTTCGTGCAGCTCGGCCGCGAGGTCCTGCAGAAGTTCGCCGGGCGCATCGCGCACGTGATCCACGAGAGCGTGCGGGCCGACGAGCGCCATCCGATCGAGCCCACGATCGCCGCCACCGCGCTCGTCGCCATGATCGAGCGGTTCTGCTACTTCTGGCTCGTCTACGGCGGGCCGTTCCCGCGCGACGGCGCGATCGAGACGCTCACCGCCATCTGGTACCAGGCCATCTTCGGGATCGATCCGGCCGACCGCGGCTCGGCCACGGCGTAGCCCGCTCAGGCCGCCAGCGGCTTGATCCTGGCGAGGCACGGCTCCTGAGCCGCACCCTTGCGGATCACCTTCACGATCCCGGGCAGCGTCCTGTGCAGATCCATCTGCCAGTAGGGCCATCCGTGGTACCCGCCGCCGTAGAGATCCTCGTGATAGTCGACGCCCGCGTCGTCGAGCGCTCGCATGAACGAGAGATTCATCTGCCAGATGAAGTGCTCGATCGGGTACTGCTGGCCCTTCGACGGATCGTCGCCGGCCGGTCCACCCGGCGCGCCGTTCCCGGTGGCGATCCACAGCTGCGTACAGGCCAGATTCGGGGCGAGCGCCGTCGGGTTGTGCGCCGACCACGTCGCCGAGTCGGCAGTCTGGTCGCCCCACACCCGATCGTCCGGTGTCCCCAGCCGATCGCCGAACGCGCCGAAGGCGACCCCAGACAACGGCGCGACGTACTGCGTGTCGACCGCACCCGAGAACGTCGCGGCGGCGGCGAACAGGCCCGGATGCCGCGCGGCGTAGCTCATCGCTCCGAAACCGCCCATCGAGAAGCCGGCGACCGCGCGGTGTCCGTCGCCCAGCGTGTTGAAGCGGGCGTCGACCCACGGGATCAAGGTGTCGATGTGGAAGCTCTCCCAGTCGCGGGAGTCGTCCTTCCAGTCCGAGTACCACCCGGCGTCCGAGCCGTGGCCGGCGTCCGGCATCACGACGATCACTCTGAACCGCCTCGTGAAGCCGACGAGGTCCGTGTTCTCGGACCACTTCGCGTACGTGTCCCCCACGCCGTGCAGGAGGTACAGCACGGGGTAGCCCGGACCGTGAGATCGGTAGCCGGCCGGGAGCACGATCCGGACCCGGTTGTCCGGGACCTTCACGCTCGGTGCGTGCGGCACGGCGACGTCGAAGCACCGCGGTCGCTGGCACGCCTCTGTGGCGGGGACGGTCGCCGAGGACGCCGGCCCGGAGAGGGCCAGCACGAGGGCGATCGACAGGGGCGCTGCCACGGTCCGGCGCATGGCAGGGCTCATGTACCCCGGCCCGCCTGGCTTGAATCGCTTGGCTGGCGCGGCGAACCCTCCGGCCGCATCATGCAGGTGTGCTGCGAGGAGACGCGACGGCCGTCGTGCGTGGTGTGAGTCCCCAGGAGGTCTTCGACTTCGTGATCGACCCCGCCCAGTACCGCAAGGCAGACACGAAGATCGTTGCGGTGACGAAGCTCGGCGATCGCCCGAACGGGATGGTCGCTCGCGAGGACGGGCGATTCATGGACCGGTTCCGCGGCACCGTGATCAACGGCTATCACTGGGATCCTCCGCACCGCCTCGAGCTCTCGCTCGAGCACGGCTTCCCGAAGTCGTTCCGGGCCTGGTTCGAGATCGACGAGGCGGACGGCGGCACGCGGGTCCGCCACGTCGAGGAGATCGAGATCGGCAAGGGCCCGATCGGATGGCTGCACGACGCGATCGCCCGCCGGTGGTGGGAGCGCTCGGTCGAGCGGGAGGTTCGCGAGATCGCTCGGCTCATGGAGGCCGGCGAGCGCGGCCGCGGCCTGGCCGCCGCCGGAAGGATGGATCCGATCCCGTAGGCCGGGCCTTGTTCCCGGCCGGGACGAGCCCCGGCCTACGGGATCGGGCGGAAGGTCACCGGCAGCGCGTTGGGTGAGCGGAACGCCAGGCCGTGCACGTGGGGGTCGGCGTCGCCCGGCGCGAGCTCGAGGTCGTGCAGACGGTCGAGGAACGCGTTCATCGCGACCGTGGTCTCGGCCCGCCCCAGGTGCTCGCCGAGACACCGGTGCGGGCCCTCGGCGAACGCCAGATGGTCGTGCGCGTTCGCCCGCCGCAGGTCGTACCGGTCGGGATCCTCGAACACCGACTCGTCGCGGTTGGCCGAGCCCAGGCACACGGTGATCGCCGTCCCGGCCGGGATCGGGAACCCGGCGACCTCGACGTCCTTCGTCGGCTCCCGCGCGATCACCTGCACCGGCGCCTCCCACCGCAGGGCCTCCTCGATTGCGTTCGGCAGCAGCGACCGGTCCGCGCGCAACGCGGCAAGCTGATCGGGATCCGTCAGCAGACCGAACAGCAGGTTGCCGAGGAGCCGGTACGTCGTCTCGGCACCGGCGGGGAGCAGCAGCCGCAGGAAGCCGTAGATGTGCTCGTCGTCGAGCCGCTCCCCGTCGATCTCCGCCGTGGCCAGAGTGCTGATCACGTCCTCGCGTGGATCGGTCCGGCGCTCCTGCACGATCCCGGCGAAGTACTCGCGGAGCGACGCCGACGCCGCGAGGCCCTTCTCCGGGTTCTGCGCGATGGCGATGAGCTCCGCCGAGAGCTTCGTGAAACGTCCGTAGTCGTCGGAGGGGATCCCGAGCATCTTCGCGATGATCCGCACGGGAAACTGGAACGTGAACTCCCGGACGAGATCGGCGTTCCCTCGCGCGATGAACCGGTCGATGAGCTCGTGCACGGTGGGCTCGATGAGCGCGGTGGTCCAGTTCTCGATGGCCCGGCGGCGGAACGCGCTGGCCACGAGGCCCCGGTGGGCGTGGTGCTCGCGTCCGTCCATCCCGAGGATCGTCGGCCCCAGCACGAGCCCCATCGTGTCCTGGTAGCCGCGCGACGAGTACGTCTCGGGGTCGCGGAGGATGGCGTCGACGTCGGCGTACCGGTACACCTTGTGCGTCTTGTGCCCGTAGAACTCCATGATCTCCACGGGGTGCTCCCGACGCTTCTGTGCGTACTCCGGATGCGGGTCGCGCACGTCGCCCTGCGCCGTGTCGGCGAAGAGATCGAGGTCGAACTCGTCCGGCATGCTCAGCCTCCTCGGAACGTCACGGGGACGCTGGTCGGCGACCGGAACGCGAACCCGACCACGTACGGCTCGGCCCCCTCGGTGTCGAGGCGGAGATCCTCGAGGCGGTCGAGGATCGCCTCCAGGGCCACGGCCCCCTCGAGCCGCGCGAGGTGCGCCCCGAGACAGAAGTGCTCGCCGTCCGCGAACGCCAGGTGTCCCTGTGCCTTCCGGCGCACGTCGAAGCGCTCGGGCTCGACCCAGCGCGAGTCGTCGTGGTTGGCCGAGCCGAGCGCAACCGTCACGGGTGTCCCCGCCTCGACGGCGACGCCGCCCAGCTCCACGTCCCTCGTGGCCTCCCGCGCCGCGAACTGCACCGGTGCCTCCCAGCGCAGGGATTCCTCCACCGCCGCGGCAACGAGCGACCGGTCGGCCCGCACCGCCTCCAGCTGCTCCGGCGCGCCGACCAATCCCAACATCAGCGATCCGATCAATCGGTAGGTCGTGCCGGCTCCGGCCGGGACCAGCAGGCGCAGGAAGCTGTGGATGAGCTCGTCGTCGAGCCGCTCCCCCTCCATCTCGGCCTCGGCGAGCATGGAGATCACGTCGTCCCTGGGCTCCCGGCGGCGCTCCTCGACCATCGGGCCGAAGTACGCCTTCAGCTCGTTCGATGCGGCGACGGCGCCGCGGAAGTCAACACCGGTCCGCTCGAGCTCGATGGCCTTCTGCTGCCACATCGCGTAATCGACCCGAGGGACGCCCACCATCTTGGCGATGATGCGGACGGGGAACTCCCACGCGAACTCCCGCACGAGCTCGGCCCGGCTGCGCGACGCGAACCGATCGATGAGCTCGTGCGCGGTCGGCCGGATGAGGTTCTCCTCCCAGTCCTGGACGACCTTGCGCCGGAAGGCATGCGAGATGAGGCGGCGATGCGTTCGATGGTCGGCGCCGTCCATCTCGAGCAGTGTCCGGCCGAGGAACGGGCGCATCCACTTGCCGTTGATGGCCGAGGAGAAGGTCTCGGAGTCGCCCAGGACCTCTTCCGCCTCCGCGAAGCGGTAGACCATCGCCACGTCGGCCCCGAGGTGGTTCATGCGGGCGACGGGGGTCTCCCGCCGCGCGCGCTCGTACCCCGCGTACGGGTCGCGCACGTCGCCGATGTTCGCGGCGACGACGTCCAGGTCGCTGGTCTCGGATCCGGTCGTGGTCATCGGTGGCTACGGTTGCTGACGGTGGCGTCAGGCACCGGCAGGATACGCTCCGTCGGCCGATGCGCGAGCACCCGCTGGCCGAGGAGTACCGCAGCGCCGGGTGGTGGCGCCCGGAATCCCTCGTGTCCCGGTTCCATGCGGTCTGTGCCGACCGCGGCGACCACGTCGCGATCGTCGAGGGCGAGCGTCGCCTGAGCTTCCACGAGATGCGGACCCTCGTGGGCCGCCTCGCCGGGCACCTCGTGGGCCTCGGCGTGGTCCCGGGCGACGTGGTCTCGTGGCAGCTGCCCAACTGGTGGGAGGCGACGGTCGTCCACCACGCCGCGCTGCAGGCGGGCGCCGTCCCCAACCCGCTGAACCCAATCTTCCGGGCCCGCGAGCTGCGGTTCGTGCTGAACGAGGCCCGCCCCAGCGTCCTCGTCACGCCGGCGTCGTTCCGCGGCTTCGACTTCCAGCAGCTCGCGGCGGAGATGCTCGCCGAGGTGACGTCGATCCGCCACGTCCTGACGGTCAGGGGCGACGGAGGGTTCGAGCGGCTCCTGGACGAGCCCGCGGAGCCGGCGGGGATCGCGAGCGATCCCCGCGATGCCGCCCTGCTGCTGTACACGAGCGGGACGACGAGCGATCCGAAAGGGGTCCAGCACTCCCACGAGACGCTGCTCTACGAGCTCGAGTCGCTGCGCGAGATGCATGCCATCTCGCCCGAGGATCGGTACCTCGGCGGCGCGCCGGTCGCCCACATCGCGGGACTCGTCTACGGCGTGCTGATGCCGTTCGCGCTGGGGACCTCGACGGTCTTCCTCGAACGGTGGCAGGCCGACCGGGCCCTCGACCTCATCGAGGCCGAAGGCGTCACGTTCCAGACGGGGACGCCGACGTTCCTGCAGAGCCTGACGGCAGCGGCGGACCTGGAGCGCCGCGACCTGTCGTCGTTCCGGCTGTTCTCGACCGGCGGGGCGAACATCCCCACGGAGATGATCCGCGACGCGGCCAAGCGCCTGGGCTGCGTGGTGAAGCGGGCTTACGGGTCGACCGAGGTGCCCACGCTCACGGCGACGCGCGTAGACGATCCCGAGGACGTCCGTCTGGAGACCGACGGCCGCGCGATCGGGCCTGCGGAGATGCGCATCGTCGGGACGGACGGTCGGGACGTGGCTCCGGGCGAGGAAGGCGAGATCCGGGCCCGGTCCCCGGAGGTCTTCCTCGGCTACCGCAACACGGAGCTCGATGCGGAGAGCTTCGAGGCGGACGGCTGGTATCGCACGGGCGACCTCGGCCGCGTCGACGCGGAGGGCTTCCTCCGCGTCACCGGACGGCTGAAGGACATCATCATCCGCGGCGGGGAGAACATCAGCGCGAAGGAGCTCGAGGACCTGCTTTTTGAGGACCCGCGGATCTCCGACGTCGCCGTGGTCGGGATCCCCGACGAGCTGCTCGGAGAGCGAGCATGCGCATTCGTCGTCCCCGCCGAAGGCGCGACGCTCTCCTTGGACGACGTGACCTTCTATCTGCGTTCCCGGGAGATCGCCACCCAGAAGCTCCCCGAACGCCTGGAGCTTCGCGAGGCGCTTCCGAAGACCGCGAGCGGCAAGACCGTGAAGGCCAAGCTTCGCGACGAGCTGGCGAGGGATTCCCGCGGGTAGCGGATCGTCAGCATGTCGACGCAGCCCGTCGCCGACGGCGCCCGATCCCCGCCGCCCCAGAGGGTGCCCCCGTTTCCTTCCGAGCCTCAGTTCACTGGACCCGGTCTGCGCGAAACACGATCACTTCGGAGAAGTTCGTCCCGTCAACCTGATACGCGTAACAACCCTCCGCCCGAACGAATGTATAGGTCGGCCACTCCCGCCAACGGGAAGAATTCGTGGGACGGGGCGGCAGTTGAAGCTCGTCAAAGACGCCTGGCGGATCGGTCGCGAACCCGAGCGTACCGGCACCATCGAGCTGCCGACCTCTGACGAGAACCGGGCCGTCGTAGGTGGGCCTCGCAATCCACAGAACCTTGTGCACTCCCCAACCCGTATTCAAGACCTCCCTCGACGACGGGGCCGGACTCTGAAAGGTAAGGCCGTCGGGATCCGGGGCTCCGAATAGGGCGAAGACCGGACCCTTTCCAAGAGCCAGACCGAACTCGGGACTCACTCTCCGCGCGGGCTCAGCCGGACACGCGCGTCCGTCGAGATGCAGTACGTGGATCGGTCGTCGAAGTGGCGCCGGCACGCGCCCAGCGATGCCACAGCTGGGACAGAGGTCCGCGTATCCGGAGGGATGCACAAGTCGGACTGGCGTCGGCGTCGCAGGATTTGGACCGTTCTTTCCCGAACACGCCGCCGAGACTGCGACCGCGAGCACGATGATGAACGAGGTCCTCACAGAATTCCCTCGTCGCGGAGTGAGCCGATCTGGGCCTCGGTCAAACCCAGGAGCTCCCGGAGCACCTCGTCGGTGTGCTGTCCGAGTTTCGGCGCGCCGTGCGGCACACGGAGCGGCGTCCGGTCGAGCCGCGGAACGGGCCCTTGCTGCTTGATCGGGCCGAGCGACGGATCGTCGACCTCCACAACCGATCCCCTGGCCTTCACATGCGGATCCGCCACGATCTCGTCGACCGCGTAGACACGGCTCACGGGAACCTGATGCTTCACGAGGATCTCCTCGATCTGCGCCGCCGTCCGCTGCGAGCACCAGTCCTGCACGATCTCGTTGATGCGGTCGGCGTTCTCGGCACGCACCGAGAGCGACTCGAACCGCCGGTCGTGCAGGAGCTCCTCCTTGCCCATCGCCGCGCACAGGCGCGGGAACAGCACGTCACCGGCCGCCGCGATGCACACGTAGCTCCCGTCGATGGCCCGGTAGTTGTCGAGGGGCGCCGAGTTCGGCAACCGGTTGCCGCTTCGCTCGCGCACCACGCCGAGCCGGTCGTACGCGGCCACGGTCCACTCCATGATCCGCAGCACGCTCTCGTACAGCGCGAGCTCGACTCCCTGCCCCTGCCCGCTGCGCTCCCGCTCGTACAGCGCCGCGATGATGCCGACGGTGTTGAACAGCGCGGTCAGGTAATCGGAGACGATCACGCCCGGGCGAACCGGGGGTTGCTCGGGATATCCCGTGATGTGCAACAGACCGCCCAGGGCGATGCCGTTGCGGTCGAGGCCCGGGCGGTCGCGGTACGGCCCGTCCTGCCCATACACGGAGACGCGCGACACGATGAGCCGCGGGTTCAGGGCCCGGAGGTCGTCGGGCGCCAGGTCCCACCGCTCGAGGGTGCCGGGCTGGAAGTTCTCGACGAGCACGTCGGTGTGCTCCACGAGCCGGCGAAGGATGTCCTGGCCGCGTTCCTTCGACAGGTCGAGCGTGACCGACCGTTTGCCGCGCCCATCGACCGCCCACCACAGCGAGACGTCACCGTCGAAGGGCGGGATCGTGCGCATGAAGTCTCCCGTCCCGGGCTGCTCGATCTTGATGACGTCGGCTCCGAGCTCGGCCAGGAGCGTGGCGGCGAATGGCGCGCCGATGCGCGTGCCGAGGTCGACCACGCGGACTCCGGCGAGCGCGCCGGCGGGCATCCGCTCAGAAGTCGCGGTCGCGCTCCTCGAAGACCTGCTTCATCGAGGACTTCTCCTGGCGCGCGACGAGCATGTCGAGGGAGGTCTTCGTGTTGTGCTGGAACTGGTGCACCATGAAGTGGTACTCGAGCGCCGCCCGGTACCCGGCGAGATCCTGCGCGTGGTTGATCGATCGCTTCACGTTCTGCACGGTGATCGGCGGCATCTTCGCGATGCGCTCCGCGAGCGCGAACGTCTCGTCCTCGAGTGAGCCGCGCGCCACGACGCGGTTCACCATCCCGGCCTCCAGCGCCTGCTGCGCGGTGAGCGAGTCGCCGGTGAACAGGAACTCCTTGGCCTTGCGGTACCCGAGCTCGAACGGTTCTGCGAGCACCTCCACTCCGGCGCCACTCATGCGGAGGACGGGGTTCTGGAACACCGCGTCGTCGGCCGCCACGATGAGGTCACACATCGCCGCGAGCATGAATCCCGCCGCCACGCAGTGGCCCTGGACCATGGCGATCGTCGGCTTCCCCAGGTCACGGATGGCCAGGCACTTCTCGAAGTAGAGCTTCCGCTCGTGCTCGAACTTGCCCTCCGGGGTCTTGCGCTTCTCGTGCCACTCGTCGGCCTCCGCCTCGCCGACGTAGGCCTTGAGGTCGTGGCCGGCGGAGAAGTCCTTGCCCGCGCCGGCCAGCACGACGACGTTGACCTCGGGGTCCTGGTCCGCGGCGCGCATGGCCTCGTCGAGTTCGATGATCAGCGACGAGTTCTGCGCGTTGCGGACCTCGGGCCGGTTCATCGTGACGAGCTCGACCGCACCGCGGCGTTCCACCAGCAGCGTCTGGTATCCCACGCCCGAATCCTAGACCCGGTCCGACCGGGCGGCGGGGACCATCACGCGCTGCAGGTGAAGAGCACGCTCGGGGCGTCCACGGTGAACGCTCCATGCCGGCGGATCTCCTCTCGAACCGCTTCCCCGACGGCCGAGACGTCCTCCGGCCGGAGCCCGCTGGATCCCGGGAGAGAGCGAAGGTACTCGGTGACCGCTTCCGCCTCGGTTACATGAAGCTGCTCGTCGAAGACCTGCGAGTCGACCGCCGGGAACCATCTGTCGAGCAGATCGGGGGCGGTGTGGCGCTCACCGAACATCTCGTTGGCCGCGGCGAAGAGCGGCGGCGCGGTGGGAACCACGTCGGCCACGACCTCCACCACCTGCTGCAGGTACCGCGAGCCGATCGTGCTCGCGTACAAGCGGCCTTCGGGGCCCAGCACTCGACGGATCTCACCGAGAGCTCGTTCCCGATCCGGCACGTGGTACAGCATGTGCGCGGCGACCACGACGTCGACACTCGCGTCGGGGAGCGCCACGGCCTGCGCGTCGATCGCGGCCACGTCCACCCGGCACGACAGATCCGAGGTCGCCGCACGGGTCTCCTTCAGCATCCCGTCGGAGAGGTCCGTGAGGCAGAGCCGCCACGTCGGCAGGAGGCGATCTGCGTTGAAGCGCCACAGCAGGCCCGTCCCGCACCCGAGCTCGAGGATGCGCGCGCCATCCGAGATCGACATCCGGTCGAACAACCAGCGAGGCCACGGCTCATCGCCGACGCGGAACCGGCTGTGCAGCTCCATCCGCGTCCGGAGGTTGTCGCCGGTCGAGTACTGATCCGACCAGGCGGAACGGACGGGCGGGATCTGCGCTGTCACTGCGGCTCGCGGGGTAGGCCGAGCAGGCGCTCGCCGATGATGTTGTGCTGGATCTCGCTCGTCCCGCCGGCGATCGAGGCGGCTCGCGACCACAGCATCCCCCTCGCCCACCGCCCCCGGTCGAGGGCGCGGGGATCTTCGCCGGTCACGAGAGCGTCGGGGCCGAAGACGGATCCGGCGGTCTCGTACAGGCGCTGGCTCATCTCCGTCCAGAACAGCTTCACCAGCGATGACTCCGGGCCGATCTGCTCGCCGCGGGCGAGCCGCGTGAGCGTGCGCGCGTTGTGCAGGCGGAAGATCTCCACGTCCATCCACGACTGCGCGAGCTTCTGCCGGACGAGCGGGTCGTCGGTCAGGCCGCGCTCGATCGACCGGCGCCACAGGAGATCCCGGGCCACCTCGTGGAGCACCTGCTCCTTCCACACGAACGACGTCCCACGCTCGTTCGCGAGCGTGGTGCCCGCCACGCGCCAGCCGTTGTTCTCCTCGCCGATCAGGTTCTCGCGCGGAACGGGCACGCCGTCGAAGAACACCTCGTTGAACTCCGCCTCCCCGGTGATCTGCCGCAGCGGCCGCACGTCGATCCCCTCGGCGTCCATGGGGATCGCGAGCATGGAGATCCCCTTGTGCTTCGCCGCGTCCGGGTCGGTCCGCACGAGGCCGATCCCGAACGAGGCGAACCGCGCGTACGACGTCCACACCTTCTGCCCGGTGACGGAGTAGGTATCGCCGCGGAGCTCGGCCCGGGTCGTGAGCCCCGCGAGGTCCGAGCCCGCGCCCGGCTCGGAGAAGAGCTGACACCAGATGTCATCGGCCGACAGGATGTTGCGCAACCAGCGGGCCCGCTGCTCTTCGGTCCCGTGCTCGATCAGCGTCGGTCCCACGAGGTTGACCCCGGCCCGCCCCAGGATCTGCGGCGACTGGGCCCGCGCCAGCTCCTCGTTGTAGATCGCGACCTGCAGGAGCGACGCCCCGCGCCCCCCGTACTCCTCGGGCCAGTGGATCCCCACCCATCGCCCGGAGTGCAGCGTCCGCTGCCACTCCCGCAGGGTCTCGGCTTCCTCGAAGGTCGCCGCCACGTCGACATCCGGCGGGGTGTGTTCGGCGAGCCAGGCACGGAACTCCTCGCGGAACGCCTCGTCTTCCGGAGACAGATCGAAGTCCACAAGACGATGCTCGCACACCTGACGGACGTGTCACGCCCCGTTCCGGCCGGGCGTAGGATTGGATCGACAGCCAGCCGGACCTGAGCAAGGAGGCTTCCCGCGATGGCCCTTCAACACCACGTGATCTCGACCGACGACCACATTATCGAGCCGCCCGGACTCTTCGACGGACGCCTGCCGAAGGAGTTCGCCGACCGCACGCCGCAGATGAAGGAGGACGACAACGGCGCCGCGTGGCACATCCCAGGCGTCGAGAAGCCCATCGAGATGTCGGGCCTCGGGACCGCGGCCGGACAGAAGGAGGAGGAGTTCTCGCCGAAGTCGAAGACGTTCGACGCCATGCGGCCCGGGTGCTACGACCCGCGCGAGCGGCTGAAGGACATGGACATCGACGGCGTCGACATCCAGGTGACGTTCCCCACCCTCCCCGGTCTGGCCGGGCTCACGTTCATCGAGATCGAGGACAAGCCGTACGCGCTCGCGCTGATCCGCGCGTTCAACGATTGGCTGGTCGACTCATGGGGCGCCGCCGATCCGGAGCGACTCCTCGGCGCAGCCATCCTCCCGTTGTGGGACCCCGAGGAATCCGCGAACGAGCTCCGGCGCGTCGCGGCCCAGGGCTCGAAGGTCATCTCACTCCCCAGCGCGCCGCAGACCATCCCCGGCGTGAAGCCGTACCCGGATCCGTCATGGGAGCCGATCTGGGATGCCATGGAGGAGACCGGCATCCCCGCGGAGATCCACATCGTCTCCGGCAAGGCCGACCTCGCCCCGCTCGCCGCGATGGGCGGCGGTGCCGAGATCTTCGTGTGCATGGCGCCGTCGTCGAACATGGCGACGGTGGCGACCCTGCTGTTCTCCGGGATCCTGCGCAAGCACCCGAAGCTGAAGTTCATCTCGGCGGAGTCCGGGATCGGATGGGTGCCGTACTTCATCGAGCGCGCCGACTACACGCACCGCAAGCATCAGTTCTGGACGGGGACGAAGATCGACGTGACACCGAGCGACCTGTTCCGTCAGTCCATCTTCGTGAACTTCATCAGCGACCGCGCCGGCGTGGAGATGCGGCACTGGATGCTCGACAACATCATGCTCGGCACCGACTACCCGCACACCGACTCGTCGTGGCCCAACACGCAGATGGTCATCAAGGAGCAGATGGGCGACATCGAGGACGACGAGCGCGCCAAGATCTGCTGGAAGAACGCCGTCCGCGTCTTCAACCTGAACGGCTCGTAGCCCCCTCCAAGTTCCTGAGAACGGCGAACGGCGTCGGAGGCGTCGGATCCGGGGGCAGGTCGGCGACGCATCGCTGCCACCAGCCCACGTCGTGCCATCGGCCGAGCTTGTTGCCGACATCTCGGAACACGCCCGCGGGCTCGAAGCCGAGCGACTCGAACAGCCCAACGCTGCCGGGATTTGGCAGCGTGATTCCCGCATAGGCCTTGGCGTGGCCCTGCCGCTCGAGCACGGCGAGGAGGAACTCCATCAACGCTTTCCCGATCCCCTGCCGCTGCGCACGGCGATCGACGTACACGCTGAGCTCCACCGACCAGCGATAGGCCTCTCGGCTCTTGAACGGTCCGGCGTACGCGTAGCCGAGGACGTCCCCCTCACTCTCGAAGACGAGCCACGGAAACTCCCGCAGTGTCCGCTCGATCCGCTCGTGCATCTCCTCGAGGCCCGGGGGAGTCGCCTCGAAGGAGATGGCCGTGTCGCGGACCACCGGACCGTAGATGGCGGCGACGGCCGCGGCGTCGTCCGGCCGGGCCACCCTGATGCAGCCGAGCATGCCGGAAGGCTAGAACCCGCAGGAGGCGAAACGGTTACGGGAACGTTTCCGCTCTGTTTCGATCTCAGATCTTGCGGCCCGCCGCGTCCCAGTACCGATCTCGCAGCTCGCGCTTGCGGACCTTGCCGTTCGGATCCCGCGGGAGCTGCTCGACGAAGTCCACGCTCTTCGGGCACTTGTCGTGGGCCAGCCTCTCGCGGCAGAACTCGATGAGCTCGAGCTCGGTGACGTCGGCTCGCTTCTCGACGATGGCTTTGACCTGCTCCCCCCACTCGGGATCGGGCACGCCGATCACGACGACATCGCCGACCGCCGGGTGCCCGTAGAGCACGGCCTCCACCTCGGCCGGGTAGATGTTCGTGCCGCCCGAGATGATCAGGTCCTGCTTGCGGTCCACGAGGAACAGGTAGCCGTCCTCGTCGACGTAGCCCATGTCGCCGACCGTGTAGAGGTCGCCCCGCCAGATCTCGGCCGTCTTCTCCGGCGCGCCGGCGTAGCTGAACCTCACACCAGCCATCGGCGGCACGTACACGAGCCCGACCTCGCCGCGCGGCACCTCGCGACCCTCGTCGTCGAGGATGTGGACCTCGAGATCCGGCGCCGCTCTCCCCACGCTCCCAGGCTTCCGCAGCCACTCGGACGGCGAGATCATCGTGGCCAGGCCCTCTGTCATCCCGTAGTACTCCCACACGGTGTTCCGGGGGAACAGATCCATCACGCGGCGCTTGACGTCCACGGGGCAGGGGGCAGCGGCGTGCAGCACTCGCTTCACAGACGAGAGGTCGAAGTCGCGCGCGTTGGGGAGGGCGAGGATCCGCACGAAGTTGATCGGCACCATGTGTGTCCACGTCACGCGGTGACGCTCGATCAGGCGAAGGCACTCCTTCGCGTCGAAGTGCCGCATGAGCACCACGCTCTGCCCGAGGAGCAGCGCGTACGCTGCGAAGGCCCTCGGCGCCGTGTGGTACACGGGCCCGCACGCCAGATGGACCTCCCCGGGGTCGGTGAGGCCCTGCAGGAGCGGATACCGGAGCATCGACTGCAGGTACCGCTCCACGGTGGGATGGGGCCGATCCACGGCCTTCGGGCGTCCCGTCGTCCCCGAGGTGTAGGCGCGGTAGAACGTCGGCGCCGGATCGAGCGAGTCCTGGGGTGGTGTGTCCGGCTCCGCAACGAGGAGTCGTTCGTACTCGTCGAGGGAGAGCACGGCGGCCGCGACGTCCCGATCAGACTCCGCGACCAGCACCGTGGCGCCGGAGTCGCCGACCAGGTAGCCGAGCTCGTCGGCGGTGGCCCGCCACGAGATCGGAACGACCTCCGCACCGAGCATGGCCGCGGCGGCCGAGACCTCGAAGAACTCCGGGCAGTTCGGCAGCGCGACCGCCAGTCGTTGCTCCGGACCGATCCCAAGGCCGCGGAGCAGGTGCGCCGCCCGGCACGAGCGGCCGTGGAGCTCGCCGAAGCTCACTTGGCGGTCGCCGTCCGAGATGGCCGTCTTCCAGGGGTTCCTGCGGGCGTGTGCGGCGATCCCCAACTCCGTCATCGGCTCGAACCATAATCGGGGGGTGAGCGGTGAGCGGAGCCACGGGCACGGCCACGGCGGCCACACCCACGCCTCGGCGAGCGACCTGCTCCAGGAGGGATCCGCGGCGGGCATCCGGGCCCTGCGGATCTCGGCGCTCGGGCTGCTGCTCACCTCGACCATCCAGTTCACCGTGGTGGCCATCGGCGGCAGCGTGGCGCTCATGGCGGACGCGCTCCACAACTTCGGCGACGTCCTGACCTCGATCGTGCTGTGGGTGGCTTTGATCGCGACGCGCCGAGCCGCCGATCACCGCTACACCTTCGGCTACCAGCGGTTCGAGGACCTGGCCGGCCTGGCCGTCGTCCTGGCCATCTTCGCCTCCGCGGCCATCGCGGCGTACGAGGCCATCACGCACATGGTGCACAACAGCGTCCCCACGCATCTGGTGCTCGGGATGGCGGCGGGGGGCGTCGGGTTCTTCGGCAACGAGATCGTGGCCAAGATCAAGGTTCGGCAGGGAAGGAAGATCGGGTCGGCCGCGCTCGTCGCGGAGGGCCAGCACTCTCGCATCGACGGCCTGGCCTCGCTCGCCGCGGTGGCCGGGCTGGGCGGCGTGATGGCCGGCGCGGACTGGGCCGACCCGGTCGCCGGGCTCCTCCTCGTTGCCGTGATCCTCGCCGTGGGTGTTCAGTCGGCCCGGCCCATCGTGGCCACACTCTTGGACCGGGTGGAACCGGACCTCGTACATCAGATCGAGGAGGCCGTCACGAAGGTCGACGGCGTGGACGGGGTGCACGAGATCAGGGCGAGATGGGCCGGCCGGGCCCTCTACGTCGCGCTTAACGTCTCACTGCCCGGCGACGTGACCCTCGAGGCGGCCCACCAGCGGTGCGAAGAGGCCCGCCACGCCGTGCTGCACGCGTTCCCGGAGGTTGTCCAAGTCGACGTCCACGCCGATCCCTCCGGCGAGGATCACGCCAGGTACCATGAGGAGACCGCCCACCACTTCGGCCGGTGAGCTCGAGCTTCAGCCGCTGCGGGCGATGATCATGCGCTGGATCTCGGAGCTGCCGCCGGCGATGCGCATCACTCGCGCCAGCCGGTACAGCCGCTCCACCAGCGTGCCCTTCGTGTAGCCGAGCCCTCCGAAGACCTGCACCGCTCGGTCGGTCACATGCCCCACCATCTCCGTGCAGAACAGCTTGGCCATGGAGATCTCGCGGAACACGTCCTCGCCGGCGTCGGCTCGCTGCGCGGCGTCGTACGTCATGGCTCGCCCGGCGTAGAGCTCGGTCTCGCTGTCCGCGATCATCCATTGGATGGCCTGGTTCTCGATCAGCGGCTTGCCGAAGGTCGTGCGCTCCTTGGCCCACTTCTTCATCTCGGTGAGGGCCAGCTCGGCCATCCCGATCGAGTGCGACGCCATCGAAAGCCGCTCGTTGCCCAGGAACCGGACCGCGTACACGAACGCCTTCCCGGGCTCGCCGATGAGGTTCGCGTCGGACACGAAGGAGTCGCGGAACACCACCTCGGCCTGCATGTCGTCGCCGCCCATCGTCTGCTGGATCGCCGCGACCTCGAAGGCGTCGCGGTCCACCAGGAACAGGCTGTGGCCGACGTCGAGGCCCTCCACCCGGGCCAGGACCTGCAGGAAGTCTGCGAACGGTGCGTTCGAGATGAAGTGCTTGGTGCCGTTCAGGACGTAGCCACCTTCCACCTGCTTCGCCGTGGTCTTGATGGCGGCCAGGTCCGAGCCCGCCTCGGGTTCGGTGAGCGCGATGCCCGTGGTGACCTCGCCTCGGATCAGCGGCATCAGATACTTCTCGCGCTGGTGCTCGGTCCCGAGTGCGTGCAGCATCTTGTTGGGGCCGAACGGGAGGTCGCCGAGCATGTACACGGCGAGCTGGGTGGACGCGCACGTCGCGACCTGCTCGCGCACGAGGCACATCTCGTACTCCCCGATCCCCGCGCCGCCCACGTCCTCCGGCATGAACATCCCGTGGTACCCGGCCTCGACGCTCTTGCGCTGCACCCGTCGGCAGAGCTCGAAGTACTCCTGCGTGAAGCGCTCGTTGGCCACCACGTCGGCGTTGGCCTCGGCCAGCGGCGTGACCTCCCGGGCGATGAACGAGCGAACCCCGGCCAGGAGCTCCTTGATCTCGTCGGATACGCTGTGATGCATCAGCCGCTCACAGGTTCTTTCCGATGATCAGGCGCTGGATCTGGTTCGTGCCGCCGCCGATCGTTCCGAGCAGCGAATCGCGCACGAGCCGCTGCATATCGAATTCCTTCAGGTAGCCGTAGCCCCCCATGACCTGCATCCCGTCGAGGCAGACCTGCCTCGCCGTCTCGGTGACGTGCACCTTCGCCTGCGAGGCCTCGACGTTGCAGGGCAGGCTGTTCTGCTTCAGCCACGCCGCGTAGTACGTGATGAGGCGGCAGGTCTGCACGCCGGTCGACATGTCCGCGAGCAGCTGCGTGACCATCTGGTAGTCGATGATCGGCTTGCCGAACTGCTTGCGGTCCTTGGCGTACTGGATGGCGAAGTCGGTGGCCTTCGCCGCCATACCGGTGAACTGCGCGGCGATCATGATGCGCTCCAGGTCGAGCTGCTTCATGAGCTGCAGCCATCCCTGATCGAGCATCTCCGGCCCACCCATGACCATCTCGACCGGCACACGCACTTCCTCGAAGAACACCTCGAACGTGCCGATCAGCTGCTGCCCGATCGTGCCGAGGCGCCGGTACGTGATCCCGGGCGTGTCCATCGGGACCATGAAGATCGTCATGCCGCTGTAGTCGCCGCCCGGCGACGTGTTCGTGGCGAGCATCATGTGGGTGGCGACGTCGACGCCGGAGATCATCATCTTCTGGCCGTTGACGACGAAGTCGTCGCCGTCGCGGACGGCCCTCGTCTCGATGTGCACGGCGTCCGAGCCTGCGTTGGGCTCCGTAAGGCCGAAGCAGCCGCGCAGCTCCCCGGCGGCGATCTTCGGCAGCCAGGTGCGCTTCTGCTCCTCGCTGCCGTTGTTCATGATCATCTCGCCGGCGAAGAACACCGGGAGGAAGAAGATGGCACCGACGGCGGCGCTGCCGTAGGCAAGCTCCTCCGCGGCGATCACGAAGTCGAACACGTCGCCGCCGCTGCCGCCGTACTCCTCCGGGAACGGCAGGCCCAGAAGGCCGGCCTCCTTCACCTTCGGGATCAGCTCGAAGGGGTAGCGCCCCTCATCGTCGAGGCGGCGGTCGAGGTCTGGCGGGCACTCGCGCTTGATGAAATCGCGGATGGTCTCGCGGAACGCCTCCTGCTCGTCGGTGAAGGCGAAATCCATGTCAGCCCCCCCCGTGGGGCGGGCCTTGTGCCCGCCCCTGGCCGGGGACAAGCCCCGGCCTACCGGTGGACCCGGGCTTGAACTTCGGGAGGCGGAACGCGGTGCCGAACGCGTCGCGGTCCTCCTGGTCGAACCACACCTCGACCGGCATCCCGATGCGGACGGCGCGGGGGTCGATGTCGGTCACGTTCGACGTCAGCACCGGCCCCTCCTCGAGCTGGATGTCCGCGAGCACGTAGGGGACCTGCGCGGCGAAGGCCGGGTGCAGGGCCCGGTGCACCACCGTGAAGCTGTGCACGCTCCCCCGGCCGCTGGCCCGCTCCCACGTGAGCTCGCGTCCCAGGCACTCCCGGCAGCACGGACCGCCCGGCAGCTGCCGGTGCCCGCACTCGCCGCACACCTGGATCCGGAGCTCCTCGGCGGCCGTGCCCTCCCAGAACCC
The DNA here is from genome assembly GCA_046263085.1 of Actinomycetota bacterium. GTDB lineage: Bacteria > Actinomycetota > UBA4738 > UBA4738 > JACQTL01 > JBHELK01. The sequence continues at coordinate 35,111 of JBHELK010000045.1, forward strand.
GCGGGTCTCGTCGATGACGATGGGCTTTATCCCGGCCACGAGCTCGACCACCGGGCCGGCCATGGCCGTGACGTCAGCGACGGAGGCGCGCCCGGTCTTCGGGGCGGCGTCACTCATGGGATGTCCCTCGTGAGGACCAGGGTGGCGTGCGCGGCCTGGAAGCCGCCGTGGCCCGCGGCCACGCTCACCTCTGCGCCCTGGACCTGCGCGGTGGACTCCCCCCGAGTCTGCCTGGCGGCTTCGGCCACCTGGCCCCACCCGGTGAGGTCGCCCTCCGACAGCATCCCGCCGCTGGTGTTCGAGGGGAGCTCCCCGCCGAGCTTCAGGCCACCATCGGCGGCGAACGGCCCGCCCTCGCCCTTCTTGCAGAACCCGTAGTCCTCGAGCGTGATCAGCACCGTCGAGGTGAAACAGTCGTAGAACTGCATCACGTCGACGTCGTCGGTGGTGATGCCTGCCATCTCGAACGCCTTCGCCGAGGACCGGGCTCCGGCGAAGTGCGTGTAGTGCGTGGGGTCCTTGAAACTGTCGAGGTTGTCGCCCTGCCCCATCCCGACGATGTACGCGGGCGGTTTGGCCAAGTCGCGGGCTCGATCGGCGCTCGCCACGACGATCGCCACGGAGCCGTCGGTCGTCACCGTGCAGTCATACCGGCGGAACGGTTCCGAGATGAACGGCGACCCCAGGTACTCGTCCATCGTGAGCGGGTCGCGGTACTGCGCGTTGGAATTGACGCCGGCGTGCTCCCGGAACGTGATCGCGACGCTACCGAGCATCTCGTGCGTCACGCCGTACTCGTGCATGTAGCGCGTCGCGCTGCGCGCCTCCATGACCGCGCCGCCGGCCATCCCGAACGCGATCTCGTCGGCCTGCCCCCGCCCCATCTGGGCGAGGCCGAACAGCATCGGCAACCCGGTCTTCCCGGTGTCGCCGAAGACGCAGACGGCGACCTCGCAGAGCCCCGCGTCGATGGCCATCGCGGCCTCTTGCACGAGGGCGATGGCCGTCGCGCCGCCGATCGACTTCGTGGAGAGGTAGTTGGTCTGAAGGCCGAGCATCCGGCCGAGGATGTGTCCGTGGAGGAGCAGGGGCTCCGAGAACTGCGGCTCGGTGAGAAGCGCGTCGACGTCGTCCTTGGTGAGGCCGGCGTCGTCGAGGGCGGCGCGCACCGCTTCCGCCTGCAAGCTCCATGCGGATCGTCCGGGAAGCTTGCCGAACGCCGTGGTGCCCACGCCGACGATCGCGGTCCTGCCGGAGACGCTCATGCGGGCGTGAGTGTACGCCCAGCTGACACGGGAGTCAGGTCAGACCGTGTGCTCGGCGGGGCCGCTCGCGGGCTGCGGCGGCGCGGGTGGAACCGCCGGCGCGTGGCCGGACAGGACCGCCCGCCGCTCCAGGAAATCCTCCCGGGAGATCTCACCTCGCGCGTACCGTTCCTCGAGCAACCGCAGGGCGGACGTCGTTCGGCTCTGGAGGTGGTCCTGGTGGTCGTGGCGGTCGCGGTCGCGGACGAGATGCACGATCAACGCGCCGACCCCGATCCAGAACGCCAGCGTCAGCAGGCCGCTCAGGAAGAGCCATCCGGGGCCCATCCACATGTAGAGGGCGCTCATGCCGGCCTCTGGAGATCCTCGCGGATCCGCTGCAGCTCGTGTGCGGAGATCTCTCCGCGCGCGAACCGCTCCTCGGCCACGCGGATGGCTGGTGTCGTGGAGGGCGCCTCGGGCAGGACGATCCACAGCACGATGTAGGCCAGGATCCCCCACCCCATGAAGCCCGCGACGACGAACCCCATGCGGACGAGCGTCGGGTCGACGTCGAAGTGTGCGGCGAGGCCGGCGGCGACGCCGCCGAGCTTCCTGTCGGTGTTGGAGCGGGCCAGGCTGCCGGACGCCATCGCCGAGATGCTCGACCCCCGGCCGCCGAGGGTCAAATCCCCACGGGAACCCCCAGCAGCGCCGGTTTCGTCTCTTCCTCGAGACCCGGAGGAGGCCCTCATGTCGCAACGTTCGCTCGCGCTGCTCCGGTCCATCCCATCCTCCACGAGACGGTTCGGAGCCGACCTCGTGCGCAGGCCGGCCGCGACGGCGCTGCTCCTGCTGGTGTTCGCGGGCGGCTTGGGCGCGGGTGCCTTCGCCCATCTCGTGATGTCCGGCGACCACCACGCGTCCGGCATCACCGCCGGCTCGACGCTGCACGGTGCAAACTCGAAGAGCATCTACCGGCACCAGAACGCCGACCTCGACGCCATCCGCGACGCGGAGCTCGCACAGCTGCGCTCCGACGGCATCATCAAGGGCCTCCTCGTGGTGGCCGTCGCGATGTTGTTCACCATCGCGGCCGGCCAGGTCCTGTGGTTCGCTGTCGCGTCCCGCAAGGAGGACGCCCATGGACCGACGTGAGATCGAGACGCCCACCGAGCAGCTGATCGAGGAAGCCATCGACCGCGGCGATGCGGCCGAAGCGAAGCGGCTGCTCCGGGAGGTGACCGGCGCCTGGCGCCGCAACAAGGACTACTCCATCAACTGGATCACGTCGCTGCTGTCGTTCATCGGCCGTGAGCTCGGCGAGGACGCGGTCGAGGTGGCGCTTCGCGACTTCGGCGAGCGTTTCGTGCGGGCTCGACGCGCCGGTCTTAGGGATGTCGACTCTCGAGCGCGGATGGAGGGCATCGTCCGCGCGATGAAGGCCAACGGCGGCGAGGTCGTCTTCACCGAGGAGGACGAGCGTTATGTGCTCTCCTTCCGCTGCGGCTCGGGCGGCATGCTCATCGACGAGCGTGCCTACGAGTCACCGAAGGGCTACCTCACGCTCACGGAACGGGGCCCGCGAACATTCATGCGCGAGCAGCTCCCCGGGTACTGCGCCCACTGCTCGGTGAACAACGAGATGCAAGGCATCGAGTGGGACGGCATCCCCCACACCGTCGAGCATCCGCCGACCGAACCCGGACAACCATGCGTCCACCACGTGTACAAGGACAGCCGTGCGATCCCCGAGGAGATCTATCGCCGAGTCGGCAAGGACAAGACGGCTACGGACGGATGACCCGAACGAGCTGAGCCGTCTCGCGCGGTCCCGAGGCCGACGTCTCGCGGACGATCCCGATCCCGCGGCCGTAGACCTTCCTGTCGATCACGTTAGGCTCGAGCGGCGAGAACTCCAGCGTGAAGAGCGCGTGTCGGACGCGGCCGTACGGGACCCGAACGTGGCCGCCCCTGGCGACGACCCACGCCATGTCTTCCGCGTGACCTCGATAGAGCTCCTGCCGGTAGCCCTTGGAGACGCGCGGATCGGCCTGCATCACGATGCCCGGCGTGGCGCCGTCGCGGCCGGCCAGCCACGAGCCCTCGGTGTCGACCCGGCCGTTCTCGTAGGCTTTCGTGGCCTCGCCGAAGTACCAGACGTTTCCCCGCTTGTCCTGGGCGTACCAGTCCGTCGTGGCCTCGAGCACGTCTCCGGCGTGGGTCGCCACGTCGTGGACCGCGGTCGTGGTGACGTCCTCGATGACCTTGGTGCGCTGCGTCACCCGCACACGGTCGATCTGCGTCTGCCCGTCCTTGATCCCCCGGTACACGAACACGCTGCCCGGCACGAGAGGGAAGAACGGGTTCGTCACGTGCGCGACGAAGTTCGAGGGGCGGATCCCAGGCGGTATCGCCGACGCCACGCCGTCCCGTCCGTCGAAGAGCCCCGCCCACATCGCGAGGCTCGCGACAACGGCGGATCCCGCAACCAGACCGATCGTCCACCTGCGCTTCATCGAACCCTCCTCCGATCGACTCGCAGTTCACGCTAGTCGCGCCCGGCGAAGGGGGCCCAGCGCTGATGTTGCGAGTTGATGAAGGCGCTCAGTCCAGGCGTTCGATGATCGTCGCGTGGGCCTGGCCGCCGCCCTCGCACATCGTCTGGAACCCGAACCGTTTCCCGGCCCGCTCCAGCTCGTGCAGGAGCGTCACGGTCATGCGCGCACCGGTCGCCCCCACCGGGTGGCCGAGCGAGATGCCGCTGCCGTTCACGTTCACCTTGTCGAGCGGGACGTCGAACTCCCGCTGCCACATCGGCATGATCGAACCCATCGCCTCGTTGCACTCGAACAGATCGATGTCGCCGACACCCATGCCGGTCCTCTCGAAGATCTTGCGCGTCACGGGAACCGGGCCCTTCAGCATCACCACCGGCGTGGTACCGGCGATGGCGAACGCATGGAACCGCGCCCGCTTCTTCAGCCCGAGCTCCTCGGCCTTGCGCTCGCTCGCGATGAGCACGGCCGACGCGCCGTCCGAATAGGGTGACGAGTTGCCGGCGGTGATGTCGGGGCAGTCCTCGCGCACCGGCGGCAGCGACGCCAGTTTCTCGAGCGTGGTGTTGCGACGGATGCATCCGTCCTCGGTGACCTCCTCGACACTGCCGTCCTCCTGCTGCACCTTGATCGGCACGATCTCCCGCTCGAAGCGGCCCTCGTCGGTGGCCTGCGCGGCGCGCTGGTGCGACTGGAGCGCGAGCTCGTCCATGTCCTGCCGGGTGATGCCCCACTCTCGCGCGATCTCCTGCGCTGCCTGGAACTGCGTGTAGATGAACTCGGGCCCGCCGACCACGTCGATCCAGCTTTGCGAGAACGGGAACCCGGGCTGCAGCCCGTTCGCGCCGAGCCCGACGCGCGACATCGCCTCGACACCGCCCGCGATCGCGAGGTCGAGTTGCCCCGAGGCGACGCCGGCGGCGGCGGAATGGAGCGCCTGCTGCGAGGAGCCGCACTGGCTGTCCACGGTGACCGCCGGGACGTCGAACGGGAGCCCCGCGGCGATCCACGCGTTGCGCGTGACGTTCACGCCCTGCTCGCCGGTCTGCGTCACGCACCCGCCGAAGACCTCGTCGACCTGCAGCGGGTCGACCCCGGCGCGCTCGAGAAGCCCCTTCAGGACCGCCCCGAACAGGTCCGTGGGGTGCAGCGACGACAGCTTGCCTTTCTTCTTCCCGATGGGACTCCGGACCGCTCCGACGATGTAGGCGTCGCTCATCGGGTCGCTCCGGCGAGCCGGCCGTTGCCGCTGCGCTGCTCGCGGAGGTCGCGGAACATCGCGAACGCGTCGCTCCCCTCGAGCTGGTGCCCGCCGATGAGGAGGGCGAGCCCGGCACCGAGCGTCGTCGCCGCGGCGAACAGGTGCCCCGTGATCAGCTTCTTCAGCGACCGGAACACGAGCCAGAACCCAACGACGTGCAGCGCGAGGTTCCGCGGGTCGCGATGGTTGGCCCGGAACGTCTGGAACACGTGCTGTGCATCGATCTGCTGGCTCATGGCCGCCCCTTCGCTCGTGCCGAGGGCTCGCGTGCACGCAGGCTCGGCAACCGATTGTTCCGCTCACAGCCTAGCCGCCTATACTCCGGCCTCGCACGCACGAGCGGCGACGAAGGGGAGGCGCGGTGAGGAGATGGGCCGCCATCGGTTCCCTCCTCGCAGCGGTGCTCGTCGCATTCCCCCCGATCCCCGCCGCAGCACACGACCCCTTGGGTTGGATCGTCGCCGGTGACCCCGGACTCGAGCTGATCCCCAGCGAGCAAGCGCTGACCGACCACCCCAACGAGTGCGAGGGAAGCGCCTCGACCCCGCGCTACAACGGAACAGATCCAGACTGGGTGCGGGTGGGGGGCAATCCCGACCCCTCCACGCCGTTCGTGGAGGCGAAGGGCCAGGTGCTCCAGGACGGGCCGCTCGCCTCGGAGAGCTACAACCCACGCGTGACGCACGACGACAACTTTTGGAGCCACTGGAGCCAGGATTTCAACGTCTGGCTGACCCTGGATCCCGAGGATCGCCATCTCCTCGGCACGGGGAACATGGGCGGAGACGAAGAAGGGGGGAACAGCCACCGGGAACACGCGCGGCTCGAGGTGGAGTGGGAACGAGCGGCCATCCCACTCTTCGCCTGGCCCGCTCTGGGCGATCGGATGGTCGTGTGGGGCACGCACATCTGGGACTGTGGCCACCCCCCCTACAGGACGGAGATCCATCCCCCGGTGGGATGGGTGACGTACCGGCAGACGGCCGACTCGGACGACAGCCCCTGCATCCCGACCACGAACGACTGCTCGAAGCGATTCCAGACACCGTGGAACTGGTATTCACCGACCGACCTGCAGGGAGGGACGGCCCGATTCACGGATCCATCCATGCCGCGCGTCCCGATCCAGGCCACCGTGGCCGATGTCTTCCTGAGCGACTTCGGCGGCTGGACCGCGCTCTCGCTGAACGGATGCCGGGACGGGCAGCCCACAGGACCGGGCTCCGATCCATCCGGCGCGCAGGACGCACCATGCTCGGGGGACTCGACGTGGCGCGGATGGCGCCAGTCGCTCCTCCAGCAGGACTACACGTTCTTCGTCCCCGCGCCACCGCAGCCGTCGCCCCAGGCCCGGATGGTGTGGGAGACGGAGGATCGATGCTCTCAGGTCCCCTCGAGCCCGGGGAATCCGCCCGGTGCCGACATCGAGGACGTGGGGGAGGCTCCGCTGTTCTCCACAGCGCGCACGCTCGGGAAGCCCGCCTGCACGATCCCGTTCTCCGTCGAGGAGACCACCGAGAACGGCCGGTCCGGCATCCGGGTCACCGTGAACGCGAACGATCCCTCGGTGACGTATCCGAAGAACAACTACATCGCGTTCGCTCGGCGCATCCGGGTGGGATGGACGTTCGCGCCGCCGGCGTCGGAGCGCGCCCGCACCTACCGGGTCACATTCGAGAAGCTCCGTGTGTACGACGACCACGAGACCTGCGGAGAGGACGGCGAGTGGGTGATGTCGCTCGCCGTGAACGAGAGGTGGCTCCATCCGGTCCGTGGACACGGCGACTTCGGGCGACCGTTCTGGTCGTTCGGAGCGGTCGACGACGGGAAGTGCCTCGATCCCCGCGCCTACGCCGTGTACAAGATCGGCGAGACGGTGGACGTGACGGTGCAGCACGACGCGTTCATCCACGTGTTCGAGTACTCCTACGACATCGATGCGGCGGTGAACCAGAAGAATCCCGTGATCAACGCATTCATCAACCCCACACCCGGGATGAACAAGCGCTTCGTCAGCGGGGTCGCGGACGACGATGTGGGCGGTGCGCACACCATCGTCTACACGATCCGCGACATCACCGAGCCCTATCCCGACCTCGAGCTGCTCGCGTTCCCCACGACTTTCATCGTGCGCAACATCGGTGACGCGGACGCCGGACCCTTCGTGGTCCGCATCGACGGAGCGGGCGATTTCACCTTCCCCGGTCTCGCGGCGGGCAGCTCGGAGACGCGCACCATCGATTGCTCGACGACCTCCCGGGCAGCGGTTGCCGACCCGGACGACACGGTGATCGAGGCGTTCGAGGGCAACAACTCCACGACCGTTCCTCCGTGTCCGCTTCCCGACCTCGTCATCAGCGATGCGAGCGCCACCAGCTTCACCGTGAAGAACACCGGCGATGCCGCAGCCGGCGCGTTCGTGGTGCGAGTGAGCGAGGTCGGCGACTTCTCGTTCGACGGGTTGGCTGCGGGGGCCACGGCCTTCCGATCACTTCCCTGCGCGGATCACGACCGCAGCGCGGCGGCCGACGCGAACGCTCAGGTCTCCGAGTCCGACGAAACGAACAACACACGGACCGTGCCGGCGGGCGACTGCAAGCACCCGCAGCCCGACCTCGTCATCAGCGAGGCCGACGCCATCCATTTCGTGGTGAAGAACATCGGAACGGCCGACGCCGGCCCGTTCGTGGTCACGGTCACCGGGGAGGGTGATTTCTCCTTCAGTGGGCTCGCCGCCGGCGCGTCGGAGTCACGCGATCTTCACTGCAGCGAGTTCGACCGTTCCGCGACGGCCGACTCCAAGGATCAGGTCAAGGAGTCCGACGAGTCCAACAACTCACGCACCGTTCCCGGCACGTTCTGCTGAGGAACGCTCTTTCTGGAGCTTCGCGCGGAGCTTCTTCGTGGCCGCGGCGTCGACCTCGAGCGAGTAATTCTCCAGCTCGCCCGTGAGCACCACGCCGTAGTCGCGCTCCGCGGCCTCGACGCTCACGTACTCGTCCAGGACGTCGTCGCGGACCTTCTCCGGCTCGCGCTCAAGCGGATCGCCCCACCCCCCGCCGCCGGCCCAGTGGTACTCGATGCGCTCCCCCGGGTTCAGCGGCAGGTACAGCGCGGTGTGCTTGATCTCCTCGAGCTCCCCGTTCATCCGGCGGATCCCGAGCCGATTGGATGACCCGTTGCTCCCGCCGGCGATGCCCACGGCCGGGTACTTCATCCCCAGCACGAACGTGTAGAGCATCTGGGGCAGCACCGCCTCCTTCTTGTAGAAGGAGCCGCACTGCCCCCGCCACTTGCCGGGACCGCCCGTGTCGGTCTCGAGGGCGTGCGAGAGCTGGCGGTGCGGGAAGATCGATTCGTTGACCTCGGCGGTGGCCATGACGAGGTTGCCGAAGCCGGCGTTCGTGCAGCCCCAACCGTCCTGGCCGTACGCGGCCGAGGCGGTCGTCGAGGTGACGTCCACCGAGTGATCGATGAACAGCCCGTTCGTCTTGGGGTTGAACCCGAACAGCACGGTGGGCATGGCGGCCTTGTACACCTGCGGCACGGCCCGCTCCGGGATGGCCTGGGAGAGCGCGAGGCAGACCGCCTCGGAGATCTCACACCCGGGGTGGTGCGTGCCCATGCTCACCGGCTTGCCCCACTCCGGGTTCACGATCGTGTTCTCGGGATAGACGATCGTGAGCGGCTTGAACAACCCCTCGTTCTTCGGGATCTCCGACGGGATCATCGAGCACAGCTGCGCCATGGTCATGGAGCGCGTGTTGCCGCGCGTGGACCACGCCTGCAGGAACCCGCGGTCGTCGGAGCCGGTGAAGTCGATCAACAGCTCGTCGCCCTTCACGCGGACCTTGCAGTGCACCTTGACGTCCTTGTTGCCCTTGACGTCGTGGTCGAAGAACGAGTCGGCCTCGTACTCGCCGTCCGGCCAGCTCGTGATCTCCTCGCGGAACCGTCGTTCCGACAGCTCGATCATCGAGTCAACAGCGGCGCGGACGGTCTCGACGCCGTACTTCTCGATCACCTCGCGGCACCGCTTCGCGCCGAGCTGCGCCGCGCCGACCTGCGCGCGGAGGTCGCCGCTGTACGTGGGCGTGCGGTTGTTGGTCTGGAAGAGATAGAAGACGTCCTTGCGCTCCCGGCCGCCCTCCACGAGCTTCACCGCCGGGCACCGGAACCCCTCGGCCCAGATGTCCATGGCGTCGGCCGGGTAGCCGCCCGGCATCATGCCGGCGGTGTCGGCGTGATGGCACTGGATCGACGCGAACAGGACGAGCTCACCCTTGCTGAACACCGGGGCGAAGATCGACCAGTCCGGCAGGTGGCCGCCGCCGTGATACGGGTCGTTGCAGGCGATCACGTCGCCGTCGAGGAGCTCCTCCCGCCCGAAGAAGTCGAGCGCGAAGCGGATCGGACCCATCGAGCTGAGCATGAACTGCGGGACCCCGACGTCGAGCGCTGCCAGGCGGCCGTGCTCGTCGAGGATCGTGGCATTGCGCTCGTTCGACTGATTGAGGATCGGCGTGGTCGCCGTGAGTGACACGTGCGTCGCCATCTCGAACGCGATCGTCTCGAGCGCGCCACGGATCACCTCCGCCGTGACCGGGTCGACGGCCGGCTTCTCGATCCTCCGGGGATTCCGTCGCGTGGCGCGCGTCTTCGCGTCCTTCGCGTCCGGCCGCCGCTGCGCCCTCTGCCTGGTCGTCGCCATCTCAGCCCCTCGCGCTCGCCACGTAGGTCCCCAGCTTGTCGAGCTTCACGGTCCAGCCGGGAGGAACGACGATCGTGGTGAAGCGCTCCTCCACGATGGCCGGGCCGGTGAGCTTCTGCCCCGCCCGGAGCTGCGGGCCGTCGTAGATCGCCGTCCTGCGGAAGCGTCCACCGAAGTACGCCTCGCGGCGCGCCTTGGGGACCGGCAGCTTCGCGGTCCCCGGGAACCGTTGCAGCGCGGGCGACTTCAGCACGCCGGCCGAGCGCACCCGCAGCGCCGAAATCAGCACGTCCTCGTCGCGGCGCGCGTAGGTGTGGAGGCCCTCGTGCATCCGGTGGAATCGCTCCGCGATCCTGCCGATGGCCTTGGCGTCGAGCTGCTTGCGGTCCCCCACCGGGACATCGATGTCGAAGGTCTGGCCCGGGTACCGGCACTGCGCGAACCGCTGGTGGGCGAAGCGGCGCGTGGGAAGCCCGGCCTCGACCAGCTCCTTCTCCGACGCCTCCTCGAGGTCACGGAACACGGCGTCCAGCTTCACCGGGTCCGCCTCCTTGGTGGAGACCAGCGAGGCGCGCACCTTCTCCACCAGGTAGTCCGCCACGAGCAGCCCGAGTGCCGAGAACGCCGGCGCCGCCTTCGGGATGAGCACGCGGGAGATGCCGAGGTCCTCGGCCTGGTGCATGGCGTGCACGGCGCCGTTGCCCCCGAACACCACGAGCGCGAACTCGCGCGGGTCCAGCCCCCGCTCGGCGGAGACCCGGATGATCGCGTTGTTCATGTCCGCGTTGACCAGGCGGTGGATGCCCCACGCGGCCTCCACGCCGTCGAGGCCGAGCGGCGAGCCCACCTGCTCCTCGATGAGCTCCAGGACGCCGTCGGCCTTGAGCGGGAACTCCCCGCCGGCGAAGTAGTCGGGGTTCAGGAACCCGAGCACGAGGTTGGCGTCGGTGACCGTGGGCTGCGTGCCGCCCTGCCCGTAACACACGGGCCCGGGATCGCTGCCCGCCGACTCCGGGCCGACCTGGAGACCGCCGGCATGAACCCGGGCGATCGAACCGCCGCCGGATCCGATCGACGCCACGTCGACCATGGGCAGTGCGATCAGATAGCGGTGGACCCAGTTCCAGAACGACTTGATCGTGGGTTCCGCGCCTCGTACGAGACACACGTCGTAGGAGGTGCCGCCCATGTCGACGGAGATGAAGTCCTCGACGCCCGACTCCCGGGCCACCATGCACGCGCCCATCACGCCGCCGGCAGGCCCGGACGCCAGTGTGGCGATGGGCCGCTTCAACGCGGAGCCGGCCGTGGCGATGCCGCCGCTCGACTGCATGACGAGCAGCTCGTGGCGGTACCCACTCGCCTTGAGCTGGTCGTCGAGGCGCTGCAGGTATCGCTGGACCTTGGGTCCGACGTACGCGTTCACCACGGTGGTCGAGGTGCGCTCGAACTCCGGCGCCGCGGGATGGACCTCGTGGGACAGCGAGATCATCCCGACGTCCGGGTACTCCTCGCGCACGATCTCCCCGATCCGCTTCTCGTGCGCGGGGTTGAGGAACGAGAACAGCGTGACCACGGCGATCGACTCGATGCCGGCGCCCCGCAGCCGCCGCACGGCCGCGCGGACCTGGTCCTCATCGAGCTCGACGAGCACGTTGCCCTGGACGTCGAGCCGCTCGTCGAGCGGCAGCCGGTAGCGTCGCGGCACGATCTGCGGCGGCGGCGGCGCCTGGGGATCCCAGATGTCCTCCTTCCACCCCCGACGCAGCTCGATCTCGTCGCGGGCGCCCGCCGTCACGAGGAGGCCGGTCTTCGCACCGGAGAGCTCGATCATCGTGTTGTCCGCGGTCGTGGTGCCGTGGATGATCAGGTCGGTCTTCTCGAGGAGCTCGCGGAGCGAGAGCTCGGCGTCGGCGGCAACACGGTCGAGGCCCTCGAGCACGCCGATCGACTGGTCCTGCGCGGTGGTGAAGCTCTTCGTCAGCGTGAGCGATCCGTCGGGTGACACGACGAGGAAGTCAGTGAACGTCCCTCCAACGTCGATGCCGATTCGATAGCCGGGCACGTGCGAGATCCTCCAGGGTCAGCGGAGCTGAACGTACACGTTCTTCGTCTCGGTGTACTGCTCGAGGACCTCCTTGCCGCCCTCCCGGCCGATGCCCGACGCCTTGTAACCGCCGAAGGGTGTGCCGGGGTTCAGCTGGAGCCAGCTATTGACCCACACCGTCCCGGCCCGGATGGACCTCGCAACGCGATGGGCCTTGTTGAGGTCGTTGGTCCACACGCCGCCGGCGAGCCCGTACTGCGTGTCGTTGGCGATGCGCACGGCGTCGTCGGCATCCTCGAACGGGATGACGGACAGGACCGGACCGAAGACCTCCTCGCGGGCAAGTTGCATGTCGTTGCTCACGCCGGTGACCACGGTGGGCTGCACGAAGAAACCGTTCGCGAGCTCCCCGCCGACCCGCTCCCCGCCCGTGGCGACCGTGGCGTCCCGGCGGCCCGCCTCCACGAAGCCGAGGACACGCTCGAGCTGTCGCTCGCTCACGAGGGGCCCCACCTGCGTTCCCGGCTGCATGGGATCACCGACCGCGAACGAGCTCGCCGACGCGGTGACCTTCTCGGTGACCTCCTCGAGCACGGAACGCTCCACGAGCAGGCGGCTGCCCGCGATGCACTGCTGTCCCGTGTACAGGAAGCACGCCCAGCACGCCTGATACGCGGCGGTGTCGAGGTCGGCGTCGGCGAAGACGATGTTCGCTGACTTCCCCCCGAGCTCGAGCGAGACGCGCTTGAGGTGCGTGCCGGCGGTGGCCGCGACGTGCCGTCCGGTCTCCGTGCCTCCGGTGAATGCGACCTTGTCCACACCGGGGTGCTCGATGAGTGCCTGGCCGGTCGCCGAGCCGGTGCCGTGCACCAGGTTCACGACGCCGCGCGGGAGGCCTGCCTTCGCGACGAGCTCCGCCAGGCGAGCAGGTGCGGCCGGCGCGAGCTCCGACGGCTTGATGACGATCGCGTTGCCGGTGGCGATGGCCGGCGCGAGCTTCCAGACCGTGAGCGAGAGCGGGGCGTTCCACGGGACGATCGCGGCCACCACCCCGATGGGCTCCTTGACCGTGTAGTCGAAGACGTCCTGCTGGTTGAGGGGGATGACGTCGCCGGTCAGGCGGTCCGCCCACCCGGCGAAGTGCTCGAGGTACTCGGAGGCGAAGATGGCCTCGCCGCTCGTGAGCGAGAACGGCACGCCGTTGTCCTCCGTGCCGATCCGCCCGAGCTCCATGGCGTCCTCCGCCACGAGCTGCGCCAGGCGAAGCAGCGCCTTGCGGCGCTCCGCGGGCGAGGAGCGGTGCCAGCCGCCGTCGAAGGCCTGGCGCGCCGACGTCACCGCGGCGTCGACCTCCTCGGCCGTTCCGACGGGGATCCGAGCGGTCTCCTGCCCGGTGGCCGGGTTGACGTTCGGGATCGTGTCGCCGGCGGCCTCCCGGAACTCCCCGCCGATGAAGTGCTGCAGCGTCTCGGTCATCCCTCGATCCTCTCGATCACCGCAGCGGACCCCAGCCCGCCGCCGGCACACATGGTGGCGACGCCGTAGCGGCCGCCCCTTCGCTCCAGCTCGTGCAACAGCGTCACCAGCAATCGCGCTCCGGTCGCGCCGACCGGATGGCCGAGAGCGACGGCGCCGCCGTTCACGTTCGTGCGCTCCGGGTCGAGGCCGAGCTCCCGCACACAGGCCACCGTCATCGCGGCGAACGCCTCGTTCAGCTCGACGAGGTCCACGTCGTCGAGCGAGATGCCCGCGCGCTTCAGCGCCTTCGGGACGGCCTCGATCGGCCCGGTGCCGGTGTACATGGGATCCACGCCGACGCTCGCCCATCCGCGGATGACCGCCCGCGGCCGCAGACCGAGTGTCTCGGCCTTCCGGGCGCTCGTGACGATCAGAGCGGCGGCGGCGTCGTTGCGCCCGCTGGCGTTGCCGGCGGTGACCGTCCCGCCCTCCTTGTAGACGGCCGGGAGCTTGGCCAGCTGCTCCAGAGAGGTGTCGCGCCTGGGGCGCTCGTCCACGAGGAACTCGACGGCGTCACCCCGCCGCTGGGGCACCGCAACCGCAACGATCTCGTCCTCGAACCGCCCGGCGTCGATGGCGGCGACGGCCCGGCGGTGGCTCTCGAGCGACCACCCGTCCTGGTCCTCGCGCGTGACGCCGTACTTCTCGGCCACGTTCTCCCCGGTGTTGATGCCGACGGAGAACGGGCCCATCTCGAGAGGATGCGTGAGCGGGATGAAGTACTCGGGAGGCCTGCGCGCGAACGCCTCACTGGGCTTGCGCTGCAGCCACGGCTGCTGGGACATGGACTCCGTGCCACCCGCGACGAACGCCTCGCCGGTGCCGGCCCACACGCCGGTGGCGGCCTGGGTCACGGCCTCGAGCCCGGTGGCGCACGCTCTGATCACGGTATAGCCGGGGACCTCCCGCGGCACCCCGACCTTGAGGCCGACGTAACGACCGACGTTGCCGCCGCCGCCGATGGTCTCTCCCAGCACGACGTCGTCGAGGACGGCAGGGTCGATGTCGGCCCGGAGGATGGCCTCGCGGCACGCGATCTCGGCGAGATCCCAGGCCGGGAGCGTGGCCAGGGACTTCCCGGCCTCACCGATGGCCGTGCGTACGGCGGACACGATGACGGCGTCGTCCTGCATGCCCGGCGATTATCCCGCTTCGGCTACCGGGCAGCCTTGGCCGCCCGGAGCACCGCCTCAGCGCAATCCTCGGGCGTGACGCCGGCGGCCTCGTCGGGTTGGTCCATGTCCGGCTGCTCGAAAACCTCGCGGATCCGGGCCAGGACGGCCTGGCGGTCGCCGGCGTCGGCCCCCACGAGGGCGGTGGCCACACGCTCCATGGCCTCCGGCGGCGAGAGGTGCATGTCGCCGGCCATCATGGCCGCGGCGATCGTGCCGTCCTCGGCGATCGCCACGCCGGATCGCACGAGCTTCTTGGCCTTGACGTTTGCGAAGCCGATACGCGTCCCCTTTGGCGCGGCGGTGTCGAAGCGCGAGGACGACACCCGGTTGATCCATTCCTCGCCCGAGACGACGTTCACGAAGTCCTTCGTGCCCGCTTCCTCCTCCGGCGTCGTCGCGGAGGGCTCGAGGTCGAGGCCGGCCACGTCGCGCGCGGCCGCTACCACGGCGTCGCGGAACTCCTCGTAGGAGAGGTCGCGACCGCGGATGTCGGCCGGCGTGCAGATGTACTCGACCATGTCCTTGATGGCCTTGTCGGCGAACTTCTCCTCGGGGACCCGCGCCACCCGCCGGTACAGCTCGAGATCGGGGCGCTTCAGGTTGAAGTGGGCGCCGACGACCTTCGTGCCCATCACGCTCTGGCTGATGAGCGTGCCGAGCTTGCGGCCTTGCCACCGGACGTCGGACGAGCCCTCGAAGCGGGCCTCGCCGAGCTCCAGCTCGGCCAGGATCGCCTCCATCACCGGGCGGAAGTGCTCGAGCGCCTGGTCGAGCGTCTCGAACATGGCCGGGCCGACGATGAAGGAGAAGTTCGCATTGGCCATCGTGTCGTAGAAGGCCGTCCCGCCTCCGAACACCGGCCGCCGGACCACGTCGACCCCCGCCGAGCGCGCGGCGTCCATGTCGATCACGGCGTCGACGTCGTCGAACCAGCCGATGTTGAAGTGGGCCCGCCGCCACACCGACGTCATGAGCACCGGCTGCCCGCCCATCGCGACGCCCGCCGCGATCGCCGGGAACCGCCCGAACGAGACCGCGGGCTCCGTCTCCCCCGCGTCGACGAACCGCCACCTCGTCACGAGCAGACGCGTTCCATGCCGTCGGCGAGGGCGCGCGTGGCCTCGAGGACCTCGCGGACGCCGGCCTTGCACCGCTCGAGGAGCTCCTCCGTCGTGCAGTACTTGCGCACCAGCTCGATGGCGCGACCGGCGTGCTCCTCGTCGGCTTCCAGGTGCATGAAGAAGAACTCCAGGTCGTCCTCCGAGAGGCCGTACCGGTCGCGGTAGATCTGGCCGAGGAACGCCATGGTCTGCGTCCGGAACTCGATGCCGAACGAGATTGCCGCGAGGCCCACCACGAAGTCCTGGTCCCGGCACACCTCGAGGATCCGCTCGATCCACCGGCGGCCCTCGGGGATGGATTCCACGTCGTAGGGGTCCGGGATGTCGGCACCGAGCGCGCGGCCGAACTTCGCCACCAGCACCGTGTGGTCGCGGCTCGGGTCGCCCTCGCCGTGCTCCTCCCACAGGTTCTCGAGCAGGAGCTCGCGCACGTCGCGGGGCTCGGCATTGGCGTACACCTCGGCCACGAACCGCTTGAAGTTGTCGACCTGGTAGCAGTAGCTCGCGGCGAAGCGGGCCAGGTTCTCCCTGGGCACCTTGCCCTGGGCGAAGTCCTGGATGAAGGGCCGGGCGTCGAAGGTCACGCTGTTCGTGACGTCGGCGAGCTCCTTCTCGACGCGGTCCGGGTCCAGCGGGGTCGTGGTGGCCATGGGTTCGCTCCTTGACGGCGGTTCGGCCCATGATTGCACCCGCAACCGCGAAGGAGGAATCGAACATGGGGCTCTTGGACGGAAGGGTGGCGGTGGTGACGGGCGCGGGCCGGGGCATCGGCCGCGGGATCGCGCTGGAGCTGGCCAGGGAAGGCGCCAAGGTCGTGGTGAACGACGCCGGCGTCGAGACCGACGGCCGGGGCGGGTCGGAGGATCCCGCCGCCATGGTGGTGAAGGAGATCGAGCAGCTCGGCGGGGAGGGCGCGCCGAACTACGACGACGTATCCAAGTTCGACGCCGCGAGCAACATCATCCAGACCGCCGTCGACTCCTTCGGGAAGATCGACATCCTCGTGAACAACGCGGGGATCCTGCGCGACCGCTCGCTGCTCAAGATGGAGGAGGCCGAGTTCGACGCGGTGATCGGCGTGCACCTCAAGGGCACGTTCAACTGCTCGCGTCACGCCGCCCAGAGGTTCCGCGAGCAGGAGTACGGGCGCATCGTGAACATCACCTCGAGCGCGGGGCTCCGGGGGAACTTCGGGCAGACGAACTACGCCGCGGCCAAGGCAGGCATCGTCGGCATGACGCTCACCTGGGCCATCGAGCTCGGGAAGTACGGCATCACGGTGAATGCGATGGCCCCGAGCGCCTTCACGCGCATGACCACGGGCCTGCTGCCCGGCGCGGACGACCCGGCGAAGATCCCGCCGGAGATGGACCCGAACCTGAACGCGCCGCTCATCGCGTTCCTGGCGAGCGAGAAGGCCGCGCATGTCAACGGGCAGGTGTTCGGCCGCCGCGGCTATGCGTACACGATCTTCCAGAAGCACAAGCCGGTGGCCTCGATGTTCAAGCCGGAGGGATGGACGCCGGCCGAGGTGGCGAAGAACTTCGACGCCGTGCTCGCGGAGCACATGATGGCCCCGGGCATGGACGTGAAGCTGAACAAGCCGCAGAAGGCGGAGTCGGCGGACGGCCAGCCCAAAGAGGGCAAGAAGTCCTGACATGCCGGAGCTCGGCTTCGCGGAGGACGTGGAGATCGGCGCGCCCATCGAGGCGGTGTTCGGGTATCGGCTCGATTTCGCGAACCTTCCCGAGTACAACCCGCATGTCTCGGGCTTGAAGCGCACCGACGGTGCCGGGGAACCCGGTATCGGCGCGTCGTACGCGTTCGACATCTCGATCGAGGAGATGGGTGGGCAGGTGATGCGGAACACGCTGAAGGTGATCGAGGTGGAGGAACCGAACCGGATCGTGTTCGAGGTCGGGCCGTGGTACGCGCGTGAGATCTGCACGTTCGAACGGGCCGCCGACAGCGGTACCCATGTCGTCTTCGCCTATGTCACGTACGTGCCCGACGAGCTCGACAACGAGGAGGGCCGGGCGCTGATCGAGTCCTCCGGACGCCGCCAGGCTCGCCTGGAGCTGGACCTCATGAAGAAGAACCTGGAGGCGTAGGGGTGGGCGGGGGGAAGCTCGAGTCCAAGGTGGCAATCATTACGGGCGCCGGACAGGGCATCGGTCGCGAGTACGCGCTGCGTTTCTCGCGCGAAGGCGCGCGGGTCGCCGTGGCCGACATCAACGACGAGAACGGCGAGCGGGTAGCGAAGGAGATCGAGGCCGCCGGCGGGCAGGCGCTGTTCGTCCACGTCGATGTCGCAGACGAGCAGTCCACGCTCGACATGGCCCGCGCCGTCGCAGACCGGTGGGAGCGCATCGACATCCTCGTCAACAACGCCGGGATCTACGAGACGCTGAACCCGCTGGACGACTCGCTCGCGTACCTGAAGAAGGTTCTCGACGTGAACATGATCGGGCCGTGGCTCTGCACCCGGGCCGTGTTCCCGTTCATGAAAGCCCAAGGCAAGGGCAAGATCATCAACCAGTCCTCCAGCGCGGCCTGGATGTACTCCGTCGCCGGGTACGCGATGAACGCCGGCAGCGAGAACGTGAACAGCTTCCAGTACTCGATCGCCAAGGCCGGTCTGAACGCGTTCACGCACTTCACGGCGGCGGCCCTCGGCCAGTTCGGGATCAACGTGAATGCCATCGCGCCCGGCATCACGATGACCGACGCCACGAAACGCCAGGTCCCCGAGCAGATGGCGAAGATGCTCACGATGGGCGCCGCGCTCCGCAGGACCCTCGAGCCCGAGGAGCTCGCCGGGACCGCCGTGTTCCTGGCGAGCGACGACTCCGATCCCATCACGGGCCAGGTCATCCCGGTCGACGCCGGCATGATCATGCTCGGATGAGGCCACCCCGTAGGCCGGGGCTTGTCCCCGGCCCGAAGGCCCTGACATGAGACCCGTCGAGCCGATGGAGCTCGACCCCTCCTATCTCCCGTCGTTCCAGCGGGCCCTGGAGATCAAGATGGGCGTCGGCAACGACGGCGAGGGCTATGCCTGGGTCGACGTCGACAAGGAGAAGCACTGGGGCCGCACGGCGGTGCACGGGGGCCTGTTCCCGGCGCTGGTCGACACCGCGGGCGCGATCGCCGTGGCCCAGACGGTCCCCGACGCCGTGAAGTCCATCGAGGCCACGATCGAGATGAAGATCAACTACCTGAAACGGGCGAAGGAGGGCGACCTCACCGCCACGGCCCGGGTCATCCATCGCGGCAAGCGGGTGGCGGTATGCGACGTGGAGCTCCACAACAACGGCGTTCTCTGCGCCAAGGCCAGCGTCAGCTACATGCTCCGCACGGGCGACGTCCCCGAGCCCACCTAGCCCGTATCCACGATGGTCGGCTGTCTTCGCTAGATGACGTCACGCGCCACGGGCAAGTTGATCGATGATCCAGTCGAAGACAATTAAGAGATTTCGTAGCGACGTACTCGGATCCAACGCGGCGAGCGCGACGTTAGGGAATCCGAGTTTCTTAGGGTCGCGTTTCCAACACACGCCCGGAACATTCGCGAGATTCTCCGCGAGCTCGTCAAGCCGATTCTTGAGAGCCGAGTGGTTCTTGAGCCATCGAACCTGGACCAGCAGGTCTCCATTCCCCAGGACAGAGAAGACGGCAGGACCCTCCTCACTCGATCGAAAATACAACTCTGGACCTTTGGTGCTTGTCTCGCGGCGGGCCCTCTGGAGGACGAGGCCACCCGCACGAGCCCACCCCACAAGCTCGTCGAAGACAGCCACCGCTCGGTCTCTAGCCGACTGGCCCAGCGCCTCGCGAAATGCCTCATCGTCGGCAGGCATTTCCCTCAGGCGAGCCAGGTGATGTGCTTGGTCTCGGTGTACTCCGCGAGGCCGTCGCGCCACTCGCGGCCGACACCGCTCTGCTTGTAGCCGCCCCAGCTTCCGTTGAAGTTGGGAACCCCGATGCCGAGACCGACGTAGCCGGTTCGCAGTCGCATCGCGACCTGCCTCGCGCGCTCCCTGTCGGGCGACACCACGGCGCCGGCCAGACCGAACTGCGAGTCGTTCGCGATGCGGATGGCCTCGTCCTCGTCGCGGTACCGGAGCACGCTGAGGACCGGGCCGAAGATCTCCTCGCGGGCGATGGTCATGTCTGGCCGGACGTCCGTGAAGACCGTCGGCTCGTAGAAGAAGCCGGGGCGGTCCGGGCGCTTGCCGCCCGCGGCGAGCGTCGCGCCGTCGTCGAGGCCGGTCTGCACGTAGCCCTCGACCCGCTGCCGGTGCTGCTCGCGGATCAGCGGGCCGACGACCGTGTTCTCGTCGCGCGGATCGCCGACCGGCAGCGACGAGCACGTCGCGACGAGCTGCTCAACTACCGCGTCGTGC
>JBHELK010000046.1:0-10482 GCA_046263085.1 Actinomycetota bacterium
CGAGCGACGATCAACTGAAAGACTCGTGGGGACGGACCGTTTGCTGCTCCGAGGACGAGGATCTTGTGATCCGGTTGTCGCGTCAGACCGTGGGCTGCGGCAGGTGGGTCGACGGAGACTGTCGTTCTCCCCTCTGTGCCGAACATACGGTCGAGCCTGCCATCTTCGAGGAGGCGAAGCAGCTCGATGTGCCCTGGATCCGATTCGGGAGTGAAGGTCCCCGCCACGAGGATCTTCCCGCTCGGTAGGACGAGAGACTCCGCCATCGATGAGTGTCCGGCACCCAATGACACGAGCACTCGTCCCCGCGTGCCGAAGGACCGGTCCAGGCGACCAGAATCGAGATAGCGGACCAACGCGATCCGTCTCCCCACGGTCCCGCCGACGACGATCCTCCCGCTCCCGTCGACGGCCACCGAACTGACGAGAGCGTTCTCGGCCATCGCCGGAAATGTTGCGCGCGCCCGGCCTCCGTCACCAAAGGACCGGTCTAGTCCGCCGTCGGGTCGGTATCTGGCCAGAGCGAAATCCTCTCGTCCGACCTTGGGACGAGTCTCACCAGCTACGACGATCCTTCCAGCTCGGTCAAGGGCAAGATCCTCGCCCCTCACCGGCGCCCTGAACGTGGTTGTGGTGCGACCATCCCGCCCGAAGGTGGAATCGAACCCGATCTGGTGTGGACGGCTGCTCACAGCTGGCTGTGTGCCAGCCTCGACACCAGCAGCGAGAACCGCCAGGACAAGCGCGGCAGGGATGAGAGGGGGCAGGAGAGCTCCCCTGGGGGACATCCGGAGGGACCGCTACGTTTCGACTGAGGAGTGGGAGTCTTCCCACTCCTCCCAGGTCATGAGCACGTCTCTGGGCTTGGAACCGACGCTGGGGCCGACGATGCCCTGGTCCTCGAGCATGTCCATGATCCGGCCGGCGCGTGCGAATCCCACTTTCAGCTTGCGCTGGAGCATGGAGGTGGAACCGAGCTGGGAGCGGATCACCAGGTCGGCGGCCTCCTCGTACAGCTCGTCCTCGGCCTCGAACTCCTCGTCGTCATCGTCGTCGGACGGCGGATGGCCGAACCCTTCCACGCTGACCTCGTACTCCGGCTCGCGCTGCTCGCGGACCCACTTCGAGATGGCCTCGATCTCCTTCTCGGTGACCCACGCGCCCTGGATCCGCACGGCCTTCGACACGTTCGAGGGCAGGAACAGCATGTCGCCGTGCCCGACGAGCTTCTCCGCCCCGCCCACGTCGAGGATCACGCGCGAGTCGGCCTGCGACGCGGTCATGAACGCGATGCGGCTCGGGATGTTGGCCTTGATCAGTCCGGTCACCACGTCGACGCTCGGGCGCTGGGTGGCCACCACCAGGTGGATGCCGACGGCCCGGGCCATCTGTGCGATGCGGCAGATCGCGTCCTCCACGTCCCGGGGCGCGACCATCATGAGGTCGGCCAGCTCGTCGATCACGACGACGAGGTACGGCACCTCGCCGAACTCGTCCTCTCGTCCCGGCGGGATACGCAGGCTCTCCTCGCGCAGGCCACGCTGGTAGGACTCGATGTCACGGACGCCGACGGCGGCGAGCATCTCGTAGCGCATCTCCATCTCGCGGACCACCCAGTTCAGCGCCTGGGCAGCTCGCTTCGGGTCCACGATCACCGGCGACAGCAGGTGCGGCAGGTCGGCGAAGTGCGAGAGCTCGACGCGCTTGGGGTCGACCAACACGAGCTTCACGTCGTCCGGCGTCGTCCTCGTGACGATCGACGTGACGAACGTGTTGATGAGGGAGGACTTCCCCGCCCCCGTGGCGCCGGCGATCAGCAGATGCGGCATCTCCGCGAGGTTCACGAGGACCGCGCGCCCGTGGACGTCCTTGCCGAGGCCCACGACGAGCGGGTGCTTCAGCTCCTTGGCCACCTTCGACCGAAGGATGTCGCCGAGCATCACGAAGTCTCGGACCTTGTTGGGGACCTCGACCCCGATGGCGGATCTGCCCGGGATCGGCGCGATGATGCGGACGTCGGGCGTGGCCAGGGCGTAGGCGATGTCGTCGGCGAGCGACAGCACGCGGTTCACCTTCGTGCCGGCCTCCACCTCGACCTCGTACATCGTGACGGTCGGGCCGCGGTGGGCGGTGGGCACGCGGGCCGGGACGCCGAAGGTCTGGAACGTGCGCTCCAGCGCCTCCATCGAGTGCTCCTCGTCGAGCCCGTCGGCCGTGCTGGCCGGCGCCTTGCGCAGGAGGTCGACGGGGGGCAGCTTGTAGCCGCCGCGGCGGCGCGCGGCGAGCTGCGGCGGCATGATCGGCTCGGCTTCTTCCTCCTCGGCTTCCTCGTCCATCTCGATGTCGAGCTCCGCCTCCGGTTCCTCCACGCGGAGGACGCTCCTGGCGGGCTCCTCTTCCTCATCGAACTCGTCCTCGTCGTCGTCCTCCTCCTCGGCTTCCTCGTCGTCGGCCACGAACCAGGAGCGCAGCCAGTGCCCGACGGCCGAGAGCGGCGTGCCGGTGAAGATGAGGAGCCCCAGGAACGCCAGGCCGAGCCCAACGATGGCGGCGCCGATCTCCTGCGCCACCCTCGACAGCGGCCAGGCGACGAGGGATCCGTACAGTCCGCCGGCGGATCGCAGCGGGGCGTACCCGTCGGTGGGGCCGGGGTTGCCCTTCATCAGCGAGACGATCCCGAGCACGCCGGCGAGGGCCACCATGAAGCCGATGAACATGCGCACCCGCTCGTCCTTCACGGTGTCGCGCAGCAGCAGCACGCCCCAGTACAGCGCGAGGATGGGGAACGCGACGGCGCCGAGGCCGAACGAGCCGCGCACAGCGAAGCGGATGAGCTTGCCGGCCAGGCCCCCCGAGTCGAGCCACAGCGCGAGGATGGCGAGGAGCGCGAGCACGACGAGGCCGATGCCGAACGCGTCGCGCGCCCACGGCGCCAGGTGGCTGCGGAGGGTCGCGCGGGAACGCTTCCGCGACTTCGCCCTGCTCCGCTTCCTCTTCGCCACTCAGACCTCCATGATCACGGGGACGATTTGCGGCTTCCGCTGCGTCGCATCCCAGAAGTGCCGTCGGAGCGCCGTCCGGATCCGCTGCTCGAGCAGGGACCGGTCGATCACCTGATCCTCGGCGCTGTCCTTCAGGGACAGCATGACGAGGTTTCGCGCCTCTTCAAGGATGTCGGCCGCCGCGTCGTCGAAGACGAAGCCGCGCTGCACGATCTCGGGCCCCGTCACCACCTCGCCGTGGTGGGCGTCGATGGCCACGACGACCACCACGATGCCGTCCTTGGAGAGCTTGCGGCGATCCCGGAGCACGACCTCCCCCACGTCGCCGATGCCGATGCCGTCGACGAAGGTCATCCCGGCCTGGACCCGGTCGGCGATCCGGACCTCCTCGCCTATGTCGATGACGTCGCCGTCCTCCGCGATCAGCACCCGGTCGGCAGGGATGCCGACGTCGCGGGCCAGGCGTGCATGGTGGTCGAGGTGGCGATGCTCACCGTGCACCGGGATGAACCAGCGGGGCCTGACCAGGCCGAGGATCATCTTCAGCTCGTCGGCCGCGGCATGGCCGGAAACGTGCACCCTGGCCGCCGGCACGTGGAAGATGTTGGCGCCCGTGCGGTACAGCCCATCGAGGACGCGGTGGATGGCGGGCTCGTTGCCGGGGATCATCGAGGAGCTCAACACCACGGTGTCCTCCGGATCCAGCTTGACGAACTTGTGCTCCCGGGCGGCCATCAGCGAGAGCGCCGAGAGCGGTTCGCCCTGGGACCCGGTGGAGATCACGACGACGGTCGAGGGATCCCGGTTCGCGAGCTCCTCGATGTCGATGACATGGGAGTCCTCGACGGTCAGATGCCCGAGGCGGCGAGCGGCGGCGACGCTCTGGTGCATCGACCGCCCGAGAAACGCCACGATCCGGCCGGTGGCGAGCGCCCCGTTGACCACCTGTTGGATGCGGTGGATGTGGCTCGCGAAGCACGCCACGACAACGAGCCTCGGCGCCCGGCGGATCAGGTCCTCGAGGACGGGGCCGACGGTACGCTCCGAGGGCACCGTGCCCTCGTCCTCCGCGTTCGTGGAGTCGGACAGGAACAGGTGCACACCCCTCCGGGCCTCCTCGGCGAAGGCCTGGAGGTCGGTGGGACGGTTGTCGAGCGGGGTCTGGTCGAGCTTGAAGTCCCCGGAGTGCAGGACCGTGCCGAAGGGGGTATCCACGGCAACCGCCACGCCGTCGGGGATGGAGTGCGTGACACGGAGGAACCGCATGCTGAAGGGCCCGCACGTGGCCG
Organism: Actinomycetota bacterium; assembly: GCA_046263085.1. Taxonomy (GTDB): domain Bacteria; phylum Actinomycetota; class UBA4738; order UBA4738; family JACQTL01; genus JBHELK01. The sequence continues at coordinate 4,292 of JBHELK010000046.1, forward strand.
TCTGGCCCGGCTCCACGGCGCGCAGCTCCGTCCGGTCGAGCACGCCGTGCTCCTCGAGTTTGCCGTGGAGGAGCGCGAGCGTGAGCGGGGTGCCGTAGATCGGCACCTCGAACTCGCGCAGGAGGTAGGCCACAGCGCCGATGTGGTCCTCGTGCCCGTGGGTCAGGACGACGCCGTCGAGACGATCGGATTTGTCGCGCAGGTACTCGAAGTCCGGGAGCACCAAGTCGATCCCCGGAAGCTCCGCGCGGGGGAACGACAGGCCGCAGTCGATGATGAGGATGCGCCCGTCGAGCTCGAGGCAGGCCATGTTCCGCCCGATCTCGCCAACACCGCCCAGGAAGACCAATCTCGGATTGGAGCGCGCTGAACCGACCTGCCTCGTCCCGTCCTCCACGGGACCCGACGTCGAGGTGGCGCCGGTATTAGAGAAGGCTCGATTCCTCCAGGACCCTTCGGATCCGGTCGCGCTCGTCCTGCGTGGCGGGAACGAGCGGCAGTCTGGGCGGCCCGGCCGGCCGGCCGACGAGCTCGAGCGCGGCCTTCACCGGGATGGGATTGCTCGTGATGAACAGCACGTCGAACACGGGCGACAGCTCGTCCTGGATCTTGCGCCCCGCCGGCACGTCGCCCTGCTCGACGAGCTCGAGCATCTCGTTGATGCGCGAGCCGACGAGGTGCGATGCGACCGAGACCACGCCCTGCGCACCGAGGCATGCATGGCTGAACGACGCCCAGTCGTCGCCGCCGTAGACCTCGAAGCTGCTCGGGGCCTCCCGGAGCAGACGGGCCAGCCCGTCGAAGTCCCCCGTCGAATCCTTCACGCCGACGACGTTCGAGAGCGACGCGAGCTGCAGCAGCGTCTCGTGCTCGATGCGGATACCCGTGCGGCTGGGGATGTTGTAAAGCAGGATCGGAAGGTCGGTGGCTTCCGCGACCTGCGTGAAGTGGGCGACGAGGCCTCGCTGAGGGGGCTTGTTGTAGTAGGGCGCGACCACGAGCGCGGCGTCGCAACCGGCGGCCTGGGCCAGCCGCGTGAGCTCCACCGTCTCGGCCGTGGCGTACGTCCCCGTGCCGGCGACGACCTTCCCCTTGCCTCGAGCGGCGTCCACGACGGCGCGGAAGAGATCGCCCTTCTCGTCGTGGGTGAGCGTCGGAGCCTCGCCCGTGGATCCGGCAACCACGATCGTGTCGGTGCCGTGCTCCAGCAGGTGATCGGCGAGCTGCTGGGCTCCGTCGAGATCCAGCGAGTAGTCGTCGCGGAACGGCGTGACCATCGCCGTCAACACCCGCCCGTACGTGCCGCTCATGCGTTCTCTCCCCTCTTCAGCCAGACAAGCATAGGCCTATCCTTGACGGCCATGCGGATCTACACGAAACGGGGCGATGACGGCACGACGGGCCGCCTGTACGGGGGCAGGGTGTCGAAGGCGGACCCGGCCACGGAGGCCTACGGCACGGTGGACGAGGCCGTGGCCGACCTCGGCGTGGCCCGGGCCGAGGCCGGCGAGGGGACGAGGCTCGCGGAGGACCTCCTCGGGTTGCAGCGAGAGCTCTTCGTGCTCGGTGCCGACCTCGCCGCCAACCCCTCGCAGCGGGGGAAGCTCCAGGAGGGCGTCTCGCTGATCACCGCGGAGATGGTGGAGGGGCTGGAGCGTGGGATCGACGCCACCGTCGCGCGCCACCCCTTGCCGCAGGAGTTCATCGTGCCGGGAGCGAACCCGGCTTCGGCCGCCGTCGACGCGGCCAGGGTGACGGTCCGGCGGGCGGAACGGCGCACGGTCGAGCTTCGCGACGGCGGCGCGGAGGTCAACCCCGAGGCGGTGCGCTACCTCAATCGACTGTCCGACCTGCTGTTCGTCCTGGCCCGGGAGGCCGCCGGCGAGACCACCGAACCGCGAAGCCGCGGTTGAGAGGAGGACACATGTTCAGGGCGCAGATCTGGTTGCGGAAGAAGGACGGGATGTCGTCGGAGGACTTCAAGCAGTACTGGTTGGAGAAGCACGCCCCGATCTCCCGCGACGGGTACGAGCACTTGAAGGGCTACGTCGTGAATCTGGTGGCCGGTGCGCCGAAGGGCACCGATCCCATTTTCGACGGCGTGGCCGAGCTCACCTGGGACTCGCGCGACGACTTCGTGGCCGACATGAAGTCCGAGACCGCGGCCGCCGGCAGCGAGGACCTTCAGAACTTCACCGACGGGTTCGGGATGGTCTTCGTCGAGCAGCACACTGTCAAGTAATGCCGCTCACCGAGGACGAACTCCGGGAGTTCCTGGGCGGGGAGCGTCTGGCGCACTTCGCCACGGTGAGCCGCGACGGTGCTCCGCGCGTCCGGCCCCTCTGGTACGTCTACGCGGACGGCGCGTTCTGGTTCACCACGAGGCTCGAGACGAGATACACGGGCGACGACGTGGCGCAGGGCTCCGCCGTGGCCGTCAGCGTCGCGTCCGAGGACCGGCCCTACCGCGCCGTGCTGGCGCGGGGCCGGGCGGAGGTCTGGCAAGAGGACCGCGAGAGTTGGCTCGAGCGCATCGCCGTCAGGTACGGCGAGGAGGACGGGCGGAAATGGCTCGGGCACGCGCTCGAGGAACCCGACCGCGTGGTCCTGCGGATGGTGCCGGCCACCATCGTGACCTGGGATTACGGCAAGGGGGACGTCGCGCACCAGGAAGCGTTGGCGCGGCGCGACCGGTAGTCGTTGGCGGATCTCGCTCATCCGGCGACGGCGTTCGGCCTCGGCATGGCGCTCGGCGCCGCGCCGGGACCCGTCCAGGTCCTCCTCCTGGGGGAAGCGGCGCGCGGCGGGTTGCGCAGAGGGCTCGCGGCCATGGCCGGTGCGAACGGCACGTTCGGCCTGCTTCTGCTGATCCTGGCCGCGGGACTCACCGTCGCCCGTCCGACCGGAACGGTGTTGCGCGCGCTTCAGATCGCCGGTGGTGCCGTCCTGCTCTGGATCGCCGCGAGCTCGGTGCGGGAGACCCTCCGAACCGACGGTGAACGCGAGGCCGTGCCCACAAGGCTTCCGCCACAGGTCAGAGGCATCCTGGCCGTGGTGATCAATCCAGGAGCGTGGATCTTCCTGGCAACGTCGGCGTCGGCGCTGCTCGCCGGCGCTGCGGAATCGGGAGGACGCGTCTTTTCGTTCCTCACCGCGGCCGCGATGCTGGTCGGCGTCATGATCGTCGACGCCTCCATGGTGGTGCTCGGTGCGAGCAGCGGCCGGTTCCTCGGACGTCGAGGCGAGCTGCTCCTCGGCCTTGCCCTGACCGGCGCGTTGGCCGCGATCGGCGTCTGGCTCCTCTTCCAGGGCGCGACGGACTGACCTCGCGAGCGTGAAGCGCTACGAACCCAGGCCCTCGAAGAGATCGCGGAGCCGCGGCGAACCTGCGGGCGGCCGGGGCCAGGCCTGGACGAAGTGCTCGTGGCCGAACGCCAGGGGCCTGGCCTGCTCGGGGATCTCGTCGATTTCCGTGCGCTGGGTCTCGTGCGCGAGAAGCGCTTCGTGTTTGCGCTCCCACACCGGCATGACGTCCGCCCAGACGGTCACCGTCTCGTCGGAGACGCCGCGCGGCTGGAACGGGGCGTCCGGATCGATCGGCTCGAGGCCCGCCATCCGTTGCAGCTCCTGGAACTGCTCGATGCGGCTCTGGGGGATCGCGACATGGAAGAGGCGTTCGAATCCGCCGTCGCTCCCCTCTCGGGCCCGGTGGAACGCCTCGGTCGCAATCTCGCCGATGGCGATGTGGTCCTCGTGCTTCGTGACGCCCTCCTGGCCGAACGTCACGACGACGTCGGGGCGGAACTGCTCGAGCCGTTCGGTGATCTGACTCACCACTGTCTCGCGATCCACCTCGGGCAGCTCGCCGTCGGGATGTCTCAGGAACACGATCTCCGGCTCCACGCCGAGCGCCCGGTACGACGCGCGGGACTCCTCCTCGCGGACCTCGCCGAGGTTTTCGCGGGTGGCGAGCGAGGGGTCGGCGATCATCCCGGCGTCCCCGCTCGTGGCCAGGATCACGAGCAGCTCGAGCTCGTCGCGGTGCATGGCGATGGTGCCGCCGACCCCGAACGTGTCGTCATCGGGATGGGCGAAGACGAGGGCCAGCCGGGGGCTCATGTCAGACCGAGGAGAGGCTCCAGGCCGACCGTCAGTCCGGGGCGGCCGTGGATCTCCTTGATGGCGAGCAGGACGCCGGGCATGAAGGACGTGCGGTCCATCGAGTCGTGGCGGATGGTCAGGGTCTGTCCGGGGCCGCCGAACAACACCTCCTGGTGCGCGACCAGGCCCGGCAGCCGAACGGAGTGGATGCGGATGCCCTCGATGTCGCCGCCCCGCGTGCCCGGCAGCGACTCCTCGTCGGGGCCCCGGTACGCGTCGCGCTCCTTGGCCAGCCGCATCGCGGTGTCCAGGGCGGTGCCGGAGGGTGCATCCGCCTTCCCGTCGTGATGGAGCTCGATGATCTCGACGGACGGGAAGTGCCGGGCGGCTTCAGCCGCGAAGCGCTGCATGAGCACGGCTCCGATGGCGAAGTTCGGCGCCACGATCACGTTCGACTCGCTGCCCTCGCTCTCGAGCCGATCGTTGATCTCCTCGAGATCGCCGGGTTGGAGCCCCGTGGTGCCCACCACGATGTTGATGGCGTGGTCGATGGCCCACCGCACGTTGTCCATCACCGCGTCGGGGCCCGTGAAATCGACGATCACCTCGGGCTCCGCCTGCAGCAGCGTGTCGTGGTGCTGTGAGATCCGCACATCGAGCTCGGGGTGGCCGACCAGGCGGCCGACGTCCTCCCCATTCCCCGCGGGGTCGATGGCGGCCACCAGCACGAGCTCGGGATCGTCGGCGACCGCCCGGCAGACCAGCTGGCCCATCCGGCCGGCGGCGCCGAGCACGCCGACCCGGATCACGGCGCTCCGTGCAGCGCCGCCGTCGCCAGCTCCGCCGAGGAGTCGCTGCCGCCGAAGGCGTCCTCGTCGAACGGGCCGATCACCGCGAGCGCCATGGGCTGCGACAGCACTCGTTCCGCCACCCGGCGGGCGTCGTCGAGCGTCACGGCGTCGATGCGATCGAGCGTCTCGTCGACCGACAGGATCTCGCCGTGCGCGATCTCCGACTTCCCGAGGCGGGACATGCGACCGCTCGTGTCCTCCAGCCCGAGGACGAGCGCACCCTTCATGTGCCCCTTGGCCCGCGTGAACTCCTCCTCGGTGAGACCGCCGTCGCGGATGTCGCCGACCTCGCGGCGGAGGATGTCCAGCACCTCCTGCGCCTTAGACGGGGTGGTGCCCGCGTACACCGCGAAGACGCCGGTCTCGGCGTACATACCGTGGTAGCTGTAGACGGAGTACGCCAGACCCCGCTTCTCGCGCACCTCCTGGAACAGCCGAGAGGACATGCCACCACCGAGCGCCATGTTCGCTATGCCGAAGGCGAACCGGTCGTCGTCGCCCCGCGGCAAGCCGTTCGTGCCGAGGCAGATGTGGGCCTGCTCCGTGGGCCGCTGGCGCACCAGCGTGGCGCCGCTCGGCTTCGGGGCGTCCCGAGCCTGCCGGAGCCGCCATGCTGCCGGCCCCTCCTGACGCTCCTTTCCCGCCTCCATGCCGGTGGTCACCATCCCGACGACCTCGTCGTGCTCGAGGTTGCCCGCCGCCACGACCACGAATCTTGCGGGCGTGTACAGCCGGGCGTAGAACCGCTTCACCTGGTCGCGTGTGGTCGACGTGATGCTCTGCACCGTGCCGAGCACCGGCCGACCGAGAGGGTGCCCGGTCCACAGCGTCTCGGTGAACAGGTCGTGGATGAGCTCGTCGGGCGAGTCCTCGTGCATGTTGATCTCCTCGAGGATCACCTGGCGCTCGGCCTCGAAGTCCGGCTTGCGGAGCACGGAGTTCTGGAGCATGTCGCAGAGGTACTCCACGGCCATGGGGAGATCGCGGTCGAGCACGCGCGCGTAGAAGCACGTGTTCTCCTTCGCGGTGAACGCGTTGAGGTCGCCGCCCACGGCCTCGAAGGTCTCGGCGATCTCGCGCGCGTCGCGCGTCGGCGTGCCCTTGAACAGCAGGTGCTCCAGGAAATGCGAGGCACCGGCGATATCGGGCCGTTCGTCGCGCGAACCCGCTGCCACCCAGATGCCGAGCGTGACGCTCCGCACGCCCGGCATGCGCTCGGTGACGATGCGGAGGCCCGAG
>JBHELK010000047.1:0-7190 GCA_046263085.1 Actinomycetota bacterium
CCCTCCCCCGCCTTGATCGCGTGGAAGGCCATCCGGGTGGTCTGCAGCGACGACGAGCAGTACCGCGTGATCGTCGTCCCCGGCAGGTGGTCGAAGCCGAGCATGACGGCGACGACGCGACCCATGTTGAACCCCTGCTCCCCGCCGGGCAGGCCGCACCCGAGCATGAGGTCGTCGATGTCCTTCGGATCGAGCTGCGGCACCTTGTCCAGCCCCGCGCGGATGATCGTCGCGGTGAGATCGTCCGGTCTGAGCTCCTTGAGCGATCCCTTGAACGCTCGGCCGATGGGAGAACGGGCGGTGGCGACGACGACTGCCTCGGGCATGACGACTCCTCTCGGGATGTCTGGGAATCCTACCCGTGGGCCCGGGAATGGCGGGACAGAGCTCCGCGTTCCCTATCCTGAGGAGGACACGACCATGCCAGCCATCACCGTCGACGACATCACCACACTGGAGCGCCTGCCGGCGCCCGATGCAACGCTTCGCTCTCGCCGGGTCCGCACCGTGACCACCGCCCCGAGCGGCCTGGAGGGAGAGGGATTCCCCGTCCGCAGGGCATTCCAGGGAGTGGATCTCGCCGACCTGGACCCATTCGTCCACATGGATCAGATGGGCGAGGTGGAATACGCGCCCGGCGAACCGAAGGGTACGCCGTGGCACCCGCATCGGGGCTTCGAGACCGTCACCTACATCATCGACGGCACGTTCGAGCACCAGGACTCGAACGGCGGCGGTGGCGTCATCACGAACGGCGACACGCAGTGGATGACCGCGGGGGCCGGCATCCTGCACATCGAGCAGCCGCCCGAGCGGCTGGTGGTGAGTGGCGGGCTCTTCCACGGCATCCAGCTCTGGGTGAACCTGCCGCGGGCGCAGAAGTGGGCGGCGCCGCGATACCAGGACCTCCGAGCCGGCGAGGTCGGGCTCCTTGCCTCGCATGACGGCGGAGCGCTGCTGCGCGTCATCGCCGGGGACGTCGGTGGACACGCAGGTCCGGGCGACACCTACACCCCGATGACGATGGTGCACGCCACCGTGGCACCGTCGGGCAGCCTCGAGATCCCGTGGCGCGCCGACTACAACGCGCTCGTCTACGTGCTGGCCGGCGTCGGATCGGTCGGCCCCGATCGGCATCCTGTGCGGATGGGTCAGCTGGCGTCCTTCGGCGACGGCGACACCATCCGGGTGGAGGCCGCAGCGGGCCAGGAGAGCAGATCGCCCGACCTCGAGGTGCTCGTCCTCGGCGGGCGTCCGATCGGCGAGCCGGTGGCATGGCTCGGACCCTTCGTGATGAACACGAAGTCCGAGGTCATCCAGGCGTACGAGGACTACCAGGCCGGCAAGCTCGGCACGATCCCCGCGGTGCACAACGGCCCGACGACCGTGGTCGAGTCGGCCCAGGCAGCGGAGTCCTAGCCCTCACTCCAGTGTCAGAGGTGTCCCGAGCGGCGTCCGGGGGTATCGGTACCGCGTTTCCGAGGACACGAGCCGAGCGCCCAGCACCGGCCCCTGCGGTCGACGACGCCTCGGTGGCGCGGCGGTCGGCCTGCTCTTCGCCGCATCCCTGACCCCCGCACTCGCCAAGAGCGCCGGCGCCTCACGCCTCGATCCGGGCTGCTCACTCGAGCGGCGCGTGATCGCACACCAGGCCAGCGGCCGGGTCCTCGCGGATGCCGCTCACCGTCCCGTGGCGTGCGGGATGTGGACCGGATTCGGCGGGTCGGAGGCTCGAGTGGCGGTGACGAACGATGGCACCGTGGTGTACGAGCCCGCGGTTTTGACTCCCGGATTGGCAGGGACCGGCTATGCGCCGGGAGCGCCGGGCCCGCGTCCTCAGACCCAGACGAGCGAGGGGGGTCTCGCGGTCAGCGGCAACGACGGAGCCACGTGGCGATTCGTGAAGCCCGGCGGGGTGACGTGGACGCCCCAGGACGACCAGCTGTACGTCGACCGCACGACGGGGCGGATCTTCTGGTACGCGATGCAGCCGAACCCATTCCCGCAGGACGGCGGGGTGGATCTCATCGACCAGATCCCTCTCGGCGACGCCGGGCTCCTGGTGAGCCCCGACGACGGCAAGACCTGGTTCCACCAGGCGCTGCCCGGCTACATCGCCTCGGAGAACCCGCGGTTCACGACCGCCCGGCCGACGCTCGGCCAGGCGAAGCCGAGCGGTTATCCCAACGTCGCCTACTGGTGCGGCAACAACGCGCTCTTCGTCTACGTGGCCCGCGAGTGCTGGCGGTCCCTCGACGGGGGCCGCTCATGGAACGTCGCCTCCGTGCTCTTCACGGGAGGGCCGTCACAGCGGCCCGAATGCGAGGGCAAGGAAGAGGAGTTCAACGCCGGCGACGGCAACTACCCGCAAGCGGCTCCCGACGGGTCGTTGTACGTGATGGTGCAGTGCGGCGGCCACGTGTTCCTGGCCCGCAGTACCGACGAGGCCGCCACGTGGCCCATCCTGGACATGGACGGCAAGCCGCTCGAGATCCCGGCCACCGACGAGCTCCGGATGGATCCGCGGGGCAACCTCTACTCGATGCGGCTCGACGGCAACCGGCTGCTGCTTCGCGTCTCCCGCGACCGCGGCCGAACCTGGAGCCTGCCGTTGGATGCCACCGCGCCGGGCGTGGCCAACATCAACCAGTGGTTCGTCGCTGTGCGGGATCCGGGCCAGGTGGCGTTCGCGTACTTCGGACAGCGGGACGGTCAGTCCACGTACGACGCGTACATGACCATGACACGCGACGCGCTCGACAGGGATCCGGTGTTCTTCAGCGCGATCGTGAACGATCCCAGGAAGCCGCTCCTCGCGGCGCCGGGCACGCCGGCCAAGGACGACTACATCGGCGTCGACCTCGGCCCCGATGGCAGCGCGTGGGGCGCCTTCTATGCGGACTGCCCCGATGCCGCGACCGATCCGGTCTGCGGGCCGGGGGGCGACTTCAACTTCGAGGCCGACCGCGCGTTCGCCGGCCGCCTGGTCTGGCCCTAGCCGGGGACGAGCCCCGGCCCACCGTTAGGAGCCGGAGGCCGCGCCCACGTTCTCCCACTCGAGGAGTGGGGCGTCGCGCCACAGGCGCTCGAGGTCGTAGTAGTCGCGCTCCTCCGGCGCGAACACGTGCACCACGATGTCCACGAAGTCGAGGAGCACCCACCGGCGGTCCTCGTCGCCCTCTCGCCGGACCGGCTTCATGTCGAGGTCCCGAAGCGCCCTCTCGATCTCCTCGACGATCGTGCGGACCTGCCGCTCGCTGCCGCCGCTCGCGATCACGAAGTAGTCGGTGATGACGATGAGCTCGCGGACGTCCATCACGACGATCCGCTCGCCCTGCTTGTCGGCCGCAGCCCGAGCCGCCGCAACCGCGAGGTCGCGGCTCGAAGCCTGTTCCCGATCCTTGCGCTCCGGCACGCCTAGGCCGGGCTCTCGACGAAGCTCAGCGATACCCCTCCTGCGAATCTTGGCTCCCCCTCCGTACAGGGTACCCGCCGCGGGCCGGAACTCAACGGTACAGGCTCGCCTTCTCGATGTACGTCTGGACGCCTTCCGGGACGAGGTACCGGATGGGCCGCCCGTCGCGCACGCGCTCGCGGATGTCGGTGGAGGAGATGGCGAGCGCCGGGATCGCCATGACCGTCACACGCGGATCCGATGTCGGCGCGCCCTGCTCGAACGCGGCGAGGTCGAAGCCGGGGCGGGTTGCCGCGATGAAGTGGGCCTCCTCCAGCGCCTCCTCCGGATCCTTCCACTGCAGGATCTCGAGCATGGCGTCGGCGCCGGTGACGAAGTACAGCTCGACGTCCCCGCGCGCGCTGCGCAGCTCCCGAAGGGTGTCGACCGTGTACGTGGGCCCCTCGCGCTCGATCTCGAGCCGTGACACCGAGAAGCTGGGATTCGACGCCGTGGCGATGACCGCCATGAGGTACCGGTCCTCGGGGGCCGACACCTCGCGGTCCTCCTTCATCCAGGGCTGTCCGGTGGGGATGAACACGACCTCGTCGAGGCGGAACTGCTGCAGGGCCTCCTCCGCGGTGAGCAGATGGCCGTGATGGATGGGGTCGAACGTTCCCCCCATCACGCCGAGGCGCCGGGTCATCCCGCTACGGAGCCGGGCTCGCCGGCTCGACGGCTCGGCGCAGGTCGCGCAGGTGCTCGTCGTAGTGGCAGGGGCCGGTCTCGTAGAACCACTCGTGTGCCGCCGGCGGCAGGCCCTCCAGCCGGCCGAGCTCCTCGAGCGCGCGGTTGCGGGAAGCGGCGAGCTCGGCCCGGATGGTGTGCAGGTCGACGTCGCGCATGGCGTCGAAGAACCGGGCGTTCATCTGGTCGAGATCGAGCTTCTCGGGCTCGTGGGTTCCCATCCGGATCCTCTCCAGGACGCACGCCGCTTCGGCCCACCAGCACGCCAGATGTCCCAGCATGTCCTTCGCGGTCCAGTCGTCGGTGACCCGGGTCGTCTCGAGCGCGGACGGCGAGAGCCCTTCAAGGATCGAGCAGAGCTGCGCCCACCCCTCGTCCTCCGCCCGGATCAGCTCCATCTTCCGATCGGTCATCTGCCCTCCGTCTGGTCAGGATAGAACTCGAAGGCGTGTTCGCCGATCACGACCTCGTCGCCTCGGCGGGCGCCGTTCGCCGCGAGCTGACGCTCGACGCCTTCCCTCGCCAGGCGCTTCTGCAGCGCGGCGACGGCTCGAGCATCGTCGAAGTCCGTGTCGAGGACCCAGCGCTCGACGTCGCGGCCGATCACCCGGAACCGCTCGCCCTCGCGCCGCACGACGAAGCGCTCCCGTCCCGGACGCAGGACCACGTAGGGCTTCCTGGGCTCGGCCGCCTCGGTCGCCGCGCGCGCAAGCTCGTGCAGCCGCGCCGCCACCGCCTCCACGCCCTCGCCGGTCACCGCCGAGACGGCCATCGCTTCACCGTGCTCGCCGAGCGCCCCGATCAGGCGGTCGCGCACGGCGGGTTCGACGAGGTCGGACTTCGTGCCGACGAGGACCTGCGGCCGCTCCCCCATCTCCGCGTCGTACGAGGTGAGCTCGGAGCGGACGGTGAGCAGATCCTGGACGGGATCTTCGCCCGACAGATCGACGAGGACGGCCAGCGCGCGGCATCGCGTGACGTGCCGCAGGAACCGGTGTCCGAGGCCTCGCCCCTCGTGGGCTCCCTCGACGAGGCCGGGGACGTCCGCGACCACGAAGCGCTCGTCGTCACCGGCGACACCCAGGTTCGGGGTGAGGGTTGTGAAGGGATAGTCGGCGACCTTGGGCCGCGCCGCCGTGATCGTGGACAGCAGGGTGGATTTGCCGGCGTTCGGCAGGCCGACCAGACCGACGTCGGCCACGAGGCGCAGCTCGAGGCCGACGCGGCGCTCCTCACCGAGCTCCCCCGCCTCCGCCCGGCGCGGAGCACGGTCGCGCGGTCCGGCCAGTGCGGCGTTGCCGCGGCCGCCCCTGCCACCCCGGCCCACGACGACCCGGGCCCCCTCCCCGACCAGATCGGCCACCAGGCCCCGCTCGTCCCGCACGACAGTGCCGTCCGGCACCCGCAGGACGAGGTCGGGCGCGTCGGCGCCCCTGCGGTTGTTGCCCGAGCCCGGCTCGCCGTTCTTCGCCCGCTGGTGGGGGTGATCCGCGAACCAGGACAGGTCGCGAGCCGAGGTGCTCACCTCGAGGGTGACGTCGCCGCCCTTGCCGCCGTCGCCGCCGTTGGGCCCACCTCGGGGCGTGTACGGCTCCCGGCGGAAGGACATGGCGCCGTCGCCGCCCTTGCCTCCCCGGACGAACAGCGTGGCCTCGTCGGCGAACGTCATATTGGAAGGGATTGTGTGCGAAGTGGGAGCATGGACGCATGATCGAGACTGCGACCGTATGGGCCGCCCGCCTCGGGTCCCCGGACGAAGGGGTCAAGGGCTCGCTCGTGCTGTGGCCCGACGAGCTGGCGTTCACCTCCGAGGACGCCGAGGTCGAGATCCGCATCCCGATGGCAGAGCTGCGGCGGGCCCGCCGGATCCACGGGTCGCCGGTGATGGTCGTGGAGCAGACCTCGGGCGTGGTGGCGTTCTACTTCGCCCAGCCCCCGCCGATGGAGCGGGGCGAGACCATCATCGAACGCCGCCGGGACCGGGCCGGGTCGCTCGCGTATCTCGGGGACACGAACGCCGCCATGCGCAAGGACATCAAGCGCTGGACCCGATCGATCAAGGATGCGGTGAAGAAGGCCGGGCGCTAGGCCCGAGGTTCGATGGAGGCGAACCTCCGCCCGCGGGATGAGTGGAACTTCACATCCCCTTCCACCAGGGCGAACAGGGTGTCGTCGCCGCCCTTGCCGACCCCGGTCCCGGGATGGATCCTCGTGCCGCGTTGGCGCACGATGATCGAGCCGGCCGACACGGACTCGCCGCCGAAGGCCTTCACGCCGAGCCGCTTGGACTGGGAGTCCCGGCCGTTCTTGGTGGTGCCGCCGCCCTTCTTGTGTGCCATGGTCGAAAAAGGGTAGCAGAGGACCGGAGCCGGGCCCCTGCCCTACGACTCCGCCTTGGAGGACTTGGGGGCGGCCTTCGCTGCAGGCTCCTTCTTCGGCGCCGGCTTCGCGGCCGGCTCTTTGGCGGCCGGCTCCTTGGCTGCCGGCTCCTTGGCTGCCGGCTCCTTGGCGGCCGGGTCCTTCTTCGGCGCCTCCTTGGCGGCCGGGTCCTTCTTCGGCGCCTCCTCGGCGGCAGCGGTCTTCGCGGCGGGTCGGCTTCCGCCGAGCTTGATGTCCTCGATCTCGAGGAGGGTCATGAGCTGGCGGTGGCCCTGCTTCTTGGCGTAGCCGGTCTTCGGCCGGTACTTCATGACCTTGACCTTGTCGCCCTTCTGCTCCCCCACGAGCTTGGCCACGACCACCGACTTCTGGGCCTCCTTGCCCACGTGGGTCTTGCCGTCGTCGTCCACGACCAGGATCGGGTGCAGCTCGATCGTGTCACCGGACGCGTGCATCAACTCGACCTCGATGACATCGCCGGTCTTCACCTTCTGCTGTTTTCCCCCGGCCTTGATGACGGCGTACATGGCAGTGCCTCCTCGTGAGTGTCGTGAACGCTAATGCAGGTCGTGCGTGATGAGTATCCCGCGGCCCTCGCAGGTGGGACAGGTCTCGGAGAACGACTCCAGCAGACCCGCCGACACCCGCTTGCGGGTGACCTCCAGGATCC
>JBHELK010000048.1:0-15463 GCA_046263085.1 Actinomycetota bacterium
GCACCCCGAGAGCTATGCGAAGCGCAGCCGCCGGGTCGCGCTCGATCACGTCCGGCTCACGTTCGAGCTCGCCGACGGCAACCGGCCGGACCTCGTCGTGTGGCCGGAGAACGCGCTCGACGTCGACCCCCTGCACCACGCGGCCCTGCGCGAATCGATCACCGGCGTGATCCAGGCGGTGAACGCCCCGCTGATGGCGGGCGCGGTGGTCCGCGGGCGGGACGGCCGGTACCGGAACCAGCTCCTGTACTACTCGAGCTCCGGGCGGGTGGTGGGCCGGTACTCGAAGATGCACCTCGTACCGTTCGCGGAGTACGTGCCCTACCGCCCCGTGCTCGGCTGGGTGCAGTCGCTGCGGACCGTGCACCGCGAGCTCGTCCCCGGCGACGGCATCCGGCTGTTCGACGTGCACGGCGTGGCGGTCGGCACGCCCATCTGCTTCGAGAACACGTTCCCGGGACTCGTGCGGCGGTTCGTGAACGCGGGGGCCGGGATCCTCGTCGTGACCACCAACGACTCGTCGTTCGGCACGTCGCCGGCATCGCGCGAGCACGTGATCATGAGCGAGCTGCGCGCGGTGGAGAACGGCCGGTGGGTCGTGCAGGCCGCCGTGTCGGGGATCAGCGCGATCATCGATCCCCACGGGAACGTCCTGAAGCGAACGCCGATGTTCAGCCCGGCTATCCTGCGCGCCCGGGTGCCGTCGTCGACGGCGACCACCTTCTACACGCGGACCGGCGACTGGTTCCCGTGGCTGGCCGGCGCCGTCGCGGCCTCGATCCTCGTGGCGCTCCTCCTCAAGCGCCGCCGCTCCACGACGGCTTGACGCTCGTTCCGTGGCTGGCTTCGATACGACCGTGATCGCGGCCGCGCGGGACGCCATCCGGGCTGCATCGCAGCCGGCGTCGCGCTCGGTGCGTGGGCCCTGCTGTTCTTCATTCGGCCCGGGCCCTCTCGGGGTGAGGGCGACCACTCGAGGTTCGGGCCGCGCGCGTACGTCGCGATCGACGATGGCTCCGCCACCCACCTGTCCGCCTGGCTCGTCGACTCGAGGTTCGCCGACGACCTCCAGGAGGGTGACACCGTCACCGCGGCGGTCACGCCGTTCCTGAAGCACGTCCGGTCGCTGAGTAAGGTGGCCTCGTGACCACCGACGTCTCCGCCTCCGGCACGTTCGCGATCGGCGGCGACCTCACCGTGCACCGGCTCGGGTTCGGCGCGATGCGCATCACCGGCCGTGGCATCTGGGGCGAGCCGAAGGACCCGGAGGAGGCGAAGCGCGTGTTGCGCCGCTGCCTCGAGCTCGGCGTGAACCTCATCGACACCGCCGACTCCTACGGCCCGGAGGTGTCCGAGCGGCTCATCGGCGAGACGCTGCATCCCTATCCGGACGGCGTGGTGATCGCGACGAAGGGCGGCCTGACCCGCCCCGGACCGGGGAAGTGGGTGCCGGACTGCCGGCCCGAGCACCTGCGCGAGGCGCTCGAGGTATCGCTGCTCCGCCTGAAGGTGGACCGGATCGACGTGTACCAGCTGCACACGGTGGACCGGAAGGTCCCGTTCGCCGACTCCGTCGGCGCGCTCGCCGAGCTGCAGCGCGAGGGGAAGATCCGCCACGTCGCGCTGTCGAACGTCTCGGTGGATCAGATCGAGGAGGCGCGACGGATCGTCGAGGTCGTGAGCGTGCAGAACCTCTACAACCTCGCCGACCGCGACGCCGAGGACGTCCTCGAGCATTGCGAGCGGGAGGGCATCGGGTTCATCCCGTGGTTCCCGCTCGACGCCGGCAAGCTGGCCGATCCCGGCGGGGCGGTGGCGGAGGTAGCGGTGGCGCACGACGCGACGCCCGCGCAGGTGGCGCTGGCGTGGCTGCTGCGCCGCTCGCCGGTGATGCTTCCGATCCCGGGCACGTCGAGCGTGCGGCACCTCGAGGAGAACTGCGCGGCGGGGGCGCTCGAGCTCACCGACGACGAGTTCGGGGCGATCGACCGAGCGAGGTAGGGCGAGGCAAGCCCCCGCTCACGATGTCAACTGGAAGGGTTTCACCCCGTGCGCCGGATACAGCCCGGGCCCGCCGTCGAAGGTCGCGAGCAAGCGGAAGTCGTAGTCGTTCGTCTTGACGCCCCACTGGGTCATATCCTCGAGCGGGATGGTCGTCGTGGCCATGCCATTCGCGTCCGTCACCGCGTCGGACTCCCACATCGTGACCCATGCCTGGTAGCCGCTCGTGTCGATCGGCGTGGTGAGCTTGCGCAGGCCGTTGAGGTCGAAGTGCACGAGCTTCCCCGCGAGCGGCTTGCCGTCGGGGCCCTGGAGCGTCGCGCCGACCCGCACGGTGCTCCCCGTGTCGAAGGGGGGATCGCCGGACAGGCGAAACCCGACCGTGCCCTGGCCGGGTGTGTCAGGTGTGAACGCGAGCGTGGAGGCCTTTCCCGAGGAGAACGGCGCAAGGCCGTAGGCGGGTGTCTCCGCCTTGGAGTCGATGGGCTGATGATCGGGGTCCTCGCCGAAGGCCGCGCAGTCGACCCATCCTCCGAACCCCCGCGGCGGCGATCCGGGACACACGCCTCGCGCCGGCGACACGAACAGCGAGGGGCTCTGTCCCAGCGCCTCGAAGACGCCGGTGGCGTTGCCCGCGGCCGAGCCGCCCATGGCGATCGGCCACCCCAGGCTCGCTTTCAGGTCCCCACCGGTGTCGGGCGAGGTCGACAGCGAGTCGACGGACGTCACCTCGAAATGGTCGCCGGTCCCGCCGAGGTCGAGGAGCGCGCCCGTCGGGCCGAGGCCGTAGCCCACGCCCTGCGCCCACACGCCGTCACGGTACGGAGCAAGAGCCGTCACCCGCGGTGTTCCCGGTCCGTGGTCGGACGTCGCCGAGGCGACGGTGTCGGTGGAGCTCCGCGAGAGGTAGGAATCGTTGCCGGTCTCGTCCAGCAGCACGCCGTCTGCCCCCTCGCCCTGCCCGACTCCCTGACCGATGTTCCACTGGACGCCGTACCCCCAGACGTCGAACCGAGCCGGCGCATCGGGCGCGGTCATCGCGTCGTGCAAAGAGGTCTGGAGGCTCGAGGACACCACCGAGCGGTACGTGTCGTTGCCGGCCGCGTCATGCAGGATCCCCTGGCCGCCGAGGTACCCGAAGCCCTGGGCGTAGGACAGCTGTGCGAAGTTCGCCGTGTTGTACGCGTGCACGAAGGCGGTTGCGGACCGACACGGGACGGGTTCGCCCGTGTCCGGATCCGGCTCCGTGCACGAGTCGTCGACCGTCACGGTACGGTCGTGGGTGAGCGTCGAAACCGCCCGGTAGGTGTCGTTGCCGGACGGGTCGTCGAGCACGCCGACGCCGCTGCTGCCGATCCCCTGCACGCCGATGCTGTTGAACGCGATGCCCTCGCTCGTGACATCGGCGGCATAGGTGGTGTCGCCCGCACCCTCGATCAGGAAACCATCGCCGATCCCGCCGACTCCCTGGCCGCTCACCTCCGCCAGCGGAAGCTGCGTGACCGTATCGAGGGAAACGAACGGGTAGCCGTCCGTTGTGACCCACTTCCCGTGGGCGGCGAGGGAGAACGAGTCGGTGCCGCCCCCGTCGACGAGCACGCCGGTGCCGATGTTTCCGTACCCCTGGCCGATCGCGAAGTGCATCGGCCACGCGGCCGGAGGGGCGGTCGCGTCGACGGCCGTTCCCGCGTCGATCGTGTACGAGTCGTTGCCGATCCCCGCGTCGACGAGGCCGCCGACCGCCGAGCCGAGCCCGTTGGCCGCGCCTTGCGCATGGAGCTCGATGTCGTCCGTACCAGAGGCCCCGACGGAGCCGTACGAGTCGTTCCCGCCCAGATCGAACAGGCCGCCGAAGCTCGGCAGGACCGCGGCGGCGACCCCCTGAGCGAAGACCCGGGAGGTCAGATGGTCGGCGTCGGTGGCACCCGCTGTGGCGAGGTACCGGTCGTTCCCGCCGCCGTCGACGAGGATCCCCACGCCCCAGTTGCGGGCGACACCCTCGCCGATCACTTCGCGCCAGCCGCTGCCGGGAATGGCGCTTCCCGGATAGGTGAGGGGCGGCGGATCGTAGACGTCGTTCCCGCCGAGATCGACGGCGATGCCGACCGGCGGACCGAACTGTCCGTTCGGGTTGGCGAAGTTCGCCGCTGCCACGCTGTTGTGGTACGCGTCGTTGCCGCCGAGATCGATCAGGAGCTCTGCGTCCTTCGTGTAGACGTTGTCGTTCATCCCGCCGATGCAGAGGTTCGGCGTTTCGTCGAGGAGGTCGCAGCCGTCGACCGTCGCGCCGACGGCCGGAAGGCTTGCCGCCGCCGCGCGCAGGGCGGGAAGCGCGCCGTCGAGCGCGGTGGCGATGCTCATCGCCGCGCGATCGGCGAGACCGGGATGCGCCCGGACCCAGGCCGGCGCGTGCACGGAAGGCCGCCGCAGGACGGGGCGCGGGACCCCCGGATGGGCCGGCTTCGTGCGCCGCACGGAGAAGGTGCCAAATGCCGTCGGGGCGCGGGACGGCGCGACCTGGTGCTGCCGCGCCCACCGGAGGACCGGTGCCGGGATCGCGCGGAACATGGCCGCCGATCGGTGAAGGGTGGCCTCGAGGACGGCGATGGGTGCGCGCAGGGGAGCGGGGAAGGCGCTCAGCGCGGTGGCGTCAGTCGCGACCGGCCTGACAAGTACGGGTGTGGGAACGGCGCGCCCGGACGCCGTGATCAGACCACCGACACGGGAGGCAATGGTGTCCCCATCCATCGCCGCTCGGATCTCTCGCACCAGCGCCCGCGCTTGGGCGACCCGGCGCTGTGAGGCCACCGGAAGGGACGGAAGGCCTGTGGTGTCCGATGACGTGGAGGCCGGGCTGGGAGGGGCGAGGGCGGCGACGACGATCACCGCTGCGAGAACAGCCGACGCGCGGACCCGGATCGTCAGGCGCTTCATTCCGTCGGACCCTCCGAAGTCGAGATGGGGATCTCCCTCCTTTCCCCTTCTTCGCCGTGGCCGGATGATCCCCTTTGTGCATACGCACAGGACCATCCGGGCGTGCTCCGGGAACGAAACGGTCTTCGGTCGGCTACGCTTGAGGCCTCATGGCGAACAAGGACAAGGGCGCGGCCAAGACCCAGAAGAAGACCGCCCAGAAAAGCCTGAAGGAGAAGCGGGCCGCCAAGAAGGTCAAGGGCGACCAGAAGTCCTTCTCCATGCGGCCGGAGTAGGCCCGCTCAGCTCACCCGTCGCGCGAGCTCCACCTCAGACGCGCATGCCCTCCATGAGACCGAGGAGGCTGGCCTCCACGTCCCGGCG
Source organism: Actinomycetota bacterium (assembly GCA_046263085.1). Classification (GTDB taxonomy): domain Bacteria; phylum Actinomycetota; class UBA4738; order UBA4738; family JACQTL01; genus JBHELK01. The sequence continues at coordinate 5,299 of JBHELK010000048.1, forward strand.
GGTTGCCTCCGGATCCTCCGAGCGGGCGATGAGGAGCGCGCCCTCGTTGAGCGCGCCGAGCATGACGTGGGCGAGCGCGTCGAGGGGCTGCGTGCGGATCACGCCCTCGGTCATCGCGGCCTCGAGCATGCCGCGCATGATCCCGAAGCCGTAGCGCTCGTCGATCTGATGCCACACGTCCCAGCCGAGGACCGACGGCGCGTCGAGGAGCACGATGCGCTGCACCGCGGGCTCCATGCAGGCGTCGAGGAACGCGCGGAGGCCCCCGACGGCCTTCGACCAGATGTCCGAGCTCTCCATGGAGGTCATCGCGACCCGCTCCAGGATCTGCTGCTCGACCTCCTCGAAGACGGCCCGGAAGAGCTCCTTCTTTCCGGCGGGGAAGTGGTGATAGAGCGCCCCGCGGGTGACGCGGGCGCGCTTCACGATCCCCTCGGTCTTCGCACCGGCGTAGCCGTACCGGGTGAACTGCTCGCGCGCCACTCTGGTCAGGGCGCGCCGGGTGGCGTCGGTGTTCTCGCGGCGGCGGCTCGGCTTGACGTGCATACCCGCAGTACGTTACATACCAACTGTATGTATGTCGAGACGACCGGCGAAACCGGCTGACCGCATGGCGTCGGGGACCGAGCTGATCCGGCAGTGGCTCGACGCGTCGCCGTTCGTCGCGCACCTCGGGATCTCCGTCGACAAGCTCGACCCCGACCTCGCCGTGCTCACGCTGCCGTTCCGCCCGGAGCACGTCACGATCGCGGACATCGTGCACGGCGGCGCGCTGTCGGCGCTGATCGACACCGCCGCCACGGCCGCCGCGTGGGCCGGCGCCGAGGCGTCCGGCGAGATCCGCGGCACGACCGTCGGTCTCACCGTGAGCTTCGTGGGGCCGGCCCGGAGCCAGGACGTCACCGCGACCGCCCGGGTCAGCCGCCGGGGCAGGACGCTCGTGTTCATCGACGTCGAGGGCACCGCGGCCGACGGCACGCTCGTGGCCAAAGCCCTCGTGACCTACAAGCTCGGCTGAGAGGAGTCCCCGTGAACGAATCGACGGTCGAGGCGAACGGCGAACGCCTCGCCGAGTTGCTCCTGGGATGGCTGGAGGAATGATGGACGACACGGTCTCGAGAGAACAGCTCGTCGAGGAGATGCGCGCGGGTGGGCGCGAGTTCGTGGAAGCAGCCCGGGCCGTCACGCCAGACAAGTGGGCGGAGGGCCGGTACGAGGAGGGATGGACGGCCAAGGACATCCTGGCGCACGTGGCATCCATCGAATGGACGTACCCCAAGCTCCTGCTGCTCGCGCAGCAGCCTCCCGAGAACCGCGACTCGGAGAAGGCCTTCAAGGCCGGCATCGGCGACTACAACCAGCGTCACGTCGAGAAGCGCAGGGAGAACACGGTCGAGGAGCTCCTCGACGAGTTCGAACGCAACCGCACGAACACGATCGCGGCGGTCGAGCAGGCCGACGGCGAGCTGTTCTCACGGCAGGTGCGCAGTGCCGGCGGCATCGAGGGGAGCGCGGCGGAGGTCCTTCGCTACGTCGCCGTCACCCACGTCGTCGGCCACCTGGACGACCTGAGGGGGACGTCATGAACCAGCACGAGCAGCAACACCTCACCGAGGGACTCGGCGAACGCAGGGAGATCCGTACCCCCGAGTGGGGCCTGGAGTACTTCGAACGCGGAGAGGGCGAGCCGGTCGTGTTCATCCACGGGCTCGGCGTGAACCCGATCATCTGGCGCAAGGTGGTGCCAGAGCTCTCCGGGTCCTTCCGGTGCATCTGCCCGGTGCTGCCGCTCGGCTCCCACAGCATCCCGATGCCGTCCGACGCCGACCTCACACTGAACGGGCTCGCCGCCCTCGTCGACGCGTTCCTGAAGGAGCTCGATCTCCAGGGCGTCACGCTCGTGGGCAACGACACCGGCGGCGCCATCGCCCAGACCGTGGCCGCGAACCACCCGGAGCGCCTGGCGCGCCTCGTGCTGACGCCGTCCGACACTTTCGACCACTTCCCGCCGCCGCAGTTCCGGATCCTGCTGGCCATGGCGTGGACGCCCGGCATGCCCTGGCTCACCGTCCAGCAGCTGCGCTCCGAGCGCATGCGTTACCTGCCCTTCGTGTACGGCAAGCTCGTGAAGCGCCGCATGTCGAAGGAGGTCACCGACGCCTACCTCGAACCCGCGAAGCGTCCCGAGATCAGGCGCGACCTGGTCCGCGTGATCCGTGCGGCGCGCAAGCGCTACCTGCTGGAGGCCACGGAGCGCCTGCGGAACTTCGACAAGCCGACGCTGCTGGTGTGGCCGCCCGACGATCCGGTGTTCCGGTTCGATCACGCGCAGCGGCTGGCGAAGCTCCTGCCGAACGCGAGGATCGTGGAGATCGAGGACAGCTGGGGGTTCGTGTCCGAGGACCAGCCGAAGGTGCTGGCCTCCGAGATCGCGAGCTTCCTGCGCCAGCCGTAGCCGCGGGGCTCGTCCCCGCCCTGGACCGCGCTACTCGCCGGGCATCGGCGCGGACGGCTCTCGAAGGAGCACGCAGAACCGGGATCCGCCGCCGGGGCGCTCCTCCCAGTACGCGCGTCCCTTGTGCAGCTCCGCGAATCGGGCTACGAGCGACAGCCCGATGCCGACACCGGGCGCGTGCGAGAGCGCATTGGGCCCCTGACGGAACGGCTCGAACATCTGCGCGCGAAACTCCTCGGGGACACCGGGCCCCAGGTCCTCCACGACGATGAGCGCGCCCGCGGGCACGCGGTCCGCCCGGATCCAGATCGGTGACCCTTCCGGGCTGTACTTCATGGCGTTCGCCAGCAGGTTCTCGAGGATGCGCTCCACCTTCGGCGCGTCCACGGGAAAGACCATCTGCCCCACGTGCACCTCGACGGGACGGCCGTGCACGAAGTCCGAGTCCGCCACGACGCGGCGTACGAGGTCGCCGATCTCCGTGGCCACGAGGCGCGGACGCAGCGCGCCGCGGGTGAGTCGGTCCAGGTCGAGCAGGTCGCCGAGGAGGCGCTGCAGCTTGAGCGCGTTGGCCGCGATGGCGTGCACCAGGTCTCGCTGGTTGTCGCTGGTGAGATCCACACCGAGGTTCTCGAGCGTGGTCGCGCTGCCCACCACGGCGGAGAGGGGCGTCCGCAGCTCGTGCGAGACGGCGTTCAGGAACGTGTTCTTCATCTCGTCGAGCGCTCGGAGCTGCTTCACGGCCGCGTGCTCCGCCTCGTAGGCGCGCCGCAGCTCTCGCTCGGCCTTGGTCCGCTCGGTGACGTCCGTCGCGATCACGAGGATGGCCGGGCTTCCGTCCAGGGTGATCTGCCGCGACAGGATCTCCACGTCGAATACGGAGCCGTCCTTCCGCCGGTGGCGCCACGAGCCGTCGCCGTCGCCGTCGGAGATGGACGTCACGAGCCGGTCGACGTCCTCGTCCGGACGGATGTCCTTGATCGTGAGCGACTTGAACTCGTGCCTCGAGTAGCCGTAGTGCGACACGGCCGCCTCGTTCACCGACAGGAACCCGAGGGTCTGCGGGTCGTAGACCCACATGGGGACTGGATGCTGCTCGAAGAGCACGCGGTATCGCTCGTCCGACAGGCGCATGGCCTCCCGGGTCCGGGCCACGCCGGTCACGTCGCGGGCGATCACCGAGGCACCGGTCACCACGCCGTCGTCGTCGCGGATCGGGGAGACGGTCAGCGACACGCGGATGTGCCGGCCGTCCTTGTGAACCCGCACGGTCTCGGTGTTCTCGATGCGCTCGCCGCAGGCCACGAGGGCCAGGATGTCGTGCACCTCCCCCTCCAGCTCCGGCGGAACGATCTCGAAGATCGAGCGCCCCAGCATCTCGGCGGCCGAGTACCCGTAGATGCGCTCGGCGGCCGCGTTCCAGCTCACGACGGTCCCGTCGAGGGCCTTGCCGATGATGGCGTCCTCGGAGGACTCCATGATGGCTCGGAGCAGGTGCTCCGGGTGGCCGGACAGCCCGGTCGGGGGGCCAAGAGCACGAAGTGAGGAAACCATGGTCCCTACGTCTTTCGGCAGAACGCTCCTCACGCTTGACCGGGCACGCGCCGCCAGCCCCGATCGTGCCTGGCCAACCCTTCCTTCACGCTCCTCGCTGGAATAGTGTGCCGGGCCTGGCGTTTGGACTGGTACGCGGCGGGGCCGGCCCCGCCCGACGTCTGGAGAGCTGGGGGGGTTGTGATGGCGACGGGGTCCGACGACATCAAGGTCTACGGGGCGCACTGGTGCCCCGACTGTCGCAGGGCCAAGCGGTTCCTCTCCGAGCAGCGCGTACCGTACGAGTGGCACGACATCGAGCTCGAGCCCCAGTTCCTTTCGGTGGTGCAGGAGCGCAACAACGGCAACAACGTGATCCCGACTGTCGTGTTCCCCGACGGTTCCCACCTGTCCGAGCCGTCGAACGAGGAGCTCGCCGACAAGCTGGGACTGCAGCGTGAGGCCATGATGCACGCCTACGACGTGGTGATCATCGGAGGCGGCCCGGCGGGGCTGACCACCGCGATCTACGCGGCGCGCGAGAACCTCCAGACACTGATCATCGACTCGAAGGGCCTCGGCGGGCAGGCCGGCGTCACGGAGCGGCTCGACAACTACCCGGGGTTTCCGGACGGGATCGGCGGCGCCGAGCTCGCCGACCGCATCGTGAAGCAGGCCCAGCGCTACGGCGTGGAGATGCTCCAGGCGGTCAGCGTGCAGAACCTGAAGAGCGAGGACGAGCTGGTGGACGTCGAGGTCTCGACCGGCCGGCACTACCACGCGCGGGCGGTGCTGGTGGCGACGGGCTCGTCGTACCGGCGCACGGACGTGCCGGGGGAGGAGGAGCTGATCGGCGCCGGCATCCACTTCTGCGCCACCTGCGACGGCCCGTTCTACAAGGGTTCCTCCGAGTTGCTGGTGCTCGGCGGGGGGAACAGCGGCCTCGAGGAGGGGCTGTTCCTCACGCAGTTCACCGACAAGGTCACGGTGATCGAGTACGCCGACAAGCTGGCCGCCTCGAAGCTCCTGCAGGACAAGGTCCTGATGCACGACAGGATGGAGGTGCTGCTCGGGCACGCCGTGAAGGAGTTCCGTCCGAAGGACGACGGCAGCGGCAAGCTCGGGACGGTCCTCGTCGAGGAGCGCGCCACCGGCGCCGTGCAGGAGCTCCACCCCGCGGGCGCCTTCGTGTTCATCGGGCTCGATCCGAACACCGGGTTCCTGGACGGGTCCGTCGAGCTCGACGCGCGAAAGTTCGTGGTCACCGATCCCGGTTTCGCCACGTCGATGCGCGGGGTGTTCGCGGCCGGCGACGTCCGGGCCGGATCGACGAAGCAGCTGGCGTCCGCCGTGGGGGAGGGCGCCGCCGCGGCCATCGGCATCCGGGGCTTCCTGGAGAGCCAGGAGCTGGTCCCGCGGTGACGGCGTTCCGCCCGACGCCGCTCGACCCGTACCCGAAGCGGAGCGAGGCGGTCGAGGCGGCGGGCGACGAGCAGAGGTACCCGCCGGAGCTCGGCCCGGACGCCATCGCCATCCTCGAGGGCCGGACGTTCATGTTCTCCGACGCGTTCGGTGACGTCCCTGCCGGGTCGGTGGGCGGCTTGCTGCACGAGGACACGCGCTTCATCGGGACGTGGAGACTCACGCTCGACGGCGGGCCGCTGACGCTGCTGAAGTCGCGGGTGGTGGATTACTACTCGGCGGTCTTCTACCTCACGAACCCCGACCTGCCGGGCATCCGGGCCCGGGGTCTGTCGATCCGGCGGCAGCGGTTCGTGGGCGACGGGCTGCACGAGCGGATCGAGGTCGCGAACGTCCTGACGAAGCCGCTGCGCTTCGAGCTCCGGCTGGCCGTGGGCACCGACTTCGCCGATCTGTTCGAGGTGAAGAGCGCTGTGCGGGACCGCAGCGCCGGCATGGACGTCGAGCACGACCCGTCGCACCCGACGCTGCACTTCCACTACGAGAACGGACCGTTCCTGGCGGAGACGAACGTGCACGCCTCGAAGGCGGCGCGCATCGACGGCGACGACCTCGTGTGGGACCTCGAGCTCCAGCCCCGCGAGGAGTGGGAGGTCACGCTGCGCGTCACGGTGCGAGTGAACGATCGCGTGCTCGAGCCGATGCACGAGGAGTTCGGCGAGCAGCGCGAGCACGCGGAGGGTTCCCTCACCACGTGGCTCGACGAGGTCCCGCGGTTCCGATGCGAGAGCCCGCTGCTGCAGTCCGTCCTCGACAAGTCGCTGGTGGACCTGGCCGCGCTGCGGATCGTGGGCGAGCTGAAGGGCGAGGACTACGTGATGCCCGCCGCCGGCCTCCCGTGGTTCATGACGCTGTTCGGGCGCGACACCATCATCACGGCGCTGCAGGCGATGCGGATCGGGCCGGAGCTCGCTCGCGGCGCCCTGCATCTGCTCGGTGTGTTGCAGGGGACGAGGGTCGACGAGTTCCGCGACGAGGAGCCCGGGAAGATCCTGCACGAGGTCCGCGACGGCGAGCTCACGGTGACAGGCGAGAAGCCGCACAGCCCGTACTACGGCACCGCCGACGCCACCCCGCTGTGGCTGGTGCTGCTGTCGGAGTACTGGCGGTGGGCCGGCGACGACGGGTTCGTACGCGCCCGGTGGCCCCAGGTGCTGGCCGCGCTGTGGTGGATCGACGAGCACGGCGATCGCGACGGCGACGGGTACGTCGAGTACGCCACGCGCTCCTCGCAGGGCCTCGGCAACCAGTGCTGGAAGGACTCCTGGGACGGCATCCAGTTCTCCGACGGCCGCGTCCCCTACCTGCCCATCGCCACGTGCGAGATCCAGGGATACGTGTACGACGCGAAGGTTCGGATCGCGGAACTTGCCTCGACCCTCATCGGTGACGAGGAGCTCGCCGCGCGCCTGCGTTCGGAGGCGGACGCGCTGCGGGACCGGTTCAACCGCGACTTCTGGTCGGAGGACCGCGGCGGTTTCTACGTCGTGGGGCTCGACGGCGACAAGCAGCAGATCGACTCGATGACCTCCAACATGGGCCACCTGCTGTGGAGCGGGATCGTGCCGGGGGACCGGGCCCGCGTGATCGCGAAGCACCTGGAGTCGCCGGCGATGTTCTCGGGGTGGGGGGTGCGGACGCTCTCCACCGACGACGCCGGCTACAACCCCATCGGGTACCACACCGGCACGGTGTGGCCGCACGACAACTCGATCATCGTGTGGGGGCTCGCCCGGTACGGGTTCCGCGAGCAGGCCAATCGCTTCGCGATGGCCCTGCTGGAGGCGGCCGCGTTCTCGGAGTTCCGGCTGCCGGAGGCCTTCGCCGGCTACGACCGCGCCGGTGGTCCCTTCCCCGTGCCCTATCCCACGGCGTGCAGCCCGCAGGCCTGGGCCACCGGCACGCCCTTCGCGTTCCTCAAGCTGATGCTGGGCCTCGAGGTCCGCGACGGCGAGATCGTGGCCGACCCCATGGTTCCCGAGCAGCTCGGCGAGATCTTCGTCCACGGCATGCACGGCCACGGCGGCCACTTCGACGTCCGGGCCACCGGCACGAAGGGCGAGGTCGCCCCGACGCACTAGCCCGGGGCCGTGACGCGAAACGACTGGAAGGCGCGCATCACCATCGCTCGCTGCGTGTGGAACCCGATGGCTTGCATCTCGGCGAATATCACGACCAAGCGTCCGTCGGCCACGAAGGCGACCGCCATCGCAGAGATCTGTTGTCCGGAAGGGTTCTCCCCTTTGCTGATGAGCATGCGTGCCCGGTGTCCCGCGACGCGACGCCACCCGATGGAGAGACGCTCGTAGCCAGAGTCCGATCGGGATCGGCGATCCAGCGCGGCGAGGTAGCTCCTTGGATCGTCTTGACCGGTGAAGACCCAGATGGTGATCGCCCGCTGTACGAAGGAGGCCTCTTCACAGCTCGTCGTCCGGAGCCGCGTGTCCGTCAGGAGCACCGCGTCCTGGGTGTTCGGGAGGGCGATGTCCACATTCGAACCAGTGCATGTCCGCGGGGTACTCGATCGCGAAGATGCCGCTGAGAGCGCGCCCCCTACCAGCAGAACGGTGGGGCGTGGGCGCAATCCCCACCGCCACCGGCGATACGCGCGCAGAGCGAACCAGCCGGGAATGGGGAGAAAGATGAAAAATCCCGAGATCGTTCCTCAAGCTGCGAGGGCGTGTTCCCACCATCTCAGGCGGGACATCCCAAGGAAAAACTCCTCGCGGGTGCGGATCGAATCTGGAGGGAATCTCGAGGATGACGAAGAGGCCGGGCCCGGGGGCGGAGGGGCCGGGGGGATCATGTGCAGAGTATTCCCCGGCCCTGTGGTCGGAATCTGTGCCGGATGACTACCTAGCGACCTGCGTTCTGCGGCATTACGCGGCCGGGGTCTGCGCCGGGGTCTGCAGGATGTTCACCTGCTCCACCTTCCACCCGGACGTGGTCTCGATCAGGCGAACCTCGACGCGGAGGACGTCGGTTCGTCGCTGCGCGCTGACGTTGTTGGCGACGCTCTCGTCGACCACCCCGAACGCGCTCGCCGTGTCGCCGTTCAGGCTCTCCACGAAGACGCTCCGCACGGTGCCCGTGCTGACGACCTTGGCCTGTTCGATCTGCTGGATCCGCTCGGCGCTGAACGTCTGATCGACCTGCTGCGCGAAGTCCCCGACGGCGAAGCCGCGGATCTGCTCCACGTCGTCATCGATGGTAGACGCGGAGAAGTTCGTCAGCGCGTGGAGGAACTCCCGAGCAGTCGCCTCGACGGTGTCCGCGCGAGCGTCATCGCGATGCTCGCTCCGAAGCAACCACCAGTTTGTAAGCGTCGTCGCGAGAAACACGAGCGCCAGTACCAAACCGAGTAGCGGATTCTGAATGAACCGCTTCCAAGGGACTCTCAGTGGGACTTTGAGCCGATCGGGGATCCGAATTGGGGAGGGACTCACAGAAGAAGACTACACGGATGAAGTCGTCCGCCGAGGACGTGGCTCAAGCCAGTAGCGAGCTACGACGAACCTTCCGTCGGTGCCTCCCGCCGCCCATTTCAAGGAGCCAACGACCAGGAGCTTCCCGCTGGTCAACGCTGCATCCGCCAGCGTCCCGCCATGTCCGGTAGGAAAGGACTGACGCTCCCATCCATGGTTTCTTCCAAAGGTGTCGTCGATCTCTCCATCTGGTGAGAAACGAACCAAGACTTCCTTCAAGTAGCTATCAGATGCCACGACTATCCTTCCATCGGGTTCAAGCACGATCGAGTGCGGCGTGACCGCCTGTCGAGGAGCCACGGTCCCGTCTTCACCGAAACTTGAGTCCGGTCTTCCATCGGGAAGATACCTGTCGAGATAGATCTGTGAGCCACACTGGCATCGTCCGGCAACGAGGATCCTCCCGTCCGGTTGTACGGCCATGGCGACGGACAACGTGTAATCCATCTGGCGTAGCGCAACGCCCCCCTGTGCGAAGCTGGGATCGGGGTCTCCGTCCGGAAGGTATTGAAGGAGAGCGGTTTGCCACTGATCCTTCTGGCTGTTCAGGGTCTGAGCCAGGATGAGGAAGCGCTCGTTCGGCAGCAGGGCTGCCGCAACCGCGTACGCGTCGGCCCTGTCAGGCAGAGTCGTCTGACTCACACCGCCGCTGCCGAAGGTCGGATCAAGGCTTCCAATCCCATTCAATCTCACAGCCACTACTTGATCAGGAGGTGCGCTTCCAGCGATGAGAATCTTGCCGTCCGGTTGAATCGCGACCGCGGCTCCCCTCGAGTTCTCAAAGGGCAAGCGGATGATGAGTCTCCCGTCGTCGCTGAACGAGCGATCCCGTGCCCCAGACGGCATGTACCGCGCGACAGCGGGTTGAGTATGGTGCGTCCGGTCCGTTGCGGTACCTACCACCACGATCCGGCCGTCGATTTGCACCGCTACATCGGTTGCAGAGTCCGTACCATGTGCGAAATCGGTCGTCCTCTTCCCCCCTTCGCCAAAGGAAGGGTCGAGAGACCCATCCCGAAGGTAGCGGGCGATGGCGAAATCAGCATTCTTGCCCCCGCGGGCCTGGCCGGCAACGATGATTCGTCCGTCTCCCTGTATGGCGACAGCGAGGGCCTGGTCCTCCAGCCCGCCAAAATCTGTCACTACCTGCCCCTGATCACCGAATGGCCTATCCGGGGCCCCCGGACATAGAGACTGGTCGTTGGCTCCA
>JBHELK010000049.1:0-9806 GCA_046263085.1 Actinomycetota bacterium
GCCCGGGTACGAGATCCTGGAGCACACGGCCGACGTCGGGATCAGGGCGTTCGCCCCGACGCTCGCGTCCGTCTTCGAGCAGGCCGCGTGGGGTCTGGCCGAGATCCTGGGGGCGGTCGATCCAGGGCGGGGACAAGCCCCGCCCCACGAGGGACAAGCCCCGCCCCACGAGCAGAGGGTGCGGGCCGCCGCCTCGGATCGCGAGGCGCTCCTCGTCGACTTCCTGAACGAGCTGCTGCTGCTCCACGAGACCGAGGAGGTCGCGTTCGCCTCGATCCGCGTGACGCGGGTGAGCGGCGAGCTCGTCGAGGCGGAGGTCGGCACCACACCGGTCGAGGGGGAGACGGAGACGACCGGCGTGAAGGCCGCGACCTATCACCGGCTCCACGTCGGCGAGACCGAGGATGGGTTCGAGGCGCGGGTATACCTGGACGTATGAGCCCTGCGGCGCTGCCTCTGGAGGAGATCGAACCGTTCACCTGGCGGGTGCCGCAGGACGCCGCGCCGCACATGCGGGTCCCCGGCATCGTGTTCGGCGACCGCGACCTCGTCCAGAAGGCGTTCGACGACCGCGCCGTCGAGCAGGTTATGAACGTCGCCGCGCTTCCCGGCATCGTCGGCGCGTCTTACGCCATGCCCGACATCCACTGGGGTTACGGCTTCCCGATCGGCGGAGTGGCGGCGACCGATCCGTCGAGCGGCGGCGTGGTCTCTCCCGGGGGTGTCGGCTTCGACATCTCGTGCGGCGTCCGTCTCCTCCGCACGGAGCTGGAATGGGAGCGCGACGTGAAGCCGAACATCGACCGGCTGGTACACACGCTCGGCCAGCGTGTCCCCCGAGGCGTCGGGACCAAGGGCCGCATGCGCCTCACGCCGGAGGACATGCTGAAGGTCCTCCGCCACGGCGTCGGGTTCGCCCTCTCGAAGGGGATCGGGACCGAGGCCGACGCCGAGTTCACGGAGGACGGCGGCGTGCTGCGCGAGGCGAAGCCCGAGTTCGTCTCGGACAAGGCCCGCGAGCGCGGCGCCGCGCAGCTGGGCTCGCTCGGGGGCGGCAACCACTTCCTGGAGGTGCAGGTGGTCGAGCACGTCCGCGACGACCGCGCCGCCAACGTGATGCGGCTGTTCCCGGGCCAGGTCTGCGTGATGCTGCACTCGGGTTCCCGCGGGGTCGGCCACCAGGTGTGCACCGACTACGTGAAGGAGATGGACCGGCTGATGCCGCAGACCGGCATCGAGGTACCGGACCGGCAGCTCGCCTGTCTGCCGGTCGAGCACGGGGCCTCCGAACGCTACTTCGGCGCGATGTACGCGGCGTCGAACTACGCCCGGGCGAATCGCCACGTGCTCATGGACGGGATCCGTGAGTCCTTCGAGCACGTCTTCGCCCGCAGCTCGGCGGACATGGGGATCGAGTTGGTCTACGACGTGGCCCACAATCTGGCGAAGTTCGAGGAGCACGAGGTTGACGGGCACGCGAGGACGCTCTGCGTGCATCGCAAGGGCGCCACGCGCGCCTTCGGTCCGGGCCATCCGGAGATCCCGAGGGCCTACCGGGAGATCGGGCAGCCGGTGATCATCCCGGGGAGCATGGGGACGGCCTCGTACGTGCTCGTGGGAACCGTCGAGGCGGCCGGCAGGTCCTTCTCCTCGACGTGCCACGGCGCGGGGCGAGCCATGTCGCGGACGCAGGCGAAGAAGGTCAAGGCGGGCCACGAGCTGGTGAACGAGCTGCGAGGGATGGGGATCACGGTCGCGGCGTCGCAGCCCCGGTTGCTTGCCGAGGAAGCCCCGTACGCGTACAAAGACGTGTCCGCCGTGGTCGACGCCTGCGAGGGCGCCGGCCTGTCGCGGACCGTCGCGAGGTTGCGACCGGCCGGCGTGGTGAAGGGATGACGATGGCGCGGACGATCGAGGTCGTGCCCCCCGAGGACAGGCCCCAGGGGGGCTCAGCGGCGCGCCGGACCCGTGTCATCGTGAAGAAGGTCGGGCCGTGGTCGGTGCTGCGCTTCTCGCTCCTCTTCTACTTCTGCATCATGGTGGCGTTCTGGCTGGGGCTGGTGATCCTGTACAGCTTCCTGGGAGCGTTCGGCGTGCTCGACTCGATCGAGCACGGCATGCGCCAGCTCGGATCGAACTGGAAGCACTGGCGCCTCCATTCGGGGTGGATCTTCTCCCGGCTGTTCATGATCGGCCTGGTCATGGTGGTGTTCGGGGCGGTCATCAACCTGTTCGCCACCTTCCTCTACAACCTGATCGCGGATTTCGTCGGCGGCATCGAGCTGACCCTCACCGAGCGCCGGTAGCCGCTGGTAGCCTCGGCCTGTTGACTGGGGTTCCGGGCCGCGAGTACGCTCGGACGGCTCGGGCCGGGTCCTCCAGAGTCGCGGGCCTGTAGCTCAGCTTGGTTAGAGCGCATCCCTGATAAGGATGAGGTCGATGGTTCAAGTCCATCCAGGCCCACCGCGGAAGGAGTAGGACATGGGGAAGGACAAAGAGAAGAAGAGCGGCAAGAAGCGGTTCTTCCTGTTCGCGCTCTTCGCCGGCCTGATCGGCGCGGTCGTCACGTTCTTCAAGCGCCGCCGGGGTCAGGGCATCGAGGACAGCGAGTGGCAGGAGCTGCCGCCGTCCGGGTCATAGCCCCGCCCATCCAGCGCCCCCGTTTGGGGGATCGAGCGCACGGGTAAAGACGAGCCTCCCGAGGGCAGTTTTGGCTTCGTGCGCTTAGGGCAGCCCTCCGAACGACCGATACACGGGTACGGAGTCAGCCTCGCCCGAGGTGCCTCCCAGAACGCGTCCTGGAGGAGGGATGTCACGTGTCAGGTGAGCACCGTCGCGCCATGCTGCGACAGCTGCTCCCCGGCATGGTCCTTCCGGGCACCATCTACTTCATCGCCACCCTGGCCTTCGGCGCCGGCGTCATCGTCGCGCTGGCGTGCGCCTCGGCCGTTCCCCTGATCGACGTCCTGAGCCGCGTGCTCCGGGGCAAGGCTCCTACCGCCGCGAGCCTGCTGTTCGTGGTCATCGCGGGGCTGTCCGTCTCGCTGGCCATGATCTCCGGCTCCCCCATGTTCATCCTGCTGAAGGGCGCCGGCATCAGCGTCGTGCTCGGCGTCGCGTTCGCGGTCTCCGCAGCCATCAACCGTCCGCTCACCCGCACGTTCGCGCTGCGGCTGTCGGCGGAGTGCGCGGAGAGCCGCCGCCATCTCGCGGAGCGCTGGCGGCACCCCAAGGCCCTCGACATCTTCAAGGTGCTCTCGTTCGGATGGGCCATCCTGCTGCTGCTCTCGGGTGGCCAGCAGATCGGCCTCGCGTTCACGCTCTCCCCCGGAACCGTGGTCGCGCTCGAGGGGCCCATCACCACGGGCGCCACGGCCATCGGGGTCGCCATGAGCGTCTTGTACGTGCGCCGGTTCCGCCACTCCCACCCCGAGCTCGGACTGCTCCCGGTCCGCTCGGCGTAACGCTCGCAGGAACGCTCCCCGAACCCCCGCACCGCCCGTCGTTACACTCCCTGCTCGTGACCGGCTCCTCGCCGTGGGACCTGGCCGAACGCGCCGCAAAGGAAGCCGGCGTGAGCCTGCGCCTCCTCACCACGCTGGAGGATGCCGACGCCGCGCTCGGCGTGATGGTCGACACCTGGGGAGACGAACAGCTCCTCCCGCGTGAGCTGGTCCGGGCGTTCCAGGCGAGCGGCAACGTGCCGATCGGTGCCTTCGAGGACGACACGCTCGTCGGCTACGTCCTCGGATTCCTCGGGCCCGGTGACGACGCCGTCCATCTGCACTCGCACATGCTGGCGGTCGAGCCGAAGCGCCGTTCCGCGGGCGTCGGCTACGCCTTGAAGCTCGCCCAGCGCGCGTGGGCTCTCGACACGGGCGTGGACGTGGTTCGGTGGACGTTCGACCCCCTCGTGGCCCGGAACGCCTACTTCAACCTGTCGAAGCTGGGTGCGGTGGCCGACCGGTTCCACCGGGAGTTCTACGGACAGATGACCGACGCGCTGAACCGGGGAGACCGCAGCGATCGCCTCGAGGCGAGGTGGGATCTGTCCCGGGAGCCGGGCCCGCGCCGGCCATCCGGGGATGCCGTCACCGTGAAGATCCCCGCGGGCCACGCCGGCCTCAAGGAACGGGACCCGTCGGAAGCCAAACGAGTCCGCGACGAGGTGGCGGCGGAGCTGGAAGCGCGCTTCGCCGAGGGGTTCATCGCCACCGGCTTCCTCAAGCAGGGCGCGTACGTGTTCGAGTCCGGGGCGCATCCGTGATCGAGCTCCGATCGGTCGAGCTCCGCCTGATCCGCATGCCACTGCGGTCGCCGTTCCGGACGAGCTTCGGGGAGGAGGGGACGAAGGAGGCCATCCTCATCCGCGTGGAGACGAATGACGGCGGTTGGGGGTGGGGGGAGTGCGCGGCCTCGGCGGAGCCCCGGTACTCCGAGGACTTCAACGACGCGGAGTGGCTCGTGCTCTTCGACCACATGATCCCGGGGCTGCTGGGCGCGGGAGCCATCGGGGCGGAGGGCGTCTCCGGACGGCTGGCGTGGGTCCGCGGCCACCGCATGGCGAAAGCCGCCCTGGAGATGGCGGTGCTCGACGCGGAGCTCCGCGCGGCGGAGCGGTCCCTCGCCGATCACCTCGGCGCCGAGCGTGACCGGGTCGCGTGCGGTGTCTCCGTCGGCATCGCGCCGTCCGTCGATGCGCTGCTCGAGCAGGTCTCGGCGTTCGTGGAGCGGGGGTACGTCCGCGTGAAGCTGAAGATCGAGCCGGGATGGGACGTGCAGCCCGTCACGGCGGTTCGGGAGACGTTCCCGGACACGCCGGTCTCGGTGGACGCGAACGCGGCCTACCGGCTCGCGGACCTCTCGCTCTTCGAGGCCCTCGACGTCCTGGATCTCATGATGATCGAACAGCCGCTCGACCACGACGATCTCGTGCAGCACGCTGCGCTGCAGGGGCGGATCGCGACACCCGTGTGCCTCGACGAGTCGATCCGCTCGGCGGCCGACGCGCGCGCGGCGATCGGTCTGGGCTCGTGCCGGGTGATCAACATCAAGGCGGGGCGGGTCGGCGGACTGCTGGAAGCGAAGCGGGTGCACGACGTCGCGCGCGAGGCCGGCATCCCCGTCTGGTGCGGTGGCATGTTGGAGACCGGCGTCGGCCGGGCAGCCAACCTGGCGCTGGCGGCACTCCCCGGGTTCACCCTGCCCGGCGACACGAGCGCGAGCGATCGCTACTTCGAGGACGACCTGACGGAGCCGTTCGTGCTCGACGCGGACGGCACCATCGCTGTCCCGAAGGGGCCGGGACTTGGTGTGGAGCCTCGCCCCGATCGGCTGGACGCCGTCACGGTCCGGGTGGAGCGCGTGTCGGCGTGATCGAGCGCGCGCGGTCAGTAGTGTCCGGTGGCGTGCGGCTCGCCGTTCGCGACCACGGAGGCGACGGCCCGCCGCTGCTGTGCATCCACGGCCTCGCTTCCTCCTCGCACATCTTCGATCTGGTGACGCCGCTGGTCGCGGGCGAGTTCCACGTGGTCTCGTACGACCAGCGCGGGCACGGTGAGAGCGCCAAGCCGTCGTCCGGATACGGGTTCGAGCGCACGGCGGCCGACGCCGCGGCTGTGGTCCGTGCCCTCCGCCTGCGCGGGCCGATCGTCCTGGGGCACTCGTGGGGAGCGAACGTGGCGCTCGAGCTCGCGGTGCGTCACCCGATCGCGGTGGGCGCGCTCGTCCTGCTCGACGGCGGCTTCCTGTCGATGCGCGAGCGCATGGACTGGCGCACCACGAAGGCGACCCTGGCCCCGCCGCCGATCGCGGGGCTGCACATCGACGAGTACCTCGGGATGCTCCGGCAGTTCATGGGCGGCTCGCTGGACGTCACGCCGGAGGTGGAGGCCGTGTTCCGTTCCCTGATGCGCGTGGACGGAGAGGGGCGGATCCGTCCCCGGCTCTCCCGCGGCAATCACCTCAAGATCCTGCGAGCGCTGTGGGCGCAGGATCCGCCGGCGCTCCTGCGGATGGTCCGGGTGCCGACGGCGGTGGTCGCGACGCGCCGCTCCGACGCCGCCGAGACCGACGCGATGTTCATCGCGGCCAAGGAGCTCGGGGAGCGACCGGTGCGCGAGATCGGCGACCCGGTTCGGTTCGAGTGGATGGAGGGCATCCACGACGTACCGCTCCAGCGGCCCGAGGCCGTGGCCGACCTCGTTCGCCGCGTCGCGAAGGAGCTGCCGTAGGCCGGGCTCGTGCCCGGCCGCTCCTACAGGACGATCTCCGCGAGCCTGTCGACCTGATCGGGATCGTCGACGGTCGCGTCGAGGATCAGCTCGTCGACGCCGATGTCCTCGAACGCCTTGACGGTGTCGCGGATGGCCTCCGGCGTCTTCGGCACCCACTGCGCCATCTGCGTCGCGAAGTCGCCCAGGAACGCGTAGTAGTCGGTGATGTATCGGGCGGCGCGCTCCTCCTCGCCGACCGAGAAGTAGCTGAGCGCCACGATGTGCGGATCACCCGGCCGCCCGGAGTCCTTCCACGCGGCGCGGACCCGCTCGGCGAAGGGCGCGACCTGGTCGGGGGGCGAGCCACCGGCGGTCCAGCCGATGCCGTGCTCGATGGTCCGTCGGATCGCGGCCTCTGACGAGCCACCCACGACGATCGGCACCCGGGCGTCGTTGGTCGGCGTTGGCCCGACCGCATTGTCGATCCCCTCGATGAGCTCGCCGGACCACACACGGTGGATGAGGTCGAGGTCGTGATCCCAGCGCTTCCCGCGGTCGTGCCATCCCATGCCGACCGCGTCGAAGTCGTCCTGGCGGCCCCCCACGCCGAGTCCGAGGACCAGCCGGCCCTCGGAGAGGCGATCGACGCTGGCGGACTCCTTCGCCAGAAGGACCGGGTTGCGGGTGGGGCCGAGGAGCACGTTGGGGAAGAGCTTGATCCGTTCGGTGACGGCCGCCGCGGCGGCCAGGACGATCAGCGACTCGTAGCTGGGGAAGGCGATCCGGTCGATCGTGGCAAGCGACGTGAACCCCGCGGCGTCGGCGCGTCGCGCGAACTCGACGAGCGCCGGGCCGTCGGCCTCGCGGACGCTGTTGGGCAGGCCGATCCCGATCTGCATGCGGTCCTCCATTCGGTGGGGTCGTGCTTCGGACCCTACCCGGAGTTCCGCGAAGCATGTCCGGCCGCGTGACCGTGGCCTATCATCGGGCGGGGATGTAGCTCAGTGGTAGAGCACCTGGTTTGCAACCAGGGGGTCGCCGGTTCGAATCCGGTCATCTCCACTTGACCGTCCGGTGCGCGAACCACCGGCGGAACCCGGTACGTCGGTAGGATCTCGTCTCGGCTCATCACTCGGAGCTCCTTGATGAGCAGACGCATGAGGGCCTTGCGCTGTTGCGCGGAGCCCGCGCGAAGGAGCGTCTCGATGTCGGAGGCCCAATCAGCGACGTCGACGGCCTTCGTAGCTTCCTGAGGACCTTCTGCAGCCTTGTGCGCGAGCGATGCTTCCTCCGAGGTCAGTGCGTCGATGCGATCCTTCAGCTTCGCGACGCGGTCCCGGCAATCGGCCGGCGAAAGCTTCCCCTCTTCGAATGCGGCGAAGTAGCGATCGAGCGACCTGCGGGCCCCCGCGAGCTCCTGGTGCACGCCGGCCAGCCTGCGGGCCGCGTCCTCTGCCGGCTCGGCGTTCTCCGCGACGTTCCTTGCGACGGCCTCCTCGACCAGAGAGGTGTTCCGGTACAGCTCTCCCATCTGCTCGATCACGGCGTCCTCAAGGTCCCGCTTGGGCAGCCGGTCGCCCGAGCAGAACTCGGTGCCGTAGCGGTACCGGGTGGAGCAGACGTAGTAGTGGTACAGACCCTTTCGCCCCTTCGCCGAGGTCCCGACGTAGGCCTTGCGGCACCGGCCGCATCGAATCACGCCGGAGAGCACGTAGTCACTGGGGTGCCCGCGCTTGAGGGCCTGCGACTCACCTCGCTCCTGGAGGATCCCGGCAACGGTCTCGAATGTCGGCTGGTCCACGATCGGGGTGTGCAGGCCGGGGTGAATCGTCCCCCGGAACTCCACCTTCCCGGCGTAGATCGGGTTGTTCAGCATCGCGAGCACGATGCGCCCGCAGAACGGCGTCCCACCCTTGGTCCGGTGTCCCTCGGCGTTCAGCACGTCGGCGATCGAGGCGGCTCCCATCCGGCCCTCGGCATACATGGAGAAGATCCGGCGTAGCACGTCGGCCTGCGGCTCGTGGGGGTGGATGAGCTTGGTGTCGCGGTCCCGGAGGTAGCCGTAGGGAACCCTGCCCACGACCCAGCGGCCCTGCGAGGCCGCCCGCTCCATCCCGGCTGTGATTCGCTCCACGATCGTGGCCCGCTCGAACTCGGCGAACACCCCGAGCATCTGCAACATCATCTTGCCCGCGGGTGAGGAAGTGTCGAAGGGTTCGGTGGCCGAGCGAAGCGCCACCCCCGACTTCTCGAGGTCCTCGGCGACCTGCGCGAGTTGGCGTACGTTCCTGGAGAGCCGATCGACCCTGTACACCAGCAAGAGCTCGTACACGCCCGCCTCCGCCTCCTCAAGCGCGCTCCGCAGGCCGGGACGCTCCAGCGTGGCACCGGAGGCGGCGTCGGTGAAGCGCCGCACGATCCGCCAGCCGTCTTGGACCTTGACGTAGCTCTCCAGTCGATCGGCCTGCGCGGCCAGTGAGAACAGCTGACGGCCCTCGTCGGAGGAGATACGGGTGTAGGTGGCGATCCTCATCGAAGCCGGGCCTCCTCGAAACCAGGGGGGAGGGACTGAAGTTGTCGTACCCATCCTGGCACGGGGGGACGACACGCTCGGTAGAACCCCGCGCCATCTTCCTCCACGCGTTCCTCGTCGATGGCCTCCGGCAACGGGCTCAGGCGGTGCTCGGAGTCGAACGGGCATCGGTCCTTGTCATCTCCGTGCCGGCTGAAGGCATCGCGGCGGGGAGGGTCGAGCAACGGGACGACGTGCCGGCACCACCGGCAGGTGAAGACGTGGTCGCGATCGATCCGGGGTCGCGCTGCCTCCTTGTCGAAGAGCAAGCCGCGGACGATCCCGGCACCTCGACGGTACGCCCGGACCCGTTGCTCCCGCCAGGCAAGGTACTCCGCCACTTGCTCTCGCAGCCGTACGAGGACTGCATCGTCGTGCGCCGCATCGGACGGAAGCTCGCGCTCCTCGCCCAAGGTGAGGAGCTCACTTCGGTCGAGTTGAGACATCGTCCATGCCACCGAGGGCGATTCCGGATGAGCGATGTGCAGCTCGCCGACGAAGCGCCGCTGGCGGTCGAGGTACTTGTCGTGCACTGCATCGAGCGCTACTGCCTCCCCGCCCTTGGTGTCGACGTGGATGAGGTTGTACGCGACGCGCAAGTGCTCGCCGCAGACCTCCGTGCGACGGTCGCAGAACGCGGTGAAGGCTGTTCGCTCCGCCTTGGTCATCTCGCCTTCATTGGCGAGAAGCTGAGCCACGGTCTTCTCGTGCTCACTGGGGCTGCTGCGCATGTAGCCAGAGTGCGGGAAGAAGTTCCGCGCCTCATCCCTGAGCATCTCCCGGCGGTGCTCGGCCGGCGCGTCCCAGATTGCCCGCTCGATGGCCTCGCGCTGCTCACGCTCGGTTCGCTCACGTTCGACGGCGTCGCGCCACCTCCGCCACGGAGGATCGAGGAGGTCCCGGAGCGACAGGCCGTCGACGGTTCCCGGGGCGAGCCACACGGCCTCGGTGATCGCGGACTCCGGCTCCCGGACCGCATCGCTCGTTCCGAGGGCGAGTGATCGCGCCTTGGGGAACCG
>JBHELK010000050.1:0-13461 GCA_046263085.1 Actinomycetota bacterium
GGATGGGCCGTCCCCCAGCGGAGGGCGGCCCATCGATCGTTCAGGCGCGCTTTCGGGTCGTCGCGCGCATCGCCGGGAGGAGATAGTCGAGGTCGACCGTCGCGCCGGCCCGGCTCCACTCTCGTGTCTCGCATTTCGCGCAGTACCGGACGGACACCGGTTCGCCGTCGAGCGAGATCGTGATCCTCATGACGTCGGTGGACTCGCACATCGGACACGGATCCTCGGCCAGGCTCGCCGATTCGAGCACGGCCTCGTGATGTTGCCGCCCTGCGTTTGCCATCGTCCCCTCCCACGGCCCAAACCCGTTGGGTTTCCGCCAACCGGTGTCGCGACACGGGGGATTTCGCGCGACGGCCCGACGACCGACGCGGCCGTCCCCCCAAGCGAAGCGAGCACATGAGGCTGTTCGCGCTCGTGGAGCGGACGCGGGTACGTTGGTGACTCTCGATCAGGAGGTGGTTGGCCGTGGCTGTGGAACGGAGCGCTCGATCGGTCTGGACCGGAACCCTCACGGAGGGTGAGGGAAAGCTCAGCGCCGAGACCAGCGGGATCTTCACCGACCTGCCGGTGACGTGGGCGTCGAGGAGCGAGGAGCCCGGGGGGAAAACCTCCCCGGAGGAGCTGCTGGCGGCGGCGCATGCCTCGTGCTTTTCGATGGCGCTTTCGAACGGGCTGACCAAAGCCGGGACGCCACCGGAGCGCCTCGAGGTGACGGCGACGGCGACGTTCCAGGCGGGCGAGGGTGTGAAATCGATGCACCTCGAGGTGACGGGCCAGGTCCCCGGCGTCGATGAGGACGCGTTCCGTCAGGCCGCGGAGACGGCGAAGGAGAACTGCCCGATCTCGAAGGCGGTGACCGGGATCCCGTCGATCACGCTGGAAGCGACGCTGTCGCAGGCCGCCGCGTAGAGCGGGCCACGAGCCGGCGCTGCTGCGAGGCATCCGCGCTACCCTTGCTTGGTGGCCGACGAACCGCGCGTGACGGACTCCGGGATCGAGGTCGAGGCGCTCTACCAGGACATCGATCGCTTCGAGCCGGCCACGGACCTGGGCCGACCCGGCGAGCCTCCCTTCACTCGTGGCGTCTACCCGAACATGTACCGGGGCCGCCTGTGGACCATGAGGCAGTACGCGGGCATGGCCACGGCCGAGGAGACGAACAAGCGGTTCCGCTACCTCCTCGACAACGGGCAGACCGGCCTCTCCGTCGCCTTCGACCTGCCCACGCAGATGGGCTACGACTCCGACGCGGTCCGAGCCGAGGGCGAGGTCGGCAAGACCGGTGTGGCCATCGACTCGATCGAGGACATGAAGCTCCTGTTCGCCGAGATCCCGCTCGACCGGGTCACGACGTCGATGACCATCAACGCCACCGCCGCGATCCTCCTGCTGCTGTACGAGCTGACGGCCGAGGAGCAAGGCGTGTCGGCCGACGAGCTCGGCGGCACCGTGCAGAACGACATCCTCAAGGAGTACGCGGCGCGCGGGACGTACATCTACCCGCCGAAGCCGTCGATGCGCCTCATCACCGACCTCTTCGCGTACTGCGCCGACCGGATCCCGCGGTGGAACACCATCTCGATCTCCGGCTATCACATGCGCGAGGCGGGCAGCACCGCCGTCCAGGAGGTCGCGTTCACGCTCTCCAACGCCATCGCCTACGTGCAGGCCGCGATCGACGCCGGCCTCGAGATCGACGACTTCGGCCCGCGTCTCTCCTTCTTCTTCGCCTGTCACATGAACTTCTTCGAGGAGGTGGCGAAGTTCCGGGCCGCGCGGCGGATGTGGTCGAAGGTCGTCCTCGAACGGTTCGGTGCGAAGGATCCGAAGTCCGCCATGCTCCGGTTCCACACGCAAACCGGCGGCGCCACGCTGACCGCGCAACAGCCGGAGAACAACATCGTGCGAACGGCGCTGGAGGCCTTCGCCGCGGTCCTCGGAGGCACGCAGTCCCTGCACACGAACGGTTTCGACGAGGCGCTGGCGCTGCCAACGGAACGCGCCGCGCGTATCGCGCTCCGCACTCAGCAGATCATCGGCTACGAGTCGGGCGTCACCGACACGGTCGACCCGCTCGGCGGCTCCTACTTCGTCGAGACCATGACCAACGAGGTCGAGCAGCGCGCGTGGGAGTACATCGACAAGATCGACGGCATGGGCGGAGCCGTCCAGGCCATCGAGGCCGGGTTCTTCCAGGACGAGATCGGCGACGCCGCCTACCGCATCGCACAGGGCATCGAGCAGGGCACGCGCACGATCGTGGGCGTCAACACGTTCGCCACAGACGAGGACGACGAGGTCGACATCCAGGGCATCGAGGAGCACGCCGTCAGGCGCCAGCTCGACCGGCTGCAGGAGCTCCGGAAGAGTCGCGACAACGAGGCGGTCACGAAAGCGCTGAAGGATGTCGAGGACGCTGCGCGCGGCACCGACAACCTCCTGTACCCCATGAAGAAAGCGCTCCGTCTGCGCGCCACCCTCGGCGAGGTATCCGACACCCTCCGCTCGGTCTTCGACGAATATCATCCAACGCACTGATGGCCCGGCAGTACCGGTTGGGGCCGATCCGGAAGGCGATCAACGTCCTCACGAGCCGGATGGCACGCGGGGGGCGTGGCCCGAAGGCGCTGTACGTGCTCACGGTGCGGGGGCGCACGACCGGCGAGCCCCGCTCCACGCCCGTGGACGTGATGGAGCTCGACGGGAAGCGGTATCTGGTGGCGCCGTACGGCGCAGTCAGCTGGGTGAAGAACGCTCGCGCCGCCGGCGAGGTCGAGCTCACCCGAAAGACGACGGAGCGGTTCGCCCTCCGCGAGCTCGGGCCCGAGGCGAGCGTCCCCGTGCTGCGCAAGTACCTCACCGAGATCAAGGTGGTTCGCCCGTACTTCGACGTGAAGCCCGACGCCTCCGATGAGGACTTCGCCCGCATCGCTCCCGACAAGCCCGTCTTCGAGCTCATGCCGAACGGATAGGCGCCGCCTTCGGCGTGTCCGCTTGGGTCGCTTGCCGGGCCGGAACGGGTAGGACTCCTCCGTGGCCCGATTGACCGGCTGGTTCAGGGCGCTCACACGCCGGCGCGTTCTCGTGATCGCGGCGTGCACGCTCGTCGCGGTGTGGGGTGGCACCACGGTCGTGGCGTTCGCCTACGACCGCGTGGAGTCCGACCACCTGCTTCCCGGCACGACGATCGCCGGCGTCGACGTCGGCGGGATGAGCCGCGACGAGGCCATCCGCGCCGTTCGTGTCCGGGTCCGCCACGAGCTCCGTGAGCCCATCGCCGTCCATGCCGGCGAGTCCACGTTCCAGGTCGTGCCGCTCGACGTCGGCGTGACCGGTGACGTCGAGGGCGCCGTCGATCGAGCCCTCGAGTCGTCGGATTCCATGACCTGGGTCACCCGTTCCTATCACCGGCTGTTCGGCTGGTCGGTGAGCAAGTCCATCCCACTCACGAACTGGCTGCCCCAGCGGCGTATCGACAAGCTCGTCGATCACCTCGTGGCGAGGATCGATCGCGAACCGCGGGGCGCGGGCATCGTCATGTCGAAGGATCGGATGCGCGTCGTGAAGCAGCACGCCCGCAAGGGGTACGAGGCCGACCCCGATGCGGTCCGCACCGACATCGTGGCCGCGCTGCGCACGCTGCACCCGTCGGTCAGCGTCCACGTCCGGATCACGAAACCGAAGATCTCCGACGACGACCTCAACAAGACCGTCGCCGTCGATCTGAGCTCGAACGAGCTCCATCTCTACGACGGTTTCCACATGGTGAAGACCTATCCGGTGGCCACCGCCCAGCCCGGTTTCACCACACCGGCCGGTCGGTGGCACGTGATCGACAAGGTCGAGAACCCCGACTGGACCAACCCCGATCCCACCGGCTGGGGCGCCGGCGAGCCGCTGTACATCCCGCCCGGCCCCTCGAATCCGCTCGGACTCCGCGCGCTCTACCTCAACGCGTCCGGCATCCGCATCCACGGCACGCCCGACTCGGGAAGCATCGGTTCCTACGCCTCGCACGGCTGCATCCGGATGCTCGAGGACGACGTGATCGCGCTCTATCCGCAGGTGCCGAGGGGCACTCCGGTGGTCATCTACGGCTCGCCGCCCTGGGGCGTCACAGCGACATCGGGCGTCCCCGGCTGACGCGGGACGCGGTCCGCATCGTCCTGTATCGTCCGCATCTCACCGACGAGAGGCAGGGTTGGCGTGGACGAGCAGCTCGAGCACGGATTCGTCACCGGGATCTTCGTCCTCGATCACACCACCCAGAAGACCACCGCCGAGGAGGCCGAGCGGCACTTCGGGGAGGTCTCCAAGGAGAACTTCTGGCGGATGTGGCCCGGCATCCGCGACTGGGCCGAGGACCTGTGGAATCGCATCGACGACGAGCGCGGCCACATGGCCACGCCCGTCGATGACGACGAGTACGACGAGGTCGGCGGCGGCGGTTAGCCGGACCGCGTGACGGTGATCAGGTCCCCGGTGGACGGTACTCGGCGTGCTTCTGCACCGCCCGATCCATCTCCTCCGGTTCGATGAGCACTGTCGTCGAGCACATGGCGGCGCCGGATGCCGAGACGGTCATGGCGGCCGCCGCGGCCGACTCGGCGTCGGGCATGTTCGCCACGAGGTACGCGTCGGTGTCGCCCCACGCGAAGTAGAACGAATCCATCGTCCCCCCGACGCTCTCCACGACCTGTCTCGCCGCGTCGCGCCGGGCCGAGCCTCCCTCCTTCAGGACACCCTTCAGCCCGTCGGCCGTGTAGGAGACACGCAACAGATACCTGGGCATCGGCCCACCCCCCTCGGATCGACTGGGCCGACTCTCCGCCCGCGTCGGGAAAAGGTCAAGGGTGGGTTCGGCGGCGGAGGGCCTCGGTGGCGTCCGCCAGGCCCACCTCCTGGCGCTGGTAGTTGCGAAGGGCGAAGCGTTCGCACGCCGTCTCCGCGGCACCCTTGCGACCGAGCCGCTCGCGCAGGTACCAGTGCATCCACTCGTGCAGGTACAGGAACCGCAGGACCTCCCGCGCCTCGCGGAACGTGACGCCCTCGGTGAGCCACACGAACCGCATCCGTTTGCCGGGCAACCGCTTCGCGCCGTAGGGGACGATCTCGCCGAACGGGTAGAAGGGGTCGGGAACCTGCAGGACGATCCGCCGGTCATCGAAGCTCGTGTGCGCCGCGAGGTGGGGGCGCGTCCGCCAGCGGAGGGGGCGAACGACGACCGGGTAGCCGTCGGACTCGGGCAGCCCCGCGAGCATCGATCGGATGTCGTCGGGGGAGAGGCCGGCGATCTCGGAGCGAACGTCCACGGGGCTCAGGCTACCTTCCGGTAGTGTGACCGGCCGTGGACATCGGGGTCATCGGCGGGACCGGCGACGAGGGCTTCGGGCTCGCCCTGCGGCTCGCGCGGGGCGGCCACCGCGTCGTGATCGGGTCGCGTTCCGAGGAGCGAGGCCGCGACGCGGCGGAGCGCGCGCGGGAGCTGCTCGGCGGCGACACGCCCGTCGACGGGACCTCGAACGAGACCGCCGCCTCCGGCGCGGAGCTGGTCTTCGTCACCGTGCCGTACGCCGGGCAGGCCGACATCTATCGCTCCATCAAGGACCACATCCCTCCCGGCCGGGTGGTGTGTGACACGACCACACCGTTGGCGACGGCAGTCGGCGGGCGGGCATGGCAGGTGATCCGTCCCTGGCACGGGTCCGCCGCCGAACAGGCAAACGCGTTGCTCGGGCCGCGGGTCCGGCTCGTCGCCGGCTTCCACACGGTGGCCGCCGAGCCGCTCCAGGATCTCCTGCACGACGTGGAGGGCGACGTGCTGCTCTGCGGCGACGACGCGGACGCGAAGGCCCAGGTCGGCGGGCTGGTCGACGCGATCCCGGCGCTGCGTTGGGTCGACGCGGGGACACTCTCGATGGCTCGAGTGGTGGAGCCGCTGACGGCCCTGATGGTCAGCGTGAACCGCGGGTACAAGCTGCACGACACCGGCATCAAGCTGGTGGGTCGCGAGTCGTGGGGGCCGCCGGCTGGGTGAGCTCGTCGACATCGGCGACACGCGACTGTTCGTCGAACAGCGCGGGGAGGGATGGCCGCTCGTTGTCCTGCACGGCGGTCCAGGGCTCGACCATCACATGTTCGGCGACTACCTGGATGCGCTGACCGACGCGCATCGGCTGATCCTCGTCGACCAGCGAGCGCAGGGGCGTTCCGATCCGGCGCCCCCCGACACCTGGACGCTCGGCCGGATGGCGGCGGACGTTTCCTCGTTGGCGGAAGCGCTCGGGCTCGGGCGCTACGCCGTGCTCGGCCATTCCTACGGCGCGTTCGTCGCGCTGGTCCATGCCGTGGACCGCCCCGGCGATGCGGCGGCGACGATCGTCTCGGCCGGGCTTCCGTCGGTCGCCTACATGGACGTGGAAGGCGGGCTCGCGCGGCTCCCCGCCGAGCTCCGCGCGAAGGTCGAGGCCTCGTGGGCGAACGAGCGCGACGTGCGCACCCCCGATGACGTCGCGACGCTCTGGCACGATCAGCTGCCGTACCACTTCGCCGACCCGATGGATCCGCGGATCCCGGAGTACGTGGAGCGGACCTCGGGCGCCGTCTACGCCCCGGATGTGATCCGCCACTTCGCCGCCAACGAATACGGCGGCATCGACGTGGAGGACGTGCTCGACCGCGTGACACAGCCGGTGCTCGCTCTCACCGGCCGGCAGGACCATACCTGCCCCCCTCCGGGAGCCGAGGCCATCGCCAAGGGCGTCTCGGAAGGTGAGCTCCTCGTGCTCGAGGACAGCGCGCATCTCGGCTTCGTCGAGGAGACCGAGGCGTACCTGGCCGCGGTCCGGGAGTTCCTGGCGCCGCTGGCGTCCTGAGCCGGGCTAGGTCGCGAGGGCCGACTCGCGCTCCGCCGTTTCGAGCGCGGTCAGTGCCCGCCGGACCGCCATCGCAACGCTCTCGATCGGATCGTCCAGGGCGCGCTCGAGGACGTCGCGCACTGCCGGATCGCCCAGCCGGCCCAGGAGCTCCGCGGAGCGCGCCCGAAGCTCCGGATCGGGATCCGCGAGCGAGCGGACGAGGGATTCGGTGCCGACGGGCCCACCCATCGCGGCCAGAACCTCGACCGCTGCTCGTCGCCGCTCCGGATCGAGGGAAGACAGATCCTGACCGAACCATTCCGGTCCGATCCGCGACAGGACCGAGAGGGCAGCTTCCTCGAGCGTCGGGATCTCGAGAGCTTGCGTGAGCGCGGCGACGACCCGGTCGGAACGTCTGAGCACGAGGTGATCCGACGCGGCGCTGCGGACGTCGGCGGAAAGGTCTGCCAGAGCCTGGACGAGCGCAGTCTCCACGCCCGTCACCGGCATCGAGCCGACCGCTCGTACCACGGCCTCGCGCACCAGCGGATCGGGATCGTCGAACGCCCGCCCCAGCGCGGGGAGGGCCTCGACCGCGTGCAGGCGCCCCAGCTCGACCGCCGCCCGCCGCCGGACCTGCGCCGATGGATCGCGCAGGGCATGCATGGTTGCCCCGATCGATTGGGGCCACTGCCCGTGCACCGTCGGGGTGATCTCGCGCGATTCGAGGATCGGTTCCAGGATCGGCTCCGTGAAAGGGGATCCCGTTTCCGTTTCCATTTCGGCCCGGGCCGCCGCCTGGGGGGCGTCGGCGCCGAACCCGATCACCAGCGCCTTCAGGCCCTTGGTCGTCGTGTTCGGCAGGAGGACCCGGCACACGATGGCGGCCGACAGGAACAGCACGCCGGAGAACACATAGGACATCCGGATCCCGAGCCTGCTGCCCAGCCAGCCCGCGAACAGGGCGCCGGCGAGGAAAGCGAGGTTCGTGACGAACTCGAAGGCGGCGAACACCCGCCCGCGGAAGTCGTCGGGGGTCCGTTCCTGGAGCAACGACTCATAGGAGACGTTGGCGATGGAGTTCGCCGCTCCCGCGAGAAGCCACAGGAGCAGGACCGTCTCGAGGTTCTGCGCCTGCGATGCGATGAGCACGGCGATCCCGACCGCGGCGATGGTGAGCGCGAGCACCTTCTCCCGTGGCCACCGTCGGCAGATCGCGGGGGCCGAGATCGATCCCAGCAGCATCCCGAGCCCCCAACAACCGAGGATGAAGCCGAGGGCCTGCGGGTCGAGGGAGAGCGTGCTGAGAACGAAGAGCGACTCGAGAGGGGCCTTGGCAGCAGCGGCCACCAGCACGATCCCGATGACCAGCATCATGCCGCGGACGAGCGGCGTGCTCATCGTGTAGCGCGCGCCTTCCACGAGATCGCGCACTGCGGTGTGCTCCCGCTTGACCTCGGGATCCCGGTTGGCCCCGGGATGCGGCAATCGGAGCCCGGTGAGTAGCGCCGCCGACACGAAGAACGAGAGCGCGTTGATGGCGAAGACCGGGGTGGTCCCGAGCTGCGCGACGAGGAATCCGCCGAGGGCCGGTCCGGCCATGATCGCGAAGTGGAACGTCGCGCCGACCATTGCGTTGGCAGCGACGACCTCCTTTTCCTCGACCGCATTCGGGATCGAGGCCTGGAGGCTGGGTTGGAACAGCGCGCCGAAGATCCCGAGGAGCCCGGCCACGGCGAACAGATGCATCGATGACGGAGGTGCGATGAACAACGAGCCCACGGCGGCGGCGCGCACGACGTCCGAGATGATCATCAGCCGCACGCGGGAGTAGCGGTCGGCGAGTCCTCCCAGGAGTCCCCCGAAGAGGGCGGCGGGAGCGACCTGACAGATCAGGAGCATCGACAACATCTGCGGGCTGTGCGTGCGGCGCACCAGCATCGTGCCGACCGCGATCGCATAGGTCCAGTCCCCGATGTTGGACACGGCCTGGGAGCCCCACAGTCGCATGAAGGTTGGCCGCTTGAGGAGCGGCGAGAACTGCCCCTTGCCCGACGGGACGAGGACGGATCCGCAGACGCGGTGGAGCATGAGCGCACAGCCGAGGGCCACGCACACGTCGCCAACGCTGAAGACGTTCGAGAGCGGCCACGACCGGGGGATGGCGAAGACGTCACCGAGGAAGGCGAGGTGGGGTGAGACCACGGCGGCGGAGTTGCTGAAGCCCGGGGTCGCGCTCGGCAGTCCGGCCAGGGCCAGGGCGTGCGGAGACGCCGGCATCACGCCTCCGTTCGAGACGATCGCGAGAACGTTGAGCGCCGCGCCGAGGGCGATCAGCCAGATCCCGGGGATCCGGCGGTTGAAGACCAGGAACAAGGCGGCGAGGGCATACGACGAGACGTGCAGGAAGTCGTGCAGCTGGGTCTGGGATCCGGTCCACAGCACCGTGATGAGCACCTGGAGTCCGAGTGCCAGGGGGATCAGCCAGGCCCGGCGGAACCGAAGGCCGGCCAGCGCGAGGAGACGCCCCCGTGCCAGCGGCACGGCGAGGGCGCTGAGGGCGACGAAGACGACCAAGATCACGTGGACGGACTCCCGGTTCGAGCGGCTGCTCCCCACCCATCGACCGGATGGACGGAAGACTTAAGGAACCTCCGGGCACGGATCGAGCGCGGAGACGGCGCCTGACGTCCCGCCGAGGCATCGGCCGGTCCGGCGGCGACGGCGGACCGCGGGCTAGGCCGGAGGTCTGGTCGATGTGCACCACCCGGTGGATGTGCCGTCACCCGGTCGGTGCCGAACGTATCGGACGGAACAGGCTCTCGAGGCTAAAGGGGGCCTATACACCGGCCGAAAATCCGGTTGGCACCGAAGGGAGCTTCTCCAGCGGAGGAGAGCACCGACGGCGCTGAAGGGAGGTGGACAAATCGTGAAGGCGAACATCGTGCGCCTCACCCTCACCCTTGCGTCGCTGACAGGCCTTGCGGCGGCTCTCGGCGCTAGCGTGAAATGGCACTGAGGCGAGCGACTCGATCGGACGTGGACGCCCCGGGCAATGAGCCCGGGGCGTTCCCGCACGCCAGCCTGATCGGCCTGTACGTCGGGCTCGTCGGCGCCGCCGGCGGCGCCCTCACGCTGTGGCTCGTCCTCAGCGACCGGTTCCACCTCGACGTCATCGCCCCGGGCGTGTTCTGGCCCGGCGGCGCCCGGCGGTTGATGTTCGCCGCCTTCGTCCTGCTCTCAGAGCTCCTCCCGCTCACGATCCCCAGAGGGACCGACACCGAGGAGGTCACGACCTCCTCCACGTTCGCTTTCGGCCTGGTCCTGGGTTGGGGTGTGGGATGGGGCGTGACGGCACTGGTGGCATCGACCGTCATCGCCGACCTCATCCGCAGGAAGCCCCCCCGCAAGATCGTGTTCAACGCCGGGCAGTACGCGCTGGCCATCGGCGCCGCCGGCGTCACGTACACCGCGCTCGGCGGGAAGGCCGCTATCGGCGCCGGTGACCTGCCGCCCATGCTGGCCGCCGCGGCCGCATTCTTCATCGTGAACAACACGCTGACGGCCATCGCCGTCAGCGTCACGCAGGGCACCTCGATCGTGGATCACATCAAGGCCAACATCGTGTTCAACGCGATGGTCTCGGGCGTGCTGCTCTCGCTCTCGCCGGTCGTGGTGATCCTCGCGGAGAACAGTCCGATCCTGGTCCCCCTGCTCGCGCTACCGCTCGCGGCCGTGTACCTAGGCGCGAGTGCGCTGCTCAAGAACTCCCGCCTGCAGGAGCTGAACCAGCTCAAGGACGACTTCGTGGCCATGGTGTCGCACGAGCTCCGCACACCGCTGACCTCGATCCAGGGATCGGTGAAGACGCTGATCCAGCTGGGACACGACCTCGACGAGGAGCAACGGCTGTCGTTCCTGGAGGCCGTCGACCGCCAGAGCGACCGGCTGCGCCGGCTCATCGAACGGCTGCTCGTGGTGGCTCGCCTCGAGTCCGACGCCGAGCGCGTGTCGTTCGCGCCGGTGCCGGTCCGGACGCTCTGTGAGTACGTCGTGTTCGAGCTCCGTCCCTCCGCCGGGGCTCATTCGTTCCAGTTCGACTTCGACCCCGAGCTCGTGGAGGTCGAGACCGACGAGGGGAAGGTCCACCAGATCCTGTCCAACCTCGCCGAGAACGCGCTGAAGTACTCGCGGGCCGACTCCCGGATCACCATCCGGTGCCGGGTGGAAGCCGAGGCGGTGGCGCTGATCGTCGAGGACCAGGGCCCCGGCATCCCGGAGGACGCCCACGACCGGATCTTCGACCGCTTCTACCAGGTGGATCAGTCCCGGACCCGCCACGTCGGCGGCACCGGTCTCGGGCTCTACATCTGCCGGAAGCTCGCCGAGGCCATCGGAGGGAAGCTCACCCTCGACGCCGGCTATCACGAGGGCTGCCGGTTCGTCCTTCGCCTTCCTCGGCGGCACGTGAAGCACGTCGAGGTGCCGCACAGCGACATCTCCGTGCATCAGCTCGCGAGCCTGGCTCCCAACATGCACGTGAGCCGGCGATCCGAGCCCGAGTCGATCCCGACGCCGGTCGTGCGCCGCGCCGACGAGATCACGCGGGGACGCGTGGTCGCCTTCCTGTCCAGCGCCGAGTCGTAACGAGCGGCGTTCACGCGAAGCCGCGCGAGCGGTCTCCTATTCGATGACCGCGATGGTCTGGCCGGTCTCGACGACCTGGCCGGCCTGCACCGGAAGCTCCGCGATCGTGCCCTCTCGGGTGGCCGCGATGTGGTTCTCCATCTTCATGGCCTCGAGGATGCACACGACCTGACCCGCCTCGACCTTCTGCCCCTGCTCCACGAGGACCTGGAGGATCGTCCCCTGCATGGGCGCCGCGATCGTGGCGCCGGCGTGCAGTCCGCCCCCGGTGCGACCCTGTTGCTCCGGCGGCGGCGGCGCCGTGCGCGCGGCTGGATCGAACAGGCGGACGGGAACGCGCCGGCCCTCCACCTCGACCAGGAACTCCGCCGGCCTTCGCTCGCGGTCCTGCCGGTGGGGCGGGGCTTGTCCGTGGGGCGGGGCTTGTCCCCGCCCTGCATCGAGCGCCGGCTGCGTGAACTCCGGGAGCTCGGTCTCGGCCAGCGCCTGCTCGACGAACCTCGTGAAGTGCGTCCCGTCGCGGAACTCCGGCGTGTCGAGCACCCAGCGGTGGAACGGGATCGTGGTCGGCACGCCGGCCACGCCGTACTCGGCGAGCGCGCGGAGCATGCGGCGGCGGGCGCGCTCGCGGTCCTCGCCCCACACCACGAGCTTCGCGATCAGCGAGTCGTAGTTCTCCGGGATCCGCTTGCCCGCCACGACGCCCGCGTCGACCCGCACGAACGGTCCGGCCGGCTCGCGGTACCCGGTGACGAGCCCCGGACCGGGGAGGAAGTCTCGGTACGGGTTCTCCGCGTTGATGCGGCACTCGATGGCGTGACCACGCGGGTCGGGTGAGAGCTCGACCTTCTCGCCCAGCGCCACCTGGAGCTGGAGCGCGACGAGATCGACGCCCGTGACCATCTCCGTCACCGGGTGCTCCACCTGCAAGCGCGCGTTCACCTCGAGGAAGTAGAAGGTGCCGTCGTCGTCGACGATGAATTCGACGGTGCCGGCGTTCTGGTACCCGGCCTCCTTGGCCAGCGCGAGCGCCGCCTCGCCGATGCGCGATCGCAGCTTGTCGTCGACCACCGGAGAGGGGGTCTCCTCCACGAGCTTCTGGTATCGCCGTTGCAGCGAGCAGTCGCGCTCGCCGAGGAATGAGACGTTGCCGCGCGTGTCCGCGAGGATCTGGGCCTCGACGTGGTGCGCGCGCTCGATGTAGCGCTCCAGGTACACCTCGGGGCGGCCGAAGTACGCGCCGGCCTCGCGGGCAGCGCGCTCCAGCGCCTCCTCGAGCTCGTCGGGTCCGTTCACGACCCGCATCCCCTTGCCCCCGCCCCCGAACGCCGCCTTCACAGCGAGGGGGAAGCCGATGCGCGCGGCCTCGGCCGATGCGCCCTTCACGTCGACGGGATCGGCGGTGCCCGGGACGATCGGCACGCCGACCCGGTCGGCGGCGCGGCGAGCGGCGGCCTTGTCGCCCATCATCTCCATGGCCTCCGGCGGCGGGCCGACGAAGGTCATGCCGGCCTCCGCGACGGCCCGCGCGAACGCCGGGTTCTCCGCGAGGAACCCGTAGCCGGGATGCACGAGCGTGGCTCCGGCACGCTTCGCCGCCTCGAGGATCGCGGGGATGTTCAGGTAGGACTCCGCGGGAGTCGGCGGGCCGATGCGGTGCGCCTCGTCGGCCAGCTCCACGTGCAGGGCGTCGCGGTCGGCGTCGGAGTACACGGCGGCGACCGGGATCCCCAGCTCGCGGCAGGTCCGGATGACCCGCACGGCGATCTCGCCGCGGTTGGCCACCAGCACCTTGGGGTCGGGCATCAGCCAGGAGTGTAGGGTCTTGCGCCGCTCACCGGCCGGAGGCGGAATCGTGTGGTCTGACGGATCCAGCACGGCGCGGGCGTTCCACGCCCGGCGCGAACGGCGGGTCCTTCGGCGCGCCATGCGAGCCGCCGGGATCGACGCGCCG